>JAHFIW010000039.1 GCA_023246195.1 bacterium
CACGGTCCCGAAGGAGCGCCAGACGATGCTCTTCTCGGCAACCATGCCGAACGAAATCGTGCGCATCGCCACCAGCTACATGAAGCTGCCGGTCCGCATCGAGATCGCCCGCCAAGGAACCGCCGCCGCCAACGTCACTCAGGAGCTGTTCGTGGTCCGCAAGGACGACAAGAACCGCCTGCTGGAAAAGATGCTCGGCGAGCACCGCGGCCCCGTGCTGGTTTTCTCGCGCACCAAGTTCGGTGCCAAGAAGATCTTACGCGCAGTCAAGGCCATGGGGCATACCGGGGCGGAAATCCACTCCAACCGCTCGCTGGCCCAGCGCCGCGAGGCTCTCGACGGCTTCAAGTCCGGCAAGTACCGCGTGCTTGTCGCCACTGACATCGCCGCCCGCGGCATCGACGTCTCCGGAATCGCCGCCGTCATCAACTACGATATTCCGGAAAATCCGGAAGACTACGTCCACCGCATCGGCCGCACCGGCCGCGCCGGACTCTCGGGTCACGCCATCACCTTCGCCATGCCCGACCAGGGCGACGAAGTGCGCCAGATCGAGCGTACCACCCGCATCCAGCTTCCCATCACCAAAATGCCGGTTGACCTTCCTCCGCACCGCTCGCTCCCCCCGGTGGAACGCGACGAAGAGCGCAGCTACGGCAACGGCGGCGGACGCGGCAACCGCACCAACGCCATCGGCCGCGGTGGCGCCCGCCCGCACAGCAACAAGCCGTTCGGCGGCAACTACGTGAAGCCTGCCGGCAAGGATCGCCCCAACGTGATCGTGGTCAAGCCTCGCACCGGCCCCATGACAGCCCCAAAGCCGATCGTCATCACCCCGAACAGCCCGTCGCAGCGACCGGCCAAGAGTCACAGTGACATCCTTGGCGGCGCGGGCTCGGAGGGCGGCGTAGGCTTCTTCGGCCCGCACGCTTCCGGCGACATCAAAAAGAAGCCCGCGCGCAATCGCGACTTCCGCAAACGCTAGACATCACAAAAACTCCCTCACGGGAGTTTTTTGATTGCCATTTTTCCGCCGATTATCGCCAGCTTTTTTGCTCGAGATAGCGCCTTGATGGCAAACTCTTTTTTCGCTGCCGCGCTTCTGTTTCCAATTACCATGGTCCACAACAGTTTCACCGGACGAAACGAACGAGTGAACTTGGCGCCCTTACCGGCATTATGCGCGATAATCCGACGAACCACGTTGCTTGACATGCCCGTATATAACGCCCCGTTCGCGCATCGAGCGATGTACACTGACCATTTTGGCGCGGGCGTACTTGTCTTTTTTGCGATCCCAAAAATACTCATACGCGTACATGATATCACGAGTCAGCTCCGAAGAATGCGCATTGTTGACAAGCTCTTTCATGGGTGGCATATTGTGCCCTTAAAACCACGCGTGCTATAGTTGAAACGGATTTCATTCCGCCTGACGTTGATGGACAACAAAGACGACTTCCCTATCAGGCTGCTCGTGCGCGGCGGACATACGACTCCGGTTTGTTTTTTGGTGGACGAACGCCCTTAAAGGACGTTCGTTTTGTTTTGCTTATGAAAAAGCGCAACGGGTTCAAACATTTCTGGAAGCTGGGCAAGGAGGAATTCAACACCCAGTGGTTCGACGTCTCCAAGCGCGGCGACCTGCTGGTGAAGGAAGGCTTTTACCAATACAACGTCGCCGAGCTGGTCAAGAAGTACGGCTCGCCGCTGGAACTGGTGTTCCCGCACATCATCGAGCGCCGTGCCCGCAACATCATCGAGATCTTCAACGCCTACATCAAGCTGAACGACTACCGCGGCCGGTTCTTCTACCACTATCCGATGAAGGTCAACCAGAGCAAGGAGTTCGTGTTGTCGCTCATCTCCGAAGGGGCGAATCTGGAAACGTCTTCCGCGAACGAATTGTGGATCGTGAAGAAGCTGTGGGAGCAGGAGAAGTTCGCTGACCGCACCCGCGTGCTCTGCAACGGACCCAAGACCGAAAAGTATCTCACCCTCATCGACGAGCTCGACCGCAAGGGCCTGATGATCACGCCGATCATCGAAGAAGCTTCCGAGTTCGACTTCTTCAAGCGCTACAAGGGCGAAGTCGGCGTGCGCGTCGACATGAACCTGCGCGTGAAGTCGCACTGGGACAAGAAGTTCAACGTCTTCGGCATCCGCGAGGACGACCTGATGCGCATGGGCAAGATCCGCAACCTGGCCGTGCTCTCCTACCACATCTCCAGCCAGATCGAGAACATGGACGGCTTCACCGCGCCGATCAAGCGCGCCGTGATGATCTATGCCAAGCTGCGCGAGAAAAATCCGAACCTCGACACCATCAACATCGGCGGCGGCGGAGGCGTGCCGTATGAGAAGAAACGCTTCTATTCCACCAAGGCGGCGGTGCAACGCATCGTCAAGACCTTCAAGAACGCCTGCGTGAAGCTGAACGTGCGCGAGCCGAACATCATCTGCGAATGGGGACGTCACGTGGCCGCGCCGGCGCAGATCACCGCTTACTCGGTCATCTCCGATAAGCCGGTGCGGGAAGGCTACGCCAAGCGCTGGTACACCATCGACGGCAGCTTCATGAACGACCTGGTCGATACCTGGGCGATTCATCAGCGCTGGCACGTCATTCCGGCCAGCGGCATGGATACCCGTCGAGTGCAAAAAGTGTGGCTGGCCGGTTCCAGCTGCGACAGCGACGACAAGTACACGGCCGGCGGCGGAGGCGTCAACCTGCCCAAAATCGAGGACGGCGACCGCCCGCTCGTCGCGGTGCTCGACACCGGCGCCTATCAGGACGCGCTGGCCAGTCATCACTGCCTGCTCTCACGTCCCGCCAAGATCGTCTGCAAGGACGGCGACGTCATCGTGACCCGCAAGCGCGAGACAGCCGAAGAAGTCGGCAAGCTGTTCGGATGGTAAACCGCGGACGCGGCCGAGAGGCCGCGTTTTTGATTGCCGTATTTTTCGAAAAGAAAAAGAACTCCTGACGGAGTCCTTGCAGCCTGTTCAGATGGTGCGACGTCGCGTCGCGCCGACCCACGGATCGCCCTCGATCGTCGGCCTATCGAACCAGATGCGCGCGCCCGTCACGTCGCACAGGTGGCAAAACGCCGCCAAGGGGCCCATTACGCGCCTGCGTCCGGAGTAGTCATCCAATTCCCCTTCCACGTAGCGCAGGCCGTTCTGCTGCTCGGTGGAAAGCCGGATGCCGTATTCCTTCAGCTTTGCCGCACGGAAGTCATGCGCGTCTTCCTTGGTCTTGAAGCCGTCTCGATGACGCAACTGACCGTCGCTTCCAAAAGCGTACCTCCACGGCTTCTCGATGTCATGCAGATAAAAGACCAGCAACGCATCGGAAAGAGTGAACGGCAGCGGGCGCTTGGACGAGAGCGTCGCATAGAGCGCGACGGCCACGTTCATGCCGTCAGTGACATGATCGACGTATCCGCCGTGCCAATTCTGATGGTTACCCGTCGAACCCGGAGACGTCTCAAACAGACGGCGATTCTCGTGCAGAATCCGCATGCAGGCTCTGCCGTTCGATCCATCGATCATCGACACCAGCTTCTCGATCGACAGGTACGAACCGGATACCGGCGATCTGCCGGCTGCCATCCCCCGATTTGACCAACGGATCATCAAAAACAGCGTGACGAGGACGACGAAGCCGAGCGACAGGTATCCGCAAGTCACGAGCGCTGACGCGATGTCTTCGGTCATATTCTGCCTCCTTCTGGCGTTTTTTCCAAAGAACACTGACTCGGTCTTAACACGCGCAAGTTCTCGAGTCAACGCGGAGAAGCCCCCAACCAGGCCACGGCCCGCATTGACAAGACCGCTCTTTTCGTTTATACCTGCCAGTCCCGTACTCGAATACGGACGCTCATTCAAGGGAGACGTCGATGTCCGCCATGCAAACGTCAATCGGCACCGCGTTCGGCGTCACCGCCGCGGGACTGCATCTCGCCGCCTACGCGCTGTATGCCCGCTACAACTATCGCGGACAGCAGCCTTTGCACCTGGCGACGTGGGGCTTGTGGGTCATCCTCACCTGGCTCAACGCCACCAGTTATCTGGTCATGAGCGGAGACTCCTCAAAGAGTTTCGCTTCCTTTGCCGGAGCGGCAGCCTGCACGACGGTGTTCTGCCTGGCGCTACTCAGGAAGAGTACCGCCCATGTCGACAAGATGGACGTCGTCCTGTTCGCCGTCGGCCTCTCCGCAGCGATAGCCTGGTGGCATTGGCGCGACGCCACTCTCGCCAACCTGATCCTGCAGGCGGCCATCACCATCTCGATGATTCCCACCTACCGTCGCATCCTGGCAGATGCGGGATCGGAACGTCCGATGCCGTGGCTCCTATGGGGAACGGCCTACGTCTTCATGCTCGGCGCGGTCACCCTGCGCTGGCGAGGCCACTGGCCCGACCTGGCCTATCCTGTCATCAACGGCACCACGCACTTAGGCGTCGGATTCGTCTCCCTCTTCGGAAAGAACCGCGCGTCATCCTGATACGGATGACGTTTTTCTGTTCCGCGCCGCGCGATAAAAAAATCCCCTCCTGCATGGAGGGGGGGCGTCATTTTCCGCGTGTCGTCATCACGCAGGCATCGCGATCCGAAACCGCACGCGGCGGCAGCACCGTGTGACTGGAATCGCGCTGATCGAAAGCGACACCGTCGGCTTGCGTAAGATACAGGACCTTCTTGTCGTAGACCGGATTCATGATGGCGCGTCCGCAACGGCGTGCGCCTTCCGCGCCGGACTGCTCGGACTTTTTGTCGCACGCGAGCGGTACGTGATCCCAGATGCCGAGCTCATGACCGATCTCATGCGCGATCACCGACCGATACTCGTCACCGTCGAATCCGGTCACGCGTTTGGTGTCATAAAAGCAATCGACCCGAACCGAGATGACGCGATACGAGCTGGCATAGGCGATATCCATGGTGCCGTCGCCGTTGGGCGAACACGGATGATCGTCCGACATGATGACCACGTCAGCCTCGACGAGATTTTTCGCCATCACGCAGCGGACGTCCATCTCGTTCCAGTAGTTGCATCCGACCAGGGTGTCTTCCGGAGGAAGACCTGCCTTGGGATCGAGCCAGATGGCGACCACCGCCTGGCTCCCGTGATGCGCGTTGACGTAACGGGCGGGCGGACTGTCGCACGCCGTGCAAAACAGGACCGTCATGACGGCGAACATCAACAGACGAAGGAATCCGTGCCGCATGGAGCTGCTCCTTTTCCGCTGTCGAAAGAACGGCTTTAGGATACCCGCACCCGGCCAAAAAGAAAACGGCCCGAGAACATTGGGCCGCACAGACGACGGACGGCTCGCGCGGCTACGTGCGCGACTCCTGTTCCCATTGGCGCAAGTCGCCGAGACGGGATTCGTGAACAATGAGCGTTTCATGCGCCACCTTTCTGGGCGATTCGACCAGCTTCGGCGCAAACTCCTCGAATCGGCCAGAGCCGTCCTGCTTCAGGAACTTAAAGCCGAGCTTTTTGCAGAAACCGACGAGGGGCGTGTCGTCCCACGGAGTTTCATGGCGGGCCTTCAGGACTACCGCACCGACTTCGCCCTTCCATAGGCGCGCCATGCGAATGCCGATACTACCCTTGTCTATCTCCATGTACTTGAACAGCCCGCCGTTAGCTCTCAAGCCAATCATGTGCTGGGTGGCCTTCGAGTAGAGTTCCGGACGCTGGCCCAACAGGACGAGGTGTTCCGACAGCGGCCTTGCGGGGTACAGGCCCAACGCCATGCGCGATCCCGAAGAATCGATCCTCCAAGCACCGCCGTCATCCGGTCCGTATGAGTACCGCTCGCCGGTGCAGATGTCGCCGATGCAGGCCGCAACGACCGCGCCGTCGGCGACAAGCGCCAGCATCGTGCCCACGCCATGCGACTGTCTCCTGCCGAACGCCTCGGTGCCGTCGATGGGATCATTGGTCCAATAGACGTCATGACCCTCATAGCGGCACTTCACCGACAACCCGTCTTCCTCGCCGATCATGCCGAAATGCGGCGTGAGAAGCGCGAGTCGGGACCGATACATTCGCTGCGCCTCCCTGTCGATATCGGTAACGATGTCCACGTCACCGTCCAGCCCGACCTTGTCCTGACGGACGAAACTGAAGCGCTTCTCCCTGATAAATGCCATGACCTCATGCACCAAATCCGGCATGACCGACGCCGCCGCGGCGACGTCCTCGGCAAAACTCTCGTACATGACCGTTCCTTTCTTTGAAAGACCGACGGGCGACGTTAGCATGGACGCCCGCCGCCGTCAATCCGGCCATGTCGAAAAAAAGACCCGCCGTGAAGGCGGGTCGAACGGGGTTAACGGGCATTCCAACTCATCTCTTGTCGGGAGCGGCTCTCTTGGGCATCACCCCGTCGAGCCGGATTGAGCTGTTATCGAATGACAACAGCGGCTCGACCGCTTCTCCGGAGTCGACGTAGGTCAGGGTGACCGTGTCGCCCTCCCTGGTAAGCGGCAGCTTAGGCGACAGCTCCCCGCCGGAGGTGAAGATGGTCTTCCCGTCCTTGAGCAGAACGTAATACACCGAGCCGTGATCGCCGTCGTCTCTCGAGAAGCGGAGAACGATACCGGTGAGCGTGCGCGTTTTCATGGCCAACTCCGGCGCGGGATCAGACCCGACCGAAAGCAGCTTTTGATACTCGCGTAACGCCTCGGTCATGTCCGTGCCGATGGCCACGTCCTGCGGCTTGGCGATGTTGACGATGGCCACGCCTTGATACGTGGAATTCTCCGCAATCAGCGGAATGATGTCCGCCATGGTGCCGTACATGTTGTACAGCACCGGCGACTGGCCAGACCACTTCTTGTAGGAGATCTTCGCATTGACCGCCTGCAGGGCCGCACGCGAAGTGACGCCCTTGGCCTTGTAGTACGTCGTCCTGCCGTCGCGGGCGTTCACGTACATCAGGCCGAGCAACGCGTCATCCTTGTCGTTGATCGACGTGATATCGGCGACGAAGTACGGTTCGTCGTCAGAGCCGTGGACGAACGTGAGATCCTCCGGCTGCGTCAGGTTGACCTCGCTGAACCAGCTGTTCAGCCAGCCTGCGGCATACTCGCCACGCCAGGCCATGTACGATTCCATCAGCGACGCGGGCATCACCCGATCCACCCATTTGGGCACGTCGCCCAATGCGCGGTAGGTGAAGCTGCCATCGGTCGGATTGACGATGACCACGCCGTCCACCCTGTCAGCGCTCCAACCGACGGTCGGATGAGTCACGGTGACCACCCACCAACCGCGATTCTCCTCGTCCACCTCGAAGGTGAAGTCGGAGAGCCTCTTGTCGGAATAGCCGTGCGTCCAGAGATGACGTGCCAGCTCATTGCCGAAGTAGGCGCTCGGCATGTACGCGTACTGCCGATCGAACACCGAAACCGCCTCGCGATTCGGATCCTCCGCACTGACCATGATGAAACCCGGCGCCGTTTCCTTGGCGCGCCAGGTGCCCCAATCCTTGAACTTGAGAGGCACCACGAACCAGATCTCGCCGCGGACCATCTGCACGGTCATGTGCTCCGTATCCAGTTCGTACTGGCTGCCAAGCGCGCTGTCCGCTGCTCCGAGCTGCTTGTTGGCCACCCATGAAGCGTACGCCTCCGGAACCTTGCGAACGTGTTGGGGATCCTTGGGCTGCACGTCCTGCGTCCAGACTCGCGACTGCACCTCGCCGAGCATGGCGGCATAGTCCGCCGAACGGAACATCGGCGTACTGCCGATCCAACGGACGAGCAGACAGACGACGATGACGGTCGGAAGCGAGGCCGGCAGAACGTATTTGACCTTGCTTTGCCTGCCCATTTTGGGCTGCGGCCAAGAACCCGACAGCTGCGGTTTGCGGTCCTGCCCGTCCATGATGACCGCGCCGGCGCTCAATGCGGAGTAAAGTGCGGTGATGAAACCCAATCCTCCCCAAAACGGATTCACCAAGTCCGGAGGAAAGCGGTAGAAAATCCCCCACGTGACGGCCGTGGCGAACGGCGTGACGATTGCCGCGGCACGCAGCTTCCCGGCGACAGCCAGCGGCAAAACGCCGATGACCGACACGATCAACGCAAGAATGAAGAACGGCA
>JAHFIW010000013.1 GCA_023246195.1 bacterium
CGACCGAGTTTGTCCAGCCGTTCTTCGAGCGGAGTACGTCCGCGACGGATGCTGACCAGCGAGGCGGCGATCTTCCCGAATGCCGTACGCGCGCCGGTCTCTACCACGATGCCACGCCCTTCACCCGAGACGACCGTCGTTCCCATCCAAGCCATGCACGACCGATCGGGAAGCAATGTCTCACTGCCAACCGGCTCCGCCGACTTCTTGGCATTCGACGATTCGCCGGTCAATGCGGCCTCATTCATGGCCAGCCCCCTGCTTTCGACGATGCGCAAGTCGGCCGTGACGCGGTCACCTTCGGAAAGCAACACGAGATCGCCCGACACGAGCTCCCGCGCGGGCAGCCGGTGCACGCGCCCCTCGCGAATGACCGCCGCTTCTTGCACCACCATCTCGCGCAATCGGCCCAAGGCTCCTTCGGCCCGACGTTCCTGCACGAAGCCGACGACCGAACTGAAGATCACCGCGAGTACGATGCCCGAAACATCGTCCCACTCCCCCGCCACGGCCGAAATGCCGGCAGCCACGAGCAGAATGTAGATCAGCCCGCTGTGAAACTGCTTGAGGAACAGCAACAGCAACGAAACTCTCTTTCCCGCAGGGAGCTCGTTTGCTCCGTATTCCGCAAATCGCCTCTTCGCGACGGCATCGGAAAGACCGTGCTCGATGTCAGTCCCGAGCGAGGCGGCCACTGCGGAAAAAGTGATGGCATGCGTCTGTTCCATGTCGGTAGGCGCGAAGTGCGGTTACGGCTTTCGGAAGGTTCCCACGAGGACCGCCTGTCCGAGCATGTGCGGAACGATGGCCTGCTGGAGCGCGTGCGAATCAATATCTTCGGAAACCTGCAACGCGGCATCGAGCGCGTACAACTTGAAGAAGTAGCGATGCGCGCCCTGTGGCGGACACGGTCCTCCGTAAGCCTTGTCGCGGCTGCTGTTGGGACCCTGCATGGCGCCATCGGGCACGGCACCCTCCCTGAGCTCCGAAAGATGCGGTGACAGGTTCCAGATCGTCCAGTGCGTCCATATGCCGAACGGGGCGTCGGGATCTTCCACTACCAACGCCAACGACTTCGTGCCGGACGGTACTCCGGAGATGGACAGCGGAGGACTGACGTTGTCGCCGCCTTCGCTGACGCAGGCAAAACGCACCGGGATTGGCCCGTTTTGCCCGAAGGCCGGACTGGTCAGGCGGAGGCCGCCTTTTTCAAAACCTTCCAAACCGACGGGAACGGCGTTTCCGTGGCGCATGGAAAAAAACCACAATGCCGAAAAAATCAGAACGACGTCGATGACCGTGAAGTACGCGAGGACACGTTTGGAAAAATGGACGCGCATGGAAAAAAGATTAGCGCTTCTGCAGGCGGATCGCGTCGACGCGAGCCGTGACCCTTCCTTTTTTGACGCGTTTTACCGGCGAAAGGCACGTCCGCGGAATGCCATGATACCGTCAGTGTAGCATGCATCCGCCTCGATTGACACGAACCTTCCGTTACGCCATATTCCACATGCGTTCATTACAGGAACCCACTCAAGGAGCGAACCATGGGATGGCCCAAGCTGCTGGTGTTAGTCCGTCATGCCGAGTCGGTCGGCAACACCATGTCCGTCGACAAACGCGCGACCTACGAAGTCGCCACGCATGCCTACCCGCTGACCGGACGAGGCCGCCAGCAGGCCGCAGTGACCGGCCAATGGTTGCGTGAGAGATTCGGCACGTTCGACGTGCGGTACTCGTCCTACTACGCCCGCGCCAAGGAAACGCTGGACATCATCTGCCCGGCCGAACGCGCTTACGAGGATCCGCGTTTGGCCGAAGCGCAACGCGGTATCTACCACGTGATGACCGAGGGCCAGATCGAACAGCGCTTCCCCGAAGAGCTGTTACGCAAGCAGCGCGAAGGCCTCTACCACTACCGTCCGTTTGGAGGAGAGAACTGGCCGGACATCGAGCAGCGCATCCACAGCTTTCTCGGCACGCTCTCGCGCGATTGCGCCGGCCAGAAGGTGCTGATAGTGGCGCACGGCTTCTGGATGATCCTGTTCGACCGTCTCATCTGCCACTTCTCCATCGAAGAGGCGGTCAGGCTCTATCACGGCCACGTGGCAGAGAACGCCTCGATTACCGTCTATCGCGGCAAGGGACCGTGGTACGCACCGTGGCTGCGGCACCGGCTGGTGCCATGCGAAAAGAACGTCGTCCCTTGGGACGGCATCATCGGCAAAGCCCGAACCATTCCGGCATAATGCGAAAAGCGGCCCCCTTACGAGGCCGCTCTTTTTTATTCTGGTGCATTCCGCCTTATTCCGGATTCTGCTTCAGTTTTTCGACATCGGCATAGACCTCGTCCGCGTGCATTGCCGGCTTCACGCTGTCATACACTTTGGCGATGTCGCCTTCGGGATCGATCAGGAACGAGGTGCGGTTAGTGCCCATGTAGTTCCGGCCCAAGAATTTCTTTTCGCCGAACACGCCGTACAGCTCCACGACTTCCTTCTTTTCGTCGGCCAGCAAGGTGAAGGGCAGCGCATGCTTCTGCACGAACTTGGCATGACTCTTCACCGAGTCGGTGCTGACGCCCAGCACGGTGATGCCGGCGTCACCGAAATCCTCGAACCTGTCTCGCAGGGCGCATGCTTCGGTGGTGCAGCCCGGCGTGTCATCCTTGGGATAAAAATAGAGCAGTACCCAGTCGCCTTTGTAATCGGAAAGATGATGAGGGCGCCCCTCTTGGTCAGGCAGCGTGAACTCCGGAGCCTTGTCACCTTGAGTGAGGGTCATACGTTGCGGATAATGATATGCGTGAATGATAGCCGTTCTTACCCGAAACGTCACGGCGAAACATGCGCGGAGGCGGCCAAGTTCTTGCCGAAAAATCCCAACAGCGCCTGCGCAAACGCGGTACGCGAGGCCAGGTCGGCGTTACCGTCGGTATACCAGAACTGGACATTGGCATTGTCCTTCATGCGGCTACGGAGAATGTCCGCATGTACGATAGGCACGCTCGCGTCAGCGCGCGAATGAATGACCAATACGGGCACCTTGATCGACGAAGCTACCGCGGAGGGCGACACGGCATCGACATTCATCCGAAACAGCAGCTGCACGAACTCCTTGGCGAACCAGGCGAAGGCCGGCCGCGCGGGCCCGAGATAGCCGTACGGATCTCCCGCGACGATGCCGAAGTCGGCATAAGCGTCCTCAGTCACGACGGCGGTGACGGCCGGATCGCGCGCGGCAGCCATCAATGCCACGGCCCCGCCCATGGTAAATCCGTAGATACCGATGCGTTTCACGCCTTGTTCCTTCAGGTAACGGACAGCCGTCATGGCATCCTCGACTTCTCGCAGCCCCATGGTCGTATACTTGCCGCTGCTTTCGCCGAACGAGCGGAAGTCGATGTACAACAACCGGTGAGTCTGCCCGAGGAACGCCGTCCGCGGCAAGATCGAACCCTTGTCGGAAGCGTAGCCAGGCAATACCAGGATGGCATCATCTGACGCCGTGACCGGAGCCACGTCCCAAGCGGCGATGTCGTAACCGTCGCCGGTGTGCAGCGTCAGCTTTTTGAACGACAGCTTGTACTGGGCGGGAGTATCGGCAGAAACGAGATGGTCGGGACAGGCCATCTGCCATAGGCCAAAAGCCTCCATGCACATGAAGGGCAGCATCACCGCCAGCGCGGCTTCGAAAAAGTAGCGCATGACCGTCCGCCAGGTCAGCGGAGTCCTGTCGGAAACCGCCGACACCTCCTCGAGTCCGGCAGGCGTGCGCATGCCGACTTCCTCAAACCGTCTCTCAGCATCGGACATCTCTGATTGCGGAGGAAGCTTCTCTGTCATAAGAAAATCGTATTTCCGAAAAAATGGCATTGCCGTGCCATCGTGCCGCACGTCGGCTTGCGCTGACTGAATCGAAAAAGGCCATCCGTCTTGGATGACCTCTTTTATTCCAATGAGATGGTCGTTTCCCATTCCCCCACTTCATTCTTCGCAACGTCAATCATGCCCTTGGGTTTGCGAAGCGGATCGTGAAAACTTTTTGCCGGACGGCCCACGAACGTACCTTCGGCCTTCTTGTCGGTGATGAGCGTGAAATGGATGTCTTCGTAGGCCTCCTTGTGCTTCTTGGAAGCTTCGGTAGCCGATGCGAGCAGGTCAGCCAACAGCCTGCCGAAATCATCGGCAGAAACCGAGAAGACACGCTCGGTTTTCTCGTCCATTTCAGAGGTGCGAGGACCGGCCGCGGCCATCAGGCCCTGAACGGCAGCCGTCACGAGTCCGGCACGGGTGGTGGCCCGTACAAGTAAGGAGTCGCCCTTTCCGATGACTTCAAACTCTTTCATACCCCATCAGTATAGCATTTTTAAGGCGCGTTGAAAAGGGGTCGGGTCTTAGGATGTGGAATTTGGACAACAGCTGAACAAATACGCAATACAGCATGCAGCCCCTGTCCACTGTCACTCACCGCCAAAAAAGAGTATGCTGGAAGACGTTAAGTCACTTCCTCATCAACGCATGGTCGTGAAAATCATCGAAATCGTCGGCGTGTCTACGAAGAACTTCGAAGACGCCATCCAGAGCGGCGTATCGCGCGCCTCTAAGACCGTCAAGAACATCAACGGCGTCGACGTCATCGGACAGACTGCCAAGGTCCACGAAGGCAAGATTACCGAGTTCCACGTTGACATGAAACTGGCATTCGTAGTCGAGGATTAGGCCTCGCAACGCAAAACGCGGCCCGACATGATGTCGGGCCGCGTTTTTTCTTACGTTAGTTGGCTGCGGTAGCCGAGCCGCTGACGTTGGCATTGATCATGCCGGACGGCTTCTTCGCATTGTCCTTCTTTTCGTCCGGGAAGGCAGCCTTGAGGGCCTTGCGATCGGCTTCCATGGCAACTTTGAAAGCGGCAAAGGCCTTGTCGAGCGCGACGCGATGAACGGAGGCCAATGCTTTTGCGGACGTACCGACCTTATCGATGCCGGCGGTATCCGTCTTGAACTTGGCGCGAGCCGCCTCGATGGTCTTCAGCATCGTGGCGCGGGCATCGGCACTTGCCACGCCAGCGGCACAGTCGGACTTGGCCTTGTCGAGAGCTGCTTGAATCGCAGCCTGCATCGCAGTCACGGCGGCGTCAATCCTGGTCGCATGGTCGGCGCTGACCTTGTCCATGCCAGCCTTGAAATCGGCATTGGCCTGTTCGACGGCGGCCCGACGCGTGTCGAGCGCGATCTTGCTATTGGCCTGGAAGGAAACTACCGCCGCCTTTTGCGCATCGGTCGTGGCCCTGCCGCTCAGCATCGCGACGATCCCGTCGACTCGGACATCCTGCGTATCACGTGTCGTCTTGAGGTTGGCATCGCGCGAAAGCTGACGATCGCGCAAGAGTGCATCGCGTTTGGCACGGTCACCGTCGATCTTCGACCGCATGCCGTCCACCTGCTCGGCCGTCAGCCGCATGCGGCTGTCGATTAAGGCGCAGAATTGCGCAGCAGTCGGAACTGTCGCCTTACCGCCGACAGTGACGCCGTCCTGACCAGAGCTTCCGAGATTACCGGTACGCACCCGGACCGTTTCATTGGCACCCGAAGTGCCGGCTGTCACGCCCGCGTCCGCGGCATTCGCAAAAGGCGCGAACATCGTGGCGGCAAGCGCCACCGTGACGATCGTCGAGACGAGCTTACTTGATTTCATTGTCATAGGAAGCAGTGCCAAAGGCTTTAGCCGACGCCTTGTCGGAATCGACTTCCGAGGCGTCATTTTCGACATCCTTATGCGCGTCAATCTCGGCGCTCCCGTCCTTGAGGATGGCATCGACCGAGGCATCGATGGTCGCGGGGATGACGACCTTGTCGGCCGCGTTCACGCCAGCGTCAATGCCGGCATTCACGTTTGCGCCAGCCTGCACGGTGTCAGGCTGCGCATTGTTAACCGGTACCGCGTTCACATCCGTCGAAACCTGCTGGCCAGCCGCGCAGCCTGCCCCCACGAAAAGGAGCGTGGCAGCGGCCAACGCAAATGACATGCGTTTTCCCATCATACAAAATGACTTTACCGCGTATGTTATTTGAAAACCCCTAACCAAATAAACTATAGCACGACGGCGGTACCCGTGCGACCGAGGGGACGTCAAACCTGACGATGTGCGAGCGCTATGGCCTGACGACAGGTGTCCTCGAGCGTGTCACAGAGCGGAATCGACGGGGCTTTCTTGCCTATGGTGAACCGCAAGTAACGCGCGTTCGTGAAACCCTTCTCGATCCCCACCACCACCGACGTGCCCCCGTAACGATGCGCCGTCACTGCCTCGCCCAGCTCGAACCGGGTAGTTTGCGCGTATGATCGGCCGGGAACATGTTCGGCTTCGGCAGCCAGCCAAAAAAGAGTGACGCCGCGCATCGCCGCCATGGCGAGATGCTCATGTTCCCAATTCACCTGCTTCATGTACTCGTCCTCGGCGAACTCCCCCTCAGTCACGGTTGGCCGGCGAGGCGAAGCGATATCGATGTCCGGCGCTTCGGCAGAAATGAACGCGATGGCCTGCTTCTGCCAATCGGGTGCGCCCTGAATCGGCCCGCCGAGGAAAATGAGCGGACGACTTACGGGTTGCTGTTCCGGCGGAGTGTGCACGGTGGACATAGCGTTCGAAAAATATTTTTCATCATGCCTTTTTCCAAAACGGTCGGCCGAACCAGCGCATCAGCGGCTTGGGATAACGGATCAGGCGCATCGCGAACTGCGACTTGAACCGCGAAAACCCCCTCCAATCCGGAGGATCCCCCGGCGCCCAGAAAAAACCGAAATCCAGATACGGGATGTTCTCCCTGCGACAGTCCTCGAACCACTGCGCGATCAGCCCGGTGGAAGCCGAATCCTTTTTGCCTTCGCCGGACATGAAGGCGGAAACATGCGTGGACTGACGCGCTTCGGGAATATGGAGATAGGCAAAGCCCGCATCGATCGGCCCGTTCTTGCGACGAGAGACGATCAGGTGAAAAAGCGGACCGTGCGCGCGGAGCTTGTCGCGCAGGATGCCGGGAAAAAACTGCTTCATGGTGCGATCCTGATCGGCCCTGGCGTAGGCCGCAAGGTATTCGTCGATGCCCACGGTCACGATCTCGCGCTCCCCCGCCGCCGCCAGCTTGCGGAAGTGCGCCAGATGCCTCCGCGCATGCGACGACCATTCCCCGCTGTCGGCAGTTTCCACCTTGGCAAAGCCGGTCATGCGCAATCCCATGCCTTGGGTAGCACGATGCCAGCCTTCGGGCTTGTCGAGACGCGTCATCGGCTGCCAGATGCACAGGCGAAACGGTCCCGCGGGGTCATGCTGCGGCTGCGCGTCGGTGACGTACTTCTCAAAATGAAACGGCCCGTGATGCCAACGCGCGCCCGGACAGGCATCGGTGCCGGTCGGGTGCAGATTCGCCATCGCGCCGGCCTCACGCAAAAAATATTCCTTGCAGGAACGATAAGAGACGTAGCCGTCGGGAAGCGGCAATTGCATCCTTTGCATCAGGTCTGGACCGTAAAATTCCTCGATAGTCTTCATATCGTAACGCTTCACGGACGAAGGTTAAAAGCGTACCATGACTGAGAGAAAATCACAGCGAATCACGGAATTTCATTCATCTCAAAAGAGACCCCATGCACCCACGCATTGCCGCCGCCCTCTCTGGCCTGGCCCTTGCTGCCGCAGCGCTCTCACCGCTGGCCGCGAATGCCGCTGACCTCCACGGAGGAGACCTCATCAAGACCGCAGGAAACACCTCGGTTTATTATTATGGCAGCGACTTCAAGCGCTACGTCTTCCCCAACGACAAGACCTTTCACACGTGGTACGCCGACTTCAACGCGGTAAAGACGATTACGCTCGACGAGCTCTCCTTCATCCCCATCGGCGGCAATGTCACCTATAAGCCGGCCGCGCGCCTGGTGAAGGTCACCACCGACCCGAAGGTCTACGCCGTCTCCAAGAACGGCATTCTCCGACCCATGACCTCGGAACAGGTCGCCTCGGCGCTCTACGGCGCGCACTGGAACCAGATGGTCGACGACGTGCCGGACGCCTTTTTCACCGACTACCGCGCCGGCTCGCCCGTCACCATCGCAGCCGACTACAACATGCCCGGCCTGACTGCCGGCGTCCCGAACATTAACGTGGACAAGCGTCTCGTTGATCCGCCGAACGGTTACGTTGACGTCATCCAGAATGTCGGATTCTCTCCGAAGAACGTCACCATCGACCGGAACAACGCCGTCACCTGGATTTCGCTCGACAACAGCGCGCCCACGGTCGCGTCAAACCCGCACCCGACGCATACCGACATCCCCGGCTTCGAGACGACGACGATCCCCATGGGGCAGACATGGTCGTTCGTCTTCACCGCGGTCGGCACGTGGGGGTATCACAATCACAACTTCCCCGATCAGGGCGGAACGGTGACGGTAAGGTAACCGCATCAAAAACGAGGGCCGCAAAATTGCGCCCTCGTTTTCTTTTTCCCGTGGAATGCCGCCTATTGCAACGCGCCGAGTTGCGACGAATACGTGCTGATGATGCCGGGAATGACGAAGGCCATGCCGATCAGCGGGATCACGATCATGGCGACGGTAATGATCATCGTCCACAGAAAATACTTCCGTGTCTTCTCTACCGAGACGAATATCGCGTTCATGCGCGCTTCGAGGCCGTTAAGCCGCTCGTTAAGTTGGTCGTCCATGGTAAGTGCGGTTATTTTTCTCCCGACAAGATTCTTGGAAAATTCCGGATATCACCGGTAGTGATGTACCCAGGCACGTTCATGTGATCGGCGGAACCGATGCGCGTGACGTGATTGAGGGTGCGAGCGAACAAGTATCCGGCAGCCTTCGCCGCGGCATCGACGCGAGCGTCATGCAGGCCGAAGGGATAGGCTACCGCGATCACTTTGGTGCCGAGATTTTTCTCGATGGACGCCTTGCTGCGTTCCATCTCCTTCCTGAGAGTGGCGTCGTCCGCCTTCGTCAGATAGGGATGATAGACGGTGTGCGATTGCACGTCCATGCCGTTCGCCTGCATCTCCTTGAGCTGTTCCCACGTGAAGTACTTGTCATGCCCGACGGCATTGGTAAAGACGAAGAAGGTAGCCGTCAAATGATGCCTGAGCAGCGACGGGTAGGCATCCTGCCACTGCGACTCTCGCCCGTCATCGAGAGTGATGAGCACGGGCTTCGGCGGCAGATGCTTGCCGCCATCAAGCGCGGACTCAAGATCCCCGAAGGATACCGAGGTGTATCCGTTTTTTTCCAGATACGCCATCTGCGCGTCGAATTCCGCAGGCGTGATGTCGTACGGCCGCAACCCGGGAGGTTTTGCCGCCTCCTTGTCACGAACGTTGTGATACACCAGCACCGGCAGGTTGACTTCGTTCCCCGTGGATTCCCCCGCCCTTGCGGATCCCGCAGCTGCCGAAATCTTTTGACCGGACACGAACAGCTTCAGGGACTTCGCGGCATTCGCCGGCGCGTGCCACGCCCGCTCGATCAAATGTGGACGGTCAGTCTCATTTCCGCCCCGTACCAGCCCCTCAAAGGCAACCAATGCAAAAGCAGGCACGGCAAGCGCCAACACCACAATCACCGTTCGCCGCATCCAAACCTGAGACCACCGCATAGCAAATGAATTATTCTTTCTTCCTGAGTTTCAAAGATGCCGAGTTGATGCAAAATCGCCGACCGGACTTGTCTTCAGGACCATCCTCGAACACGTGGCCGAGATGCGAACCGCAGCGGCTGCACGTCGCCTCGACACGTTTCATGTCGTGGCTCTCATCGATGACCGTCTCAACCCTGTCCCCGGCGACCGGTTCCCAAAAGCTGGGCCAGCCGCTCCCTGATTCGTATTTGGCATCGGATGAAAACAGTTCCTGTCCGCAGGCGCCGCACAAAAAGACCCCCTTCTCTTTTGAATGGTAGTACTCGCCAGTCCCCGGCGCCTCAGTGCCCTTCTCCCGAAGGATACGGTACTGCTCCGGAGTCAGCTCCTTCCTCCATTCTTCGTCGGATTTTTGCATGTTGTCAGGCATGGCATGGATTTTCACAGATGCATCATGATGGCAGTGTAGCGCACTGCGCGCGGTAGCACAAAAAACGTACGGACCGGCGCTCGTTGACCGTATCCAGACACGATGTTACGAATGTCATGAGATCAAACCTGTCCTTTGCCAAAGTCCTTTTATCCTCACACGGAGGCCTCACATGAAAACGCTGGACGAAGTCCGTGCCCTCATCGCCTACGAGGCCGCGCGCCTCGACCCCGACTCCCGTTACGTGCGGGAACTGACGGCCGTCGTCGATGCGTCGCTGAGCGTCCAAGACCTTGCCGCCCGCCTGAACGCAGGCTGCCGCGGAAAGCACTGGGCCGGCGATATCGTCTTTGGCAAGATGACGCTGGCCGACGCAATCCGTTCCAACCTCATCACCAGCGAACCTTCGCTGATGCGGTTCGAGGCGCCGGAGCTCGAGTTCCTGCGCGAGTCCGTGCTGCCGCGCCTGGCGCAACGTCAGGGCGAGGCGCAACTGCTGTCGTTCCCCTGCTCGCATGGAGAAGAAGCCGTCAACATCGCGGGCGAATGTCTCGATGCCGGCATGAAGACCTTCATAGTCCACGGCATGGACCTGCAGCGCGCCTGCATCGACTCGGCCCGTTCGGGAATGCTCCCCTACCGCGACATTCCGCGCCACGTACGTTGCCTGGTCGACGTCAGCGTCATGGATTACCTGCGCTTCCGTACGGCCGATGTCTTCAAGGATCCCATCGGCGGTCCGTACGACCTGATCGTCTGCCGAAATTTCCTGGGATACTTCACGCCGGGCGTGGCGCACAAGGTGCTGCAAACGCTTTGCGCGTCGCTCCGCACGAACAACGCCTTCCTGTTCGTCGACGACTTCATCCTCGGCAAACACCCCGAGATTTTCGACAGGCTGCCGCTACGACGAATCGACGGCGCGCCGGTCTTCTGCTCGTTTTCGTCCGGCATGCCATGACTCCTCGCGTAAGTGAGGAGTTTTTTTACGCAAAAAAAGCACGCCTCTCAGGACGTGACGGTGACGATGCTCAGCGCCATCATGCATGCCCGCACGCCTCTCGCAGCGCTTGCGCCGTGGACTGCAGCATGAAGTACTTGAGATTCGCGGTAAGGAGACGCGGGGCAAACCACATGATGCGAAGGTCGTCTCGTCCGACGATGCCATCGGCACCGCCGACGACCTCCGCTCGGAAATGATGCGCCACGACGTGCAGACGACGCGATTGGTTGACAGTCTCGGTAACGAGCCATGGACGCATGCCGATCAGATGCAGCGACAGGCCGAAGTCATCGCGGAAAGAACGCCGCATCGCGTCGGACAGTTTCTCGCCAAAGCGCACGTCGCCGTCCGGCAAGTGCCATTTCCAATGCGGCGAGTGCCTGGTGAGAAGCGCCGCCCCGTCACTGTTGGTGACAAGGGCCGAGACCAACAACCTCGGAGTATCATCATTCGATTCCATGAATGCCCTCCCCGCAACGACGTCGCGATGACACGCTACCAGAAAACGCGGTCACTTTCAAGCGTCATTCGGCGCGAAGCACCGCATCACCGACCTTGTAGTTGATGAACGACGCGTCCGAAATATCTTCCACGTGCCTGGCCCGTCATCTTCACGCGTGGACGAGAGGTCACATTGCCGCCCAGCGGCATCGAGGCCGATGTCTCGTCACTCACCGCGGTCACTCCGGAAAAATCAGCGTACCAGGATTCGGGTTTACCGCGAGGCCGCGATCAACGTTGATGCTTACGGCTGCCGCCTCGGCCGCGCCTGGAGAAAAGCTCGTGACAAGCGACGCGGCAAGCAGGCTCTGATAGGCCGACAGGATATCTGGCGCGTAAGCGTGCTCAAGTCCGCCATTCCCGTCGTCCGTTCCGGGGGTGTCGTTGTTGACGTGAAGGCAGCGATACGTCCACGGGAAACGTGATGGGCCGAACCGTTTGCGCGGAGGCCGGGAACGACGCGAGAAGCGAGGAAACCGAAATGGTTGCCGACCCGTAATCATTCCACGTGCACGACCACGTCTTTTTTCATTTCCACGTCGGGAATGAGCAGCGCCAGGAAAGCGCCGACGAATACGATGATGGCGCCGACCAGGAAGACAGTGTCGTATGCCTGCACTTGCGCCTTGAGACCGATGAGCGCCATCACCCTGCCGACGGTGGCCGGATCGTTCACGTTGACGGTGGTGTTGGAAGACAGCACCATGACGTTGTTTTTGAGGGAGTTGGTGAGGATGGTACCGAAGATGGCGATGCCGAAGGCTCCGGCGATGTTGCGCGCCAATGCCAGGACGGACGATGCCACGCCGATCTCATTCTGCGGCACCGCCGTCGCGACGATGCTGGTACGCTGCGCCATGCCGAAACCCATGCCGAAAGCCATGATGAACATCGGGATGATGATGTCGATGACGCCCGAACGCACGTCGAGCCCCCTGAACATGCCGATGCCGACGGCCGCCACGACGGTGCTGGCAAAAATGACATGACGCGCCTGCACCTTTCCGACGAGCTTGCCGCCGATCGGCGCCGCGAACATCATCGCCGCAGCCATCGGCATGAACAGGATGCCGGTACCGGTGGCGTCAAGGCCGAGAAAGGTCTGCGCGAACACCGGCACCAGGAACAATCCGCCCATCATGCCCATGAACACCACGAAGTTGTTGACGAGCGCGCTGACGAAGACGCGATTATGGAAAAATTTGAGATCGACGATGGGTTCGGGATGACTGCGCTCGATCAGGATGAAAATGACGACGAAGACGGCGCTTACGGCGTAAGCCGACATGCTGTTAAAAGAGGTCCATCCCCAATCGAGACCCTTGTCGAGCACCAGCACCACTGACGAGAGCGCGATACCCAACGCGACCGAACCCCACCAGTCGAACCGCAAGGGTTTCCGCTCGGAGACGGACTCCTTGATGTACGCCTGCGCCATGAACAAGCCGATGATTCCCACCGGCAAGTTCACCAAGAACACCGAACGCCAACCGAAGTTGTCGATCAGCGGACCGCCGAGCAGCGGACCGAAGACGGATGCCGCCGCAAACGACGACGACCAGATGCCGAGTGCCTGCGCCCGTTCCTTCTGTCCGGGGAACGTCACTGCCAAAATGGCCATGGCCGTAGGATAGTCGGCCGAACCGGCAATGGCCTGGATCACGCGGAAGACGATCATCGACTGCAGGTTCCAGGCAAATCCGGCGAGCACCGAACCGACGATGAAGACGGTAAATCCGATGATGTAGATTCTTTTTCGCCCGAGCGTGTCTCCCAGCTTTCCCCAGATCGGCACGAACACGGCGTTGGCCAAAATGTAGGCGGTCGCGATCCAGCCGGCGGAAGTCACGGTGATGCCGAAGTCGTTGATGATCTTAGGCAGTGCCAGGTTGACGATGGTCTGGTCGAGACGGCCCAAAAAGGTGCCCACGATGACCGTGAGCAGCACCATCCAGCGGAGGCGTTCGATTTTCGTCTGGGCAGTCGTCGCAGCCATGTCAGTCCTTAAAGATGGAAACTTTTGCGGACATGCCGTTCTTCAGCTCGGGGTATTGCGCGGCATCGAAGCGAATCTTGACGTCGAACTGCTTGATCTCACGCTTGTCGGAAATCGTGAAGGCCACGTCGGAACTGCGCGAGGTGGGGCTGATCTCGTCGACGGTACCGACGTAGCGCTTGGAACCGAAGGCATCCACGGTGAAGGCGGCAAGTTGGCCGATACGAACGTCCTTCAGGCCCTTATCCTCGTCAATGCGCACGACCACGCGGAGATCGGACGGGTCGATCATGGTCACCACGGCCTCGCCGCGGTTGAAGAGCTTGCCGAGGTCCTGCTGCGTGGAGATGATTTCACCGGCAATTTTTGCTTTCACCAGCTCATTGCCCACGCGGGCCACCGGCGCATTGGCCGCGACGGTATCGCCGGGATGCACATAGAGCTCCTCGAGCGGTCCGGGAGTCTCCGGAGCCAAGCCGATGATCGAAGCCCCTATCTGCGCCTTGTCGCTGTCCAGACGTTGCGACGACGAACGAAGCGTCATCACCGCGGCGACGGCGGCCGAAACGGCCACCAGCGCGAGGATCGCGACGAGCTTGGTATCGAAGCGCACGACTGACAATATCTTTTTTTCCTCGGCAAGGATCCTGCGTTCTTCTTCAATGACGTTCTTGGTGTCGTTTTGAGACATAAGTGCGAGATCAATCGGGTCAGTTTCCGAAGTTGGCGATGTGCTCCCCCTCCTTCAGGCCGCCGGTGACTTCCACCGTATCGGCGCCGCGGAGGCCGAGCGTCACCTTGCGCTGCTCGGTGCCGTTGCCGTCCATGACCAGCACGAAGGCCTGGCCGTCTCGGGAAATGACGGCGCTGCGGGGAACCACGAGCGCGTTCGTGCGCGTACCGGCGATAATGGCGGCGTTTGCCGTCATGCCAGGCTTGATGCGTTCATCGGCATCGCGGAAGCGCAACGTGACCTTGTAGCCGCTGGCGCCGTTCACCGTGGACTGGGCAGGATCAATGAGCGCGACGCTGGCAGTGAAAGGCACGCCGGTACCGTACGCGTCGAGCGTAACGGCGGAATCTTCGCCGACCTTGACGTCAGCGATGTCCGCTTCGGGAACAAGCGCTTCGATTTCGTAGGTACCGTCACCCATGACGGTGACCAGCGGCACGCCGGGAGTCACGGTCGCTCCCGTCTTGGCGTCCATGCGCGTGACCACTCCGGCAAACGGCGCACGGAGGGAGGTCTTGCCCAACTGCACGCGGACGGCATCGACCGCGGCGGCAGCTTGCTGCACGGCGGCTTCCTGCACGGCCACGTCTTCAATGGCAGGCGCGGCAACCTTGAGCGTCTTCTGCGACGAAACGATGTCCAGCGCGGCATTGGCGCCGTGAAGCTTCTCAAGCCCCACAGTTAACGCGGACTGAACTGCCAGGACGTTAGTGCGCGCCATGGACAAATTCACCTTATAGCCGTCAATGGCTCCCGGAGCAAGCGTCGGATTCGAAGAGGCGTTGACTTTGTCGACTGCGCCAACGACGCCGTCAAGGAAGGTCTTCACGTAATCGAGGTCGGTCTTGGTGGCGATGACGGCCGCGTCGAGATCGGCGCCGGCGGTAAGCGCGACGTTGCGCGTCTGCCAGTCGGCCAAACGCTTCTCGATCAGGTAGCGCTGCCAACCGAGATCGTCGGAAAGTCGCTGGTCAGGAATGAAGAAGGAAAAACGCGGGGAGGCGCCGGTCGGCTCGGTGAAGAGCTGATCGGCCTTTCCGCGGACGGCGTCATCGGCAGCGGCAAACGCGCTCTGCAGCTTGTCGACCAGCCCGGTGCGCGACTCGGTAACGGAGCCCTGCGCGGCACGGACACCGGCGTCCTGCACGGCGACATCTTCATTGCGAGCGCCGCGCTTCACGGAAGCCAGACGCGCCTCGGCGGCGGCCTGCGCCGCCTCGGCCTGCGTCAACTGCGCGGCCACGTCGGCAGCGCCGAGCGAAACCACTATTTGGCCGGCAAGCACCTTGTCACCGACCTTGGCGGCGACACGGGAAACGGAACCGCCGCGTTCAAAGGCGAGGTCCACGTCGACATCGGCCTTCACTTCCCCGGTGACGTTCACGAGGCGCGTGACGTCAGCGCGACTGACGGCCACGGAAGCAAGGACGGGCTTTTTGGAGATGCTGACCGAGTAGAAGGCCGCGGCGACCGAGGCGATCATGATTGCGGCGGATACGAGATAGAGGGTGAGACGTTGCGAGCTTTTCATAACAGTTGGCAAATCAAGAAAATCATTCGGTGAAGGCGACGGACAGCCTGGCAAGAATGAGCGACAAACGGGATTGGTCCTCCCTGGAAAGCGTGCCGAGCAACTTGCGCATGCGTGCGAGCATCATTTTCCATCCGCAGTTCAGGACGCGCGTGCCGTGCGGCGTGATCCGCAGGCGTACCGAGCGGCGGTCACCCTTATCGACGGCCCGCTTCAGCAGCTTTGCCTTGACCATGCCGTTGATGACGCCAGTGGCCGAAGGCGGGGCCGCGCGCATGAATGAGGCGACGTCCTTCATGGTGGGGTTCCCGACCTGAGAGATGCGCCACAACAGGCCAAGCTGCACCAGGGTGCAACCCCCTTCAAGCGCGTCCCTGCCGGTCATGTGCTCCTTGACGCGGCGAATCGTCTCGATGAACGACATCGCCAGCACATCGATGCGTGACGGCATAGTTTCAGGCACTATTATTTAGGTAGGCTAAATAATAGTGCCAAGACGCATTCTCGTCAAGCATCCACGGGCAGCAGGACGGCGCGGACAAAAAAGGCCCGACAAGCGTCGGGCCGGAATCTCCTACCTTCGGGCGTACCAGTTACCCTTGTACCCCTTATAACTGACCCACTGTCCCCGCGCGCGGCCGCTTACCGTCAGGCTGCCGCGAAAGTACGTCAGCTCGTTGTTCGGGTCATGGAACAGCAACGTGCGTCCGTTGAGCGTGGCAGTAATGGGCTTGTCGGTAATGCCGGAGCACGACAGGTTCCTGCCGTCCTGCGCGAACCGCAGATTGACCCACTGGCTGCCAAAAGGCGCGTTGGTGACCTCGACGTACACCCTCCAGCTGCCGGAAAGATTGACCGCGCCGTTCACGCAGACCCAGGCGCACAGCTCGCCGACGCAGGCTCGGATGTTCGTCCACGGCTCGAAACCGTTCGGATCATCGTAGAGGTCCTTGGTCATGGTGACGGTGGCGCCAGCGGTATCCTTGACCGCGATTCCCGTATCGGCATCCGAGAACCATTGCACGTCAGCATGCATCGGCCGTCCGTCCTGATCGAAAACGCGTGCCGTGAAGTGCTTTCCGACGCCTTTCTCGGCGACGAACGGCGAGGTCACGACGTTGCCGGAGGCGTCGTAAATGAGGACCTTCGTAGCCACTTGTCCTGCGGCAGTCGCGTTGCTCCCCCTCAAAATCAAAACGCCGATGACGACGATCGCGATGCACAAGAAACGCTTGGGCAATACTGCCATGACACTCTCCTTCGGAAAAAATGAACTTTAACCAATCCTACGCGACCGACAACTCCGGCGCAAGCGCGCACACGGGACAAAAACCCAAAATCGGGCCGTACCTTACGGCAACCTGCAGACCCGCTTCAGTTCTGCGATGTCAGACGCGGTGAGCGTGAGGTTCTTGCCGCTGTTGAGGCGGTACATGACGGCATGGGGATCATCGACGTGCCCAAGACCAAGCGAATGACCGGTCTCGTGAATCAGCAACCGCAACAGCATGTCGCGATTGTCGAACTCGTAAATGTCGATCTTGCCGCTGCCCTGGGTTCCGGTAAACAGGCCTTCCTCGAATTCCGCGCCGCGCGACGTAGAGACTCCGTTATATGCCTCGGCAGTCAGGTTGAGCGACGTAGCCAGACGGTTGAGCACTTCGACGTTGGCATTGATGCGATCGACCATGGCGTTGATCTCATCGCGCTGCGCGTTAAGTTGCGCAGCCTCGGCATCGAGCGCCGCCTTTTCGGCATTGAGCTGCTCATACACCGACTGAGGCGCCCCGCCCCGATCATTCCAACTCGTGACCGACTGCTCGTATGCCGCCATGTGACGATCATGCGCCGAAACGGCCGTGTCAAAGGCCGTTTTCTTCGGCGCAAGTTGCGCGGAAAGAGCGGCGTGCTCGGCCTTCAGCCGGTCATAGCCGGCCTTGTCGGCCGTGATGTTCACGCCGAGATTGCGCAGCTTGTCGGTGGCCCTCTGCCGGTCATCGTAGATGAGATTGACGACCAGTGCCCCGCCCTTGTCGACCGGCTTGAACAACGGACGTCCTGCGGCGACTTCCCACACATGCTGGGCCTTCTGCACCGCACCGAGAAAATCAGATTGCGAGATGTTGAACCGCTTGTCGAAGCTGCCAAGATTGTAGGTCTCTGGCACGCCGCATGGATACGCCTGAGAGTATGCCCCCTCGACGTTCTGTTTAAGCAGGGCCCACTGCGCCGGGAAATACCAATAAAACGCGGTCAGCGCAGAAGCGACCACGAGCAGTCCAAGCAGGAATTCCGCGCAACTGCCGCGGCGCCTGGGCCGGATTGACGACACCGGAACCGTAACGTGCTGAATATCTGGCATGAAGTAAGGGATACCGTATCCAAACCAGTATACCAGCTTTTGACCCGGCAAGCCTCCGACAAAAAAGCCCCGCATCATGCGGGGCGTGAGAACCTGCGCCTCAGCCGGGAGGAACTTCGTAAGCCGTGACGTCGAATTCGCGGGCAAGACGATCGATGTCGATGCTGGCGATGACATCGTTCGATTCGTCCCAAACGCCCAAGAGCAGGAAGGTCTTGTCGACGTTCGGTCGCCGCACCGCCACCACCTTGCCGCGCTCGTGGCCGTAGGAAAAGACGAAACCGGCATACTCGCCACGCGAGTCCTCATAGCGGACGAGCGCGCCCACGTTGTAGCCGGCGCTGCGCATGCGGTCCTGCATGGACATGGTGCTGTACCTCGCCGTCGGCGCACTGCTCGGATCGAGCATGACCGTGATGACCGCGCCGGTCTGATCGTTGGTGAGGATGCACTTGACCGGCTGCGTGTCGCGCTCCTTCGGATAGGCCAGCGTCCACGCCTGCTGGTTGAACGTGGGCGGACTGAAGACGTAGGAAGTGACGGAACGGGCGCAGCCGACGAAAGCGGCCGCGACGATGAGCATGGGAATGAGCGATGAGAGTCGTTTCATTTGTCGCCTCCTGGCAAACGATTGCCACCACGTCTTAACCCAATTCCGACGTTTTGGCAAGGATGCGGGACCGAGAGTTACGACATGCCGCACTTGCCGGCGCAACCAAAAAGCCGTCGCGTGAGCGACGGCTTTTTGCGATTCCTAGAGACCGAATAACATGCGATCGAGCGCAAATGCCCCCGCACCGGTGAAGTACAGCGCGAAGCAGACGAGGAAAAGGATGAAATCGTATCCCCAACCCGGTTTCTCGACCGTGAGGAACGGGGCCTTCCACTTCTTGATCTTGAGGTACATGGCGCCGGCCATGATAATGCCGAGACCGAGAACGGCCAGCTGCGTGAGGAACCCCGCGAGCACGGCAAGGCCGCCGAGCGGCTCCGCGACGGAGAGCAGCTTCATGATACTGATCATCATCTTGGGCATCTGCTCCGAAGGCTGCATCTTCCACATGGCGCGCTTGGCCAAGCCGTGGCCGATGAAGATGGCGGCAAGAGCGATGCGAAGTGCCAAGAGGGCTACATCGTTGCCCTGATGGAGGGTGGCGAAGAATTGCATGGTATTTAAATGGTCAGGAATAATACCCTCATTATAGCACATCTTTTTCTAAAAACTTTTGTATGCGTACCAGCGCGCAAAAAGGATCTTTCTTGATTTCGTGCTCCCAGACGCGAAGCACCTTCCATCCGCCGCGTCGCAGAGATGCAAAATGACGCTTGTCCCGAGCGCGATTTCGCTCAATCTTCTCACGCCAAAATCCCCTCTTCATTTTATGCCGCCAAGCCGGATACCGATACCCGTGCCAAAAATCCCCGTCCACGAACACCGCCAGCTTACGGCTGGGCACCGCAATGTCCGGAGTCCCGACGCATCCGCGATAATGCTTTTGGAAATACACCTGGTGCGCGCGCAAAAACTTGAAGACCGCCAACTCAAGCTTGGTGTTCTTAGAACGGATCTTCGACATGATCTCGCTGCGTTTTTCCTTGGTGAAGATGTCAGCCACGGCGAAGTTTTGCCAATTCCTTTTTACGAAAACAGGCAGTGAGATGATCGTCGACCATGCCCGCGCCCTGCATGTACGCATAGCAGATGGCCGGACCGCAGAATTTGAAGCCGCGTTTCTTCATGTCCTTGCTCATGGCGATGGCTTCTTTTGACGTCGATGCGATTCCCGAAAGCGCGTCCGGCCCGTTGACAACGGTCTTTCCGCCAACGAACCGCCAGACGTACTTGTCGAATGAGCCGAATTCTTCTTGTACGGCCATCAGAGCCTTGGCATTGGCGATCGCCGCCAACACCTTCAGCTTGTTCCGAATAATCCCCTTGTCAGCCATCAACCGCCGGATTTCTTTTGCTCCATACTTGGCGACCTTACGGTAGTCAAAATTATCGAGCGCCCGACGAAAGTTCTCGCGCTTGTGCAAGATGGTCCGCCAAGAGAGACCGGCTTGATTGGCGTCAAGGATGACGGCCTCGAAGTGCGCGCGGTCATCGTGGACGGGAGTGCCCCACTGGGTATCGTGGTAATGGCGCATCATCTCGTCGACGCCGGGCCATGCGCAGGTTTTACGGTTCTTTTGCGGCATAGGAGAAAGGTTCCACCAATGATAGCACGCGCATCAAAAAAGCGAGCCTCTCGGCCCGCTTCTTTTTATCGCCCCACCTTCTACAGCAAACTCAAATCCACGGTAGTGTCAATCCGAATCTGCGAAATGAAATCCGGGATATGCGATACCATGATCATCGCGCCCTGGTACTTATCCAAAGCCTGCGCGATCACGGGAAGATGGCGGAAGTTGATGTGGTTGGTGGGCTCGTCGAGTACCAGCAGGCCGGGCTTCATCAGCACCAGGCGAGCGAAGGACAACAGTCCCTTCTGGCCCTCGGACATGTACTTGATTTGGGTGGACAATACGCGGCCATCCAGTAAAAAACCGGAAGCTATGCTGCGGAGATGCTGCTCGTCCCTTTCGTACATGACGTCCATCAGCGAGCTGAAGCCGGTCTGCTCAAAATCCAACGTCGAGAAATCTTGACGGTAGTAGCCGACTCGGACGCCTTCACCGAGAACCATGTCTTCGGCAGTGCCATTGTAGATGCGCTCCAGCAAGGTGCTCTTGCCGATGCCGTTGGGGCCGGCAAGGAGCATGTGCATGTCTTTGCGCAACACGATGTGCACCTCTTTGGTGACGCCTTCACCGTTCTTGATGATGCCCACCTTGGGCAAATCCAAAATCTTGCCGTTGAAGAAAGCGTCGAAAGTCTGGGCGGGAATGGCGAACTCGCGGATGGTCTTGTCCTCCACGCGCTCCTCGACCATGCTTTCCTCGGCCTCTTCGGCGGCTTCGCGCATGCGCTTGGCAACGGAGCGGAGCTTGCCGCCCTTGTGGGCGAAGACTTCGGCCTGTTCCTTCTTGCGGCGGATTTCCGCTTCGGCGCGGGCGTTTTGGGCACGATCGCGCTCAACGCGCTCGGTGATTTCCGTAACCACATTGTAATAGTTGCCGACGTACTGCTCCACCTTATGGGTGTGCACATCGAGGTACAAGACGCCGTCAGTGAAAGAGTTCAAGAAATCGGCATCATGCGAGATGACGATGACCGTCTTCTCGTACATCATCAAAAATCCAGTAAGGTGCTCGATGCCTTCCTGATCCAGGTTGTTGGTGGGCTCATCCAAAAGCAGGATGTCGGGATCCTGAATGAGCGAGTATGCCAAGAGCAAGCGCGCCTGCTGTCCGCCGGAGTGCTGACGCAGCGTTTTCGTGATGTCAGTCTTGAGGTTCACGGCGTTAAGGACGTCGGAAATGCGCTTGTCGAGATTGTACGGCACGTCCATGCCGCGGTCGGCGAAGGTCGACGCGAACCAATCGCGAACGGTTACGTCCATCTGGTCGGCAGGCATGACCTGCTTGGCAACGCCCACGCTGGCGTCATTGGGAGTCTTGAAGATGCCGCCTTCCTTGGGCTTGTACTCGCCGAGAATCAACTTGAAAAGCGTGCTCTTGCCGGCACCGTTCTGACCCATCAGGGCGATACGGTTGCCGTTGCGCACGCTGAAGCTGGCAGCCTCGAGAATGGGCTTGGTATCTCCAAAATTGAAGGTCACTTCGCTGAAGCGAAGGACAACGTGGTCATTGGCCATGAGTCGAATACACTAGGTGACGTAACGCGGCCAACGATACGCGAAAATCGGCTTTTCGTCAATCCCTACTGCTGCAGCTGCTTGGTCTGCTGGAGCAAATCGGTGACGTTGATGTTCTGCAGCTGCGCACCGGTGTTGTCCGGCACGCTCGCAAAGATGGCCTTGCCTATGAGAAAGGTGAGCAGCAGCGTGACGCTGGTGATAATGACGCAATTGACGGCCACCTTCTTGCCATCCGGCTTGTCGCTGAAGGCGTACCAAAGGGCGAAGAAGTAGCCCAGCGGCGGCAAAAATACCGAGACCATGTAGGCCTTCTTCTTTTTTGATTCCTCGATCTCGTCGCGTTGCGCCTGTTCGAGCGCGTGAATCATCAGCGAGGCGACATTGACGTCCTTATGTTCCTTGCCGATCTTGGCGTACTCCTCGATGTCCCTGGCGAGTCGTTCTTCGTTTGCCATAAGCGTAGGGTAACGACCTCATGATACCACAAACGAAAAACCGGCCTGCATTTCTGCAGGCCGGCTCCCCTATGCGAGCCTATTAGGCGCGCTGGACGTTGGCAGCGCGGGGGCCCTTCTCGGAGTCCTCGGTGTCAAACGTGACGGCGTCTCCGACCTTGAGGTCGTTGAACATGGTGCCGACGAGGGCCGAGTTGTGGAAGAAGACGTCCTTCTCGCCACCTTCGGGGGTGATAAAGCCGAACCCCTTCTCGGTAAGAGTCTTGATTGTGCCGTTCATAACGGTTCTGGTGAAATTTCCGCTATACAGCGGCCTCTGCGTGAAAGTAAGACTTTTCTGCTGAGGGTCTTAGTGACGCCTCAACATAGCACGAATACGAAAAGTTGTCTAGTCCCCCCATCGGTTGCCCGCCTTTCTGGGCTGAGGTACGATGATTTTTGCCGATATGCGCATCCCCAAACGAAAATCCGAAGAGAACCGAAAATACGGAGGAAATGGCGATAATTTCCTTTCGGCCGAGGCCGTGGAGGAGCTGAAAGAAGACCTTCGCCGTCTCCAAGAAGTCTCGCGCCCGCGCGCGGTGACGGACCTTTCGCGCGCGCGTGACATGGGCGACCTTTCGGAAAACGCGGCCTACTCCGAAGCCAAGGGACGGCTGTTCGGCATCGACCGGCGGTGCTTTGAGATCAAGGAACGATTGAAGAATGCCATAGTCATCAAACCGGGCGCGACCGAGGACGGTCGAGTCCGTATCGGCGCACGCGTGGTGATATCGGTAAACGGAAAAGAAAAGACCTATGCCATCACCGGCGTACAGGAAACGGATCCGTCGTCGGGAAGAATTTCGCACCGATCACCGCTGGGCCTTGCGCTGATGGGGCATAGGGCCGGCGACTCGGTAGACGTAACCTCGGCGGCCGGCAAGCAGGTACGCTACGAGATCGTGCAAGTTGCGTGATCCGCGCAAGGCAAAACGAGCCGTTGAGGCTCGTCTTATGTTTCGATCATTTTTTACTCGCCTCCTTGGACACCGTGAACTTTGCCGTGGTGGCAGTCACGTCCTGCAAGTAGACGGTATAGCCGTCTACGCGTGCCAACCTCGCACGCACCGTACTAAGAGTGACTTCCCGCGGAGTCTCGCCGATGGTGCCGCCGGTCAGCACGGCTCGCAACGTCAACTCGCCAGGATCGGCGCATTTGGCGTCCTTCGGGCAACGAGTGTCCGTCGAGCTGATCAGCTTCAGTTCGAGGCCGTCATTGAAGTTCAGCTTGCTGTTGAACGACATCGTCACATCACCGCCGAACGGGACTGCCGGAGAATTTATGTAATGCCCGACATCCGGCGAGAGGGGGATCTTGTCTGGAGAAGGCGTGTACGCCTGCGTCTTGGTTTCGATGACGCTACGGCCGAAACCGGCCAACAGCAGGAGAAGGCCGATGCCAAGAATGGCAAGAGGAGATTTTTGCATATCATCCTACATAGTATACACAAAAAACGGGCCGAATGCCCGTTTTTTTGGATGAACCCGCTGCGGTTACGGCGTGAAATCGACCGGAATGCTGACGGATGCGTCGTTTTGCGGCAAGCCGGAGGGGTTATCCTTTTTGAGGACGAGGATGCCGGTTGCCGTAGTCGGCGTGGGAAAAATCAACGTGACGGCAAACGGCACGAAGGTATCGGTCATCCAATCCCCCTTTGCCTGCGCAGGAGCCCGTGCCAGCACCACGCCGTTGGCATCGAGCAGTTGCACGGGAAATGACGCCTCGAAATACCATGATCCGCGTGCCTCTCCGCTGACGACGAGCGGGCTTGCTGCCAAGGCTCCGGCTTTTAACGAAGTCACGCGGATACGCTCGTCGAACTGCGCGGCTGAAGCGTCCTTGGTGATGACGACCTTGACGGACGTGACGGCGGCCTCCCGCAATGCAAGCGCGTATCCGGCATAGATGGTCTGCAGCGCGCGTACCGAGCCGAGAGTGATGATTTTTACGTCCGGACCAGACGTTCCGCCGACGACCTTGAGCACCGGAGCGAGTTCGCCCTGCCAAACGCACTGCGCGCCTGCGGGGCAGCGCGAGTCATTGATCTCGGTCAGCGTCACGCTAAACCCGTCAGCGAGCGAAACCGTGTCGCCAACTTCCAAGGTGACGTTTTCGCCGAGCGCTGCCGACTTCTTGACGGGCACGTGCGCCGCATCAGGTACGCCGGAGTTGACCTTGGCATCGGCCGAAACCGGCGAAACCGGAACGTTGGCATTGAGCGACTTCGCGGTATCGCCAACGCATCCGGCACCGACGAACACGGCGGCCAGAGCGACCGAAATAAGGAGTTTTTTTCGCATACCGGAACAGCATACACCATTTACGATGACTCTCAAGCCGCGACCATTGAAAAAATTACAGCCAGGGCGTACATTTGGTTGAGCCAATTCCGCCGCCGCGCAGCTCCGTATCAGCATCGTTCGGGGATCGTCTAAAGGTAGGACAGCAGCCTTTGAAGCTGCGTATCTTGGTTCGATTCCAAGTCCCCGAGCCAAAAAAATGAAAGTTCAGGTGGACCGGAACGTCCGAGCAAGTTGGACGGAGTTCCGTAGACGAGAACGCCTGAAATTGAACGCGAAAACGCCGAGCTCCCTCGGCGTTTTCGTTTGGCGAAATCCTTTGTAGGGCATTATCGTACAAAGGGAGAAACCATGACGAACAACATTCTAAAACCGGTATCCATTACTGACGAAACGCCAGATTCTCCGGAAGCGCGCGTCCTCACCGCACGTCTCAACGAGGAGCTCTGCTTTCGATCCGGACATGCGAGGACGCGGGGCCGGACCGCTTCAACCGCAGTTCAGCGCGTCTTTCGCGTCACCACGATCACGTTCGGCACCACGTCGAAGCTGTCGTAGGCGTCGGTCGTGCCGCCGAACGACGACACTATTCCCGTGGAAGGGCCTCCATCGAGGTTGAGCACGTTTTTCCAGTCGATGCCGGTGTCGGTGAGCACGCGCATCAGCTCGTAGAGGGATACGAAATCGTCGGAGACTGCGCCCACGTAGGTTCTCCCCTCTTGGTCCTGACCGATGAAGCTGCGGCGCGATGTCTGGCCGCTGTCTTGGCTGATGGCCGGCTGGCCGCCGACGACATAGAACGGATAGCTCTGCGCGGCGTTGGACAGCTTTGCCGCATCGAGTTCGGTCTTCTCCTGCCTGGTGTCGACGATGCGCAGATCGGGGGTGAAGAGCAGCAGGCCGCTCTTGTCGAGGTCGAACTTGCGCGTCCCCACGCGCTTGCCGCCGACCGCCACGAAACCAGACGGTGAATTATCGACATTGAAATAGGTGCCGTTGACCACCATGGACTCGCCGTCGACGGTCTTGGCCCAGTCGGTCACGGACTTCGGCGATTGCGGCGAAGACACCAGTCGCGCAGAAAAATCTCCGGACGCGAACCGAAACAGGACCACGCCGACATTCGATGTCTTGTCGACGATGACCGTTTTTTCGACGCCGTCGGCAACCGAGTGCCACGGTTCGCCGGACTGCTTCAATGCCGCAGGTTTTAACGGTTCAGCCCGCACTCCGTCGGAGTGCGCAAGCGGTCGCTGCTGCGGCAAAACGGGCGCGACAATGCAGCCCGCTCCGCACAGGATAAGCATCGATACGACGGCGCTAAAAGCTACACGTTTGGCCTGCATAAAAAAGAAAATCGTCACGGCTTCGTTGGCCGCGACGATGTCACGATAGCCGTACTGCGTCAAGGCGTCGCGGGCGGCGCGACCGGTTCCGGGAAGACCCGTTCGCTGGTGGTAAGCGTCCAAGAAAGGTCCTTGTCGTAGCGGAAGGCGCCGTTGATCCAGGCAAAGACGCTGACGGACTTTGTCGTTGGGACGGTAACGACCGCATCCTTGCTGCCATCGCCGTTCACGTCCTGAAACGCGACGGTCTCGACATTCTTGGCCGATTGAAAATACGCAGGACCGGCAACGCCGTCCTGACCGATCTTGGTGGCAATCACATACGCGTCCCCCCTGGGAACGAGTACCAACATGGCGTCAGTAGCGGCGTCCGAGGCATGCGCCGCCACGGCATCGGGTGCGCCCGTGCCGAGCAGCAGCGCGCTGAAGGTCGGCTGACCGTGCAGGCGGACGGCACCGGCAGTCAGAGGCAGCGAGGAGACCATGGCGTACTTGCCGGAAGCGCGATTCCACTTCAGGTAGGCGGCAAACGGCGTACCGTCACCGATCACGTAACCCACGAGATAGCTTGATTGCGGGACATCGACGATTTCCAACCATCCGGCTGGAGACATCTGCGCGCCCGCAGGAAGAAGGGCGGCCATGTCGGACGGCTGCAGACGTTCGTTCACGGAGACGCGTCGCGGCAAGGTCTCCTGAAGCAAAATGACGACCAGCAGCAACGCCAGCGTGACGATCACGACAGTCACGAACGAAGGAACCTTTTTGGCGCTCTTCTTTTTTCCGCGGCGTCGCGGACGACGTATTTTTCCGGAAAATACGGGCAAGATCATACCTTCAAGTACTTTGCCGTGGCCATCTTCGTGGTAATGCAGGACATGAGCAGCGTAGCCCCAAACTCCGCACCGACGATGAGCGCGGCGTTGGCGGCATAAAAGCCGAGCAAGTCAACGGAGTCCGTGCCGAAGAAGTCGCTCAAATACGGCTGGCTGAACATGAAGGCCGGCAGCACTATCATTGCGCACACCGCCAGTGCCACCACGCTCCACAGCACGGCCTCCACGTAAAACGGCATGCGGATGAAACCCGAGGACGCACCCACCAGACGCATGATGGCGATTTCTTCCTTACGGGCGAAAATGGAAACGCGGATGGTGTTAAGCACGATGAGCAGCGCGATGAAACCGAAGGCGGCACTGACCGCCAAGGCAAACAGCTCGAGCTTCTTGGAGACGGCCTCCACGCGGGCAATCATCGCCTGACGGTCGTCAAAGTCCTTCGCCTCGATCACATCCGCATAGAGCGGGTCATCCAGCGCGGCCATGATCTTAGGGTAGTCCTCCAGATTGTGGGCCGAAATGATCAGCGTGGCGCCGAAGGGGTTCTGGCCGACTTCGCCGAGCGCCTCGATGATTCCGGCATCGGCATGGTAGGTCTGATTAAACTGGGTCAGCGCGTCTGCCTGCGACAAGTAGGTCACGTCCTTCACTTCAGGCAAGCTCAGTAGGAAAATCTTGACCGTCTGCACGCGATTATCGTCAACGTCCGGCCGGAAATGCACGCTGACGTCGATCTTGGAACGAACGGCGGAGAGCGCCACTTTACCAAGCACGTTCATGGCCACCAGCATGTTGAGCGAAACCAGCGTGAGCACCAAAACGGAAACCGTTGCCACGGTCATCCAAGAATTGCGGACGAAGTTCTGAAAGGCGAATTTTATGACGCGTATCGTGGAAACGAAGGACATATTACAAAAGATATCTCCCCTCTTCTTGATCAGAGACGATCATGCCGCGATCGATGGTGATGACACGGCGACGCAGCTCGTTGACGACGTCACGGTTATGAGTGACCAACACCACGGTGGTGCCGAACTCGTTGATCTTCTTGAGCAGGTCGATGATCTCGCGGGTGTTGAGCGAATCCAGATTACCGGTAGGTTCGTCGGCGACGATGATCTTGGGACGATGTATCAACGAACGCGCGATGACCACGCGCTGCTGCTCGCCGCCGGACATCTGCCTGGGGTAACGATCGGCCTTGCCGGTGAGCCCGACGATCTTGAGCGCCTGCGGCACGACCGAAGTGATCTTCTTTGCCGACGCGCCGCAAACCTCCAGGGCGAAGGCCACGTTCTCGTAAACCGTCTTGCGCGGCAACAGCTTGAAGTCCTGAAAGACCACGCCGATCTGCCGGCGCAGCAAAGGAACCTCGGAAGGCTTGATGGCCGAGATGTCCCAACCGCCGACGACGATCTGGCCCTTGCTCGGCCGTTCCTCGGCAATGAGCATCTTGGCAAACGTGGTCTTGCCGGTACCGCTCTGCCCCACGATGGAGACGAACTCGCCCGGACGGATGTGCACGTTGACGTTCTGCAGGCCGATGACGTCCGGCGGATACGTTTTTGACACGTTCTTGAAACGAATCATGGGAACGGGTATAACCTTATGTACGAGATTCGACTGGGGATAGCTCCGGCGATGCCGCCCCTTGGCAGCATTTCTCCTAAAGTATATAGTAGTCCGGTCATTTACAAAAGGTGCAAACGAATCCTGCGGGCGGGTATAGTACATCGGTAGTATGCGACCTTCCCAAGGTTGAGAGACGGGTTCGACTCCCGTTACCCGCTCCATCAAAAAACAGGCCATCTTAGCTCAGCTGGTAGAGCAATGCTTTCGTAAAGCAGAGGTCCCGGGTTCGATCCCCGGAGATGGCTCCACGAAAAAGCGCCCGAGAATATCGGGCGCTTTTTCGTTTCTCCGCCGCTTTTACTTGGTGGCGGGCGGAGTCGCGGGCTCGACGGCGGGCGAAGCGCCGGCATCATCGATCTTCACGTACTTGGTAACCTTGGCCTCTTTCATCTTTTGGTCGAGGTATTCCTGCAGGCTGGGACCGGCAATGAGGATGTGGCTGGCCTTGACCTCGGTGATCTTGCCGGCCTTGTCCTTTTTGACATCTTCGAGACGGATAATGTGGAAACCGTACTGCGTCTTCACGACGTCGCTCGTTTCGCCGACCTTGAGGGCAAAGGCGGCCTTCTCGAATTCGGGAACCATGACGCCGGCAGCGAACCAGCCGAGCTCGCCGCCTTGCGATGCGGAACCGGGGTCGGCGCTATTATCCTTGGCCAGTTGGGCGAAGTCGCCGCCGGCCTTCAGCTTGCTGAGAATGTCCTTGGCCTTGGCTTCCGCCGTGGCGTTCAGCGAAGGGTCCGCGCTCAACGCATCGGACAGCTTCTGCTGGAGCAGGTACGGGAGCATCACCTTTTCCTTGAACTGCGCCAGCGTCCAGCCGTACATCTCGAGAATCTTCGCCGACGGATCGGTACCGCCGCCGCTCTTTTGAAAGCTGGCGAATTCATCATCGATTTCCTTTTGAGTGACCGTGATGTTGCGGCGGGCAGCTTCCTCCTTGAGGATTTCCATCTGCACGAGGCGATCGATGACGCCCTTGCGGAGGTCGGCGTCCGTGGGAGCCTGGGCGGCCGCACCGCCCTGCTCCTGCTGTTTGGCAAAGTAGCGTTTCACTGTAGCGACGTCGTCCTGATAGGCGGCGTAGGTGATGGCATTGCCGTTGACCATGGCAGCCGGAAGCGGCAGGGAATGCGTCAGGATATCCGTTGCGGAATTGCGCCAGCCCAGCTTGTAGACTCCGTAGACGAGCACGCCGCCGGCAATCAAAACGAGCGCGACGACGCCAAGCACCGCACCGAGTACCATGGTACGCATGGCGGCGGGGCTCTTTTTATTTGGAGCAGGTGCGGCCTGGGACCCTTCGGCATGAGCCTCACCTGCATGGGGATGAGGGTGGGCGTGCGAGTCGGCGTGGGCTGACTCATGCGACTTCGTCGGTTCGTGTTCCTCGTGCGTACTCATGCGGATGAACAAAAAATGGATAAAACGACACGCGATAGTGTGCCGCGGATACCTTATGTATATACTACCGGAAGAAATAATGCCACCACTTCTGCGGGTTTGACTGCCCCGAACCGTCCTGGCCGAGAGCTGTCGCGACGACGCCCGTCACGGGCTGCGAGGAGTCACTTATGCCGTTGACCACCACGACCTCTTCGCCCGGCTTGCGCAAATTAAGCTTAAGGCGAGCCTGGCGCTCCAGTTCCTGCGGATCGGACATGCGCTTGCCGAAGTCCGCCAGCTCCGAATTTTTGGCGGAGAGCTGATCGGCCTGGGACTGCAAACGATCGACTTCGTCCTGCATGTCACGATTACGCAACAGTTCACCGGAAAATCCCCAAGCGACCATCACGAAAAGCGCGATGTTCAAAACCAGCACACGCTTGAGCCCCAGCAACTGCCGCAACTTATACGTTTTCTTCGGATGAGTGACGGACATCTTCTTCGCGGATGACCGAAATTATCTTTCGTCGTCTTCCTTGCCCTTGAACCACCCCAAGTCCTTTTCCAAGTCCTGGCGTTCGCCGGTATGGTGGCCGACACTGCCCTTGGAGATGGCCTGCTGCAACGACTGCATGAAAGCGCGGGCCTCGCTCTCGCTCAAGTCGTTGGCCGCGTCGAGAAGCGAGGCGATTTTTTCTTCGCGGTTGCTGCCGGCATGTCCACGCTGCTTGGCCATTGCCTCGGCGATGAGGTGATGGAGCGTCTTGGGGTCGCGCACGTTCATGAGGTCGAGCGTGGCGCTGGCACCGGCGGTGCGCAGGCAGACGGTGCCATAGTTGAAGACGGTGCCGAGAACGCCGCGCACCGAATACGAGATATCCTGAATCCTGTCGAAAGACGCCTCAGAAACCAGGCGACTGAAGAATCCCCGCTGATCGATGTCCACCACGCGCAGGTTGGTGATGATGAACGCGTTCCAATAATGGCGCACCAGCGTGCGCAGCGCCAGCCATACGCCCACGGCGTTCAGCGCGGAAAAAAGCACGATGCCCCAAATGCCTCGCTGGAACAGCGGGTACATGAGAAAAAAAGCCAGCAGTATGAAAAAAAACGCGATGAGCCACTGCGGCACGTACGTGAACCAAAAGTTTCGCGCTACTCGCAGCACGCGCTCCCCCTGTTTCATTTCGATGATCTTGGCGACATTCATAGGAAAAATGCGGAGTCAGGAGCCGCGTAAATAAGCCGTTTAACTCCTGACTCCAAGCTTCGCTTCGATGGCCTTGCGCATTTCCACGCGCTCGTCCCAGGCGACCTTCTTTCCGTCGGCGACGCAAATCCATTGCTCCGCGCCCTTGCCGGTGGCCACGACGATGTCGCCTTTTTGCGCCATCCCGACCGCTTTTGCCAAGGCCTCGCGCCGGTCCTGAACCACGAACAGGTTCTCGCCGTCGCGCTTGCCCGCCTCACGCGCGCCCGCGGCAACGGCGGCGATGATGGCGCCGGGGTCCTCGTCGTACGGATCCTCGTTGGTGACGATGACCACGTCCGCTTTTTGCGCGGAGAGAGTACCGAGCACGGTGCGTCGAGCCTTGTCGCGGCCGCCGCCGGCAGAGCCTATCACTTGAATGATGCGACGCTTAGGCAGCAGGCCGATGAGCTCATACAGCTTGCGGAACGATTCCGGCTCATGCGCGTAATCGACGACGGCCAAAAAGTCCTGCCCCGCCCTGATGAATTCCTGTCGTCCGGGCACGCCCTTGAATTCGGCGAGGGCCTTGGACATGGCCGGGATACCGATACCCTGCGAGAGGCCGACGGCCACTGCCGCCAGGGCATTCTCCACGTTGATGATGCCGAGCATCTGCAGGCGAAAGGGCGCGTCACGCACGGTGAACCGCGCGCCGTCGGCGGCGTATTCCGTACCGAGGGCCTTCACTACGGCGATGGGCCATTCTACCAGGCGGGCCGGAAGTGCAGCGCCGGAAGCAGCTCGTTCGGCGGAACGTTCCACCGAGTAGCCGTACTTCTTGTTGGCGGCGAAGCCGAGAAAGAACGACCCGTGCGGCGAGTCGAGATTGCTGACGATGACCTTGGGAACATCCTTGCCGTCAAAATTCTTACGCAAGTCGGTTGCCAGCTTGGCGAACAGCTTGGCCTTGGCGGCCTTGTAGTTCTCGAAGCTGCCGTGCGACTCGATGTGCTCCGGTGTCAGGTTGGTGAACACCGCCACGTCATAGGCGATGCCCGCATGACGATATTGCGCGATCCCCTCGGAAGAAGTTTCCACGACCGCGTACCGGCATCCGGCATCGCGCATTCGCGCCAGCAGTTTCTGCAGCTGAAAGCGCCCGAGCATCGTCATCTTGGTGTCGTTGAGCCACTCCTTGCCGGCAATGCGAAAATTGCAGGTGGTGGCCAAACCGACGCGAAAACCGGCGCCTTCGAGTACCGCGGCGATCATGTTGGCGGTAGTCGATTTGCCATTGGTCCCCGTGACCCCGATGACGATCATCGATGCCGAGGGGTTGCCGTAGCGCAGCGACGCAGCGCCGGCCATGACGCGATGATAGGTGCCGACGGCCCCCTTGGGCAGGATGGATTTGAGCATTCTTTTCAGCATGCCATGAGCGTACCACGTGCGTTTTTGCTTGAAAATGGCGACGCGGCGCGACCATCTTGATTCTTTGGCAGGAATGCGCTAGGGTCGACCAAGTCCTTTCCGCAAAAGGAGGCTCCATGTCCGACGATAACCGTTCCCGCAAGGACGACGAGGTCGAGTCGTTCGTTCGGTCGCTGCGACCGACCAGGATGCGCTCGATTGCGACCCTGGTGGCAATCGCGGCGACATCCGTAGGCAGCATCACGGCAACCGTCTCTCACCATCTCTCCCGCGTGAACGGAGGCCGTCCGACAGGACAACAGCCTCCGATGCCGGCACAGCGCATGGCTCCGCGTGACCGATCCGCAATCACGCCGCAGAAAACGACAGCCGACCGCCGCAAAGTATCGACATCCGCCGTGGCACGTCAGGCCGTGGCCATCCGCACGGGCACGCATGACGAAGACGGCTACTACGATGTCGGTTCCGGATTCCTCATAGCCGACGGCTTCCTCGTTTCGGCCGCGCACATCTTCACCGACATTCCGGGCAGCGAAAACGCCCCGGTGCACGTGTTGTGCGACGACGTCGAACGAAACGGCACGGTCACGGTCATCGATCCGATTCGTGACGTGGTGGCCATCTCGGCACCCGAATGTCACGCAGGGACCTTGACCTTCCACAATGCGGAAATCACGGCTTCCGAAGGATTGCACGTATCGGGCTACGATTTTTCCAGAATTGACGGCCTGACGGCGTGGTTCCGCAATGACACCTCGATGATCCCCGGTGTCCGCATTGATCCGTCCAGCGACGGCGTCGAGGGCGCGCTTCAGAAGCAGCTGATCGGCATGAAGCGGGAACACGTCGTGCCGTTCGTCGCAATTGCGGGAGCGTTCGCGCAGGGCAATTCCGGCTCCGCCGTCTATGACGACGGTGACCGCGTCGTGGGAATGTTGGTAGTCATCGATCCGCGATTCAATCGCTCCTATATCGTGACCGCAGGCACGATCATGGACGTGCTCTTAAAGGACAAGCATCTTGTCCATTAAGCTGTCCCCTTCACCACGAAGGGGATTTTTATTTGAGACGCGTGGGGTGTATCTCTTGTAAAAGTCCCCGTTTTCCGCTACGGTCACGTCATTGTTCATTCATTACAGCGCCAAAAAGGAGGCCGCATGGCCGACGATGACGAAAATAAGGATGATCAGCACGACTACGCCGCGCCGCTTCTGAAGCTGAAGTCGCGCTCGACACTCATTCGGCAGGTCATGCTGGCGTTCCCCTCATGGATTACGCCCAATGGCGTCACGGTCTTCCGGGCGCTGCTGGTGCTTCCGGCTATCGCACTGCTGGTCACCTTCCATTACTGGCCGGCCATCGCGTTACTCGCCACTGCCATGTTCCTCGATTTCGTCGATGGCGCACTGGCCACGGCACGTAGCGCACAGTCCGAGCTCGGAGCCTTTCTGGACCCGCTGGCCGACAAAATCATCATCTGCGGATCGCTGCTGGCCATCATGAGCAGGATGTCGTGGTATTTCGCCGCAGTGACCGTCTGCATCTGCGCCATCGCCGCGTCACTGACGCTGGCACGCATGCCGCGAATGATCCGAGCCTCACGGGGACTGAAGGCCCCCTCAATGGCCGCATCTTCCGCCGGCAAGCTCAAAATGGTCGCGGAAACCGTCGGTCTCCTCACGGCTCTCGTGGCGCTGGCGATTCCTGCAAGCGCGCTGTCCTGGATCGCGCTGGCTGCCCTGCTGATCGCCCTGCGGTACGGCGCCAGTTCGCTCTTGAGCCAAATCCGCGCATGAATCAAAAACCTCGCTTTTCGCGAGGTTTTCTATATGACGGCGATAATTTCTCTGCCGCCGCGCGTCAGGCATTTTTGGCATTGTCCCAAAGCGCGTAGAACATCGCCTTGAGCGTCTCGACCACGAGCTTGTCCTGAAGATGCATGGAAAAACGGCGGCCTTCCGGATTGGAAACGTAAGCCCTGTCACCGGCAATCACGATTTCGCTCTTCACCGGGAATTTTTCCAACGGCAAGATGCGACGATCGGCCGGCCCGCCCTTTTGCGGAGGCTTCTGCGCCCCGCGAACGGCAGCGAAC
>JAHFIW010000014.1 GCA_023246195.1 bacterium
CAGAAGCTTTTGTCGGTTGCTGTTCTGCGGAAGACATCGGTCATGTCTCTCTCTTTTGGAAGGTACTGCATTTGGTGGGCATGAGCATACGGAAAAAGTGCGCGATTGTCAACGGCCTCAGTTTTGAATGCCCTGCCCGCCATGTCAAAAGCCCCGGTCCGCAAGAATGCGGGCCGGGGCTTGAGAAGAAGATGTTCAGTTGAGATGGAGGCGGGTTGCGCCGGTCTTGTGGCGAAGGCGCTGGCTTTTGGCGGTCGTGGCCGACTTCCACGAGATGTTGTTTCGGCAACGGCGGCGGTTGTCCTTGAGGAAGATGACCTTGCCGATGATTCTGCCGGTCGAGAAGCAGCGGATGAGCGAGCTGAAGGTCTTGGACCTTCGGGGCGGAGCGGGGCGCTCCTCGACATCCGCGCGGTCGGCGAGGTCCTCGTCGCAGTCGATCGCGAGATCGTCCTGCTGCCGTTCGGCCATCCGCGAGTACTCGTCATCCGTCTCGTCGAGGTCGCCGCCCGTGACCTCGAAGGCGTCGACAGTGTCGATGGTGCCGTCGTTCTCGTCGACGGACTCCTCGGACTCGCCGCGCTCGATCAGCACGGAGAGCGGCGAGCGGTAGACGCCGTCGGCGGAGCGGAGACAGTGCTGGGTGCGGTTGGCGCCCTGCTCGTCGAGGCGCTCGTCGCACTCGTCGGTCTGGTCCCGCAACCACGCGTAGGCGTTGGTGAGATCGGTCGAGCTGAAGTTCTCGACGGAGACCGTGCGGGAGCAGAGGGCGTAGTCGTTGCGGTTGATCATTCGTATTCTCCTTGTTAATGAGCGTTTGCTATGCGTTTGGCGTGATATCTTCGTGCAGATACGTTATCACAAAAGAGGCATTTTGTCAAGGGTGCCAGACAAAATATATTCGCTTAATTTAGCCAAAAAAATGCTCTTTGCAAGAGCGGGTCTTTGGCGTATTCTATGGTGATATGAAAGCCGCTGAACAGAGGCAAAAAAAGGGGGAGGGCGGCGCTATTGCAGCTTGGAGTGATGGCCTTATCGGTCATTCTGCGGCGCTTAACGTGCTTAATCGCGCCCTTGAATCCGGTCGTTTGGCCCACGCCTATCTTCTTGTCGGACCGGAAGGCGCTGGCAAAGTAACAGTGGCGAGGAAGTTCGCTTCGATGCTCTTGGGCGTTTCCGCCCCCGAAACGCATCCGGACTTCACGTTCGTGGAGCGTGAGCGCGATGCCAAGACGGGCAAACCGCACGCCGCTATCCTGCTCGATCAGGTGCAGGCGCTTACCAACCGCCTTTCGCTGGCGCCGATGATGGGCGGTTGGCGCGTGGCCATCCTCGACGGCGCCCAACTGCTCAACAAGGAGTCGGCCAACGCCTTGCTCAAAACTTTGGAGGAACCGCATCCAAAAACGATGCTCTTGCTCACGGCTACTTCCGCAGAAGAAGTCATGGCCACCATCCGCTCTCGTTGCCAGTTGCTGCGTTTTCACCGCGTGGCCACCGCCGAGATTACCGTCGCGCTTCGGGCTCGCGGCACGGAACATGACCATGCCGAGCTTTACGCGCGTCTTGCCGACGGCCGCCCCGGAGCCGCGATCAGTTTCGCCGAGAAGTCGTCGCATCTCGACGACATGTTTGCCATGCGCGATGCCATCTTGTCGATGCCGTCGTCGGCGGTTGCCGAACGGTTCATGGCGATCGAGAAGGCCATTCCGCCCAAGCTGCCGTTCCAAGATGCCATCGATCGCTCCCGCGACTGGCTCGACCTCGCCGCCGAACTGCTGCGCGACGCCATGCTCATCAAGCTCGGTGCCGAAGGGCGCATCGTGCACGTGGATGCGCGCGAAAGGCTGGCAGCATGGGCCAATCAGTGCGATCCGGCGGCAGTGCTGGCCGTACTCGAGGAATCGCGTCGGCTTCTCAGCGCCAACGTTTCGCCGCGTGCCGCCCTGGAGCGCGTGGTCGCCTCCTTTTGAGCATTCTGCGGTCGTGCTAAGATAACCGCGACATTTCCTAACTCCACGATTCTCCTTCGGTATGCATATCAGGCGATATCTTCTTCCTGCGATCATGATGGGAAGCTTGATCATGATCGGCGCAGGCTGCATCTCCTTCAACTCCGGAACTGCCAGCGCCGGCGCAGATGGCGGCATTTTCAAAACCGCCGACAAGGGCGTGAATTGGGTCCAGAAGTCCGCCATCGCCACCACCACGGGCGAAAAGCTTTCCATCAGCAATGCCAACGTCATCTCCATCGTTCAGGATCCAGAGGACTCCTCGGCGCTGTACGTGGGCACCGCCGATAATGGCCTGTTCTATTCTTACGACGCCGGTGAGTCATGGTTGCAGCCGGTACAGCTGTCGCATGGTCGCATCCCGTCCGTCTCCATCGATGCCAAGAATAAGTGCATCATCTACGTCGCGGCCGAGAACAAGGTGCTTAAGACCGTGGACTGTTCGCGCACCTGGAACTCCGTGTACTTCGAGACACGCACTGAGAAGCTGACCACTGCGGTCGTCGTCGATCACTACGACCCCAACATCGTCTGGATGGGCAACAGCTCCGGTGATCTTTCCAAGAGCACTGATGCCGGCCTTTCCTGGAAGCCGATCAGGACATTCGACGGCCACCAGATCGTCAAGATCATGCTCAACGTCGCGGACAGCCGTAAGGTCTACGTGGCCACCAAGGATTACGGCGTCTGGCGCAGCGTCGATGCCGGAGCGACCTGGAAGGACTTGAGCGAGAACTACAAGGACTTCAGCGGCAGCCGCGAATTTTCCGACATGACCTTCGGCGTTTCCGACCCCGGCATGATGATCATTGCCTCCAAGTACGGCTTGATCCGTTCCACCGACGGCGGTGACAAGTGGAGCAGCATCGAGTTGCTGACGCCGCCAGGCTCAGCCGTCATTTACTCCGTGGCGCTTGATCCCAAGGACACTAACGGCTTGTACTACGGGACTGCCACCACGTTCTACAGCTCGCCCAACGGCGCCGTGAACTGGGTCACCAAAAAGTCGCCTACCAGCCGAGCCGCCACGGCCATGCTCGTGGACAGCAGTAACCAGAGCGTCATCTACCTCGGCGCCACCAAGTTCAAGTAGGGCCTTGTCCCTGAAGGGGATTGAACTTGTGGACGTTATGACGTAAGGTCTTCAAGCCTTACAAACAAAACTATGCCCATAGACATTCTTTCCGACATCCATCCCGAATTTCAGAACGTCGTGGAATTCCTCAAGAGCGACATATCCGCGCTGCGTACCGGTCGCGCCAACCCCACCGTCCTCGAAGGCGTGATGGTCGAAGCGTACGATTCGTTCTCGCCGCTGCCGAGCGTCGCTTCCATTACCGTGCCGGACTCCCGTTCGCTCGTTGTCGAACCGTGGGATAAGAGCATCCTTAAGGCCGTCGAGAAGGCCATCATCGATGCCAAACTCGGCTTGAATCCCGCCGTGCAGGGTACGCAAATCCGCATTCCGGTTCCGGCACCTACCGAGGAAACTCGCAAGGCGTTGGTGAAGACCCTCGGCGAAAAGCTCGAACACGCCCGTAAGAGCGTCCGCAACGTACGCGATGAGGCCAAGCTGGCCATTCAGGCAGCCGAGAAGGGCAAGGAAATCGGCGAGGATGAGAAGTACCGCCTCCTCGAAGAGCTCGACAAGAAAGCTGCCAGCATCAATGACAAGATCAAAAAGATCGGCGAAGAGAAGGAAAAGGAAATCATGACCATCTAGCAAAAAGGGAGCGGCATTAAGCCGCTCTTTTTTGTTCTCTTTTTTTGATTTGCCCAGCTTTACATAAGGCAAAATAAGCTTAAAAGACTGCCAGGCACTCTTGACAAAGCGTCTTTTTCGTGCTAGAGTCTTTAGTTCTTTTATTACGGAATCACCCGCTCTCGCGTATTGAGATGGAGGAGGATCCCCCTGTTGGCACGCTTCGGCATGTCCGATAGGGGCGGTTACTACGTCGGTTTTCGCCGGTTTCGACTGGCGGGCACCTTCGGAAAAACCATCGCCTTTGGCTCGGCTTCGGCTGATACCCAGAGGTTCCGCTCCATCTCGTTGCGCGAGACGGTTATCGTAGTCGGCAAAATGGAGGAGGATACCCTTATTGGCACGCTTCGGCATGTCCGATAGGGGCGGCATGGACGTCGGTATCAGCCGGTTTCGACTGGCAGGTACCTTCAGAAAGGCCATTGCCCCTGGGTCAGCTTCGGCTGATTCCCAAGGGTTCCGTCTCCAGTTTGTCGCCTATGAGAGCGACCTTCCTCGAAAGAGAGAGGTCGTTTTTTGATTTGCCCGTTTCTCGGCCTTATGCCACCGTCATTGTCCCATGCGCTTTCGTGTGGTATTTTTCCCGCATATGTCTACACCTTCAAAGGCTGAAAAAATGGAGAAAATCGTCGGCTTGGCCAAGCGCCGCGGTTTCGTGTTTCCCGGCTCCGATATCTATGGCGGTATCGGCTCCACCTATGATTACGGGCCGCTGGGAGTGTTGCTCAAGAACAACATCCGCACGGCTTGGTGGAAGGCCATGACACAGGAACGTGATGACGTCGTCGGACTTGACTCCGCGATTTTGATGTCGCCAAAAGTGTGGGAAGCTTCGGGTCACTTGGCCGGATTCAGCGATCCTCTGGTGGACTGTAAGAACTGCAAGAAGCGCTGGCGTGCCGACCACCTGCTCGAAGCCAAGTCTGCCGAGATGGCGGGCTTGCGCGAGGCTCCGGTGGAGATGAAAGACGTGCGCTGCCCGGCGTGCGGCGGCGAGCTCGGCGAAGAGCGCCAGTTCAACATGATGATGAAGACCTTTCTCGGTCCGGTAGAAGAAGCCGCCGCGGTCGTGTACTTGCGTCCGGAAACTGCGCAGGGCATCTTCGTGAACTTCAAGAACGCGCAGGAATCCGCCCGTAAGCGCGTGCCGTTCGGCATCGCCCAGGTCGGAAAATCTTTCCGCAACGAAATCACTCCCGGCAACTTCATCTTCCGCACCCGCGAGTTCGAGCAGATGGAAATGGAATTCTTCGTGAAGCCCGGCACCGACGAGGAATGGTTCGAGAGCTGGAAGCAGTTCATGATGGATTGGTTCACGCGTTTTGGCGTGAAGGCCGACAATCTGCGCTTTCTCGAACACGCCAAGGAAAAACTGTCGCACTATTCAAAGCGCACGGTCGACTTGGAGTACCAGTACCCGTGGGGCTGGGGCGAACTGTGGGGGTGCGCCAATCGCACGGACTTCGACCTGAAGCAGCACGAGAAGCACAGCGGCCAGGATCTTTCGTACCGCGATGACCTCACCAACGAGCGTTATCACCCGTACGTCATCGAGCCCGCGCTCGGACTTGATCGCGCCATGCTCGTCTTCATGCTCGATGCCTATGAGGAGATCGACGGCGGACGCAGCACCACCACTGACGCGGTGAAGGACATCGAGACGGTGTTGCGCTTTCATCCGGCGATCGCGCCGATCAAGGCGGCGATATTTCCGTTGTCGAAGAAGGAGCCTCTGACGGGAATTGCCCACGAACTGCGCAATCGGTTAGCCCGGCGCTGGAGCGTGCAATATGACGAAACCGGCTCCGTCGGCAAGCGCTACCGCCGGCAAGATGAAATCGGTACGCCGTTCTGCATCACGGTCGACTTCCAGACGGTCGGTGAAGAGGGCGTTCCCGGCGACGACAAAGTCACCGTGCGCGACCGTGACACGATGTTGCAGGAGCGCGTTGCCATTTCTGAGCTTGAAAGCTATCTGGCGGCGAAGCTGGGCTGCTGATCTTTGTCGGACGTCTCCACTACTCACATCCTCAACTTCATGATTCTTCATCAACAGCTGACTCTTTCCAATGGCACGCGCGTGGTGCTCGTGCCGCATCACGAGACCGAGGCCGTCACCTTGATGGCCCTGTATCAGGTGGGTTCCCGGCATGAGTCGGCTGCGTTGAGCGGCGCGGCGCACTTCATCGAGCACATGATGTTCAAGGGGACGCAGAAGCGGCCCAACACCATGGCTATTTCGCGCGATCTTGATGCGGTCGGTGCGGACTATAACGCCTTCACGTACAAGGATTTTACCGGTTACTTCATTCGCCTGCAGTCCGACAAGCTCGGTTTGGCGGTGGACATGCTCAATGACATGCTCTACCACTCGCGCTTTCGTGAAAGCGACGTGGAGCCGGAGCGCAAGGTCATATTCGAGGAGCTGCGCATGTACGACGATAATCCGATGATGGTGGTCGAGGAGCGCATGGAAGAAGAGCTCTACAGGGGTTCCAGTTTGGGGCGCCGCACCGGCGGCACGGTGGAAACCATGACGGGCATCAGCCGCGACGACCTGTTGGCCTTCCGCGACAAGCACTACATTCCGGGCAAGACGGTGTTGTCCCTGGCCGGTCGCTTCAATCATGACGAAGCGGTGGCCATGTTGGAAAACACGTTCGGTAAAGTGGCCAAGGCGAAGATGCCGACGCCGTTTGCGCCGTTCTCGGCGGCGAAAGCCGGCAAGGGGCCGCGCGTGCGCGTGGAATTCAAGGAGAGCGAACAGGTGCAGCTGGCCATGGGCTGGCCGGCCTATTCGTACGCCGATCCGCGACTGTCCGCGCTCAAGGTCATGTGCATCATTCTCGGCGGCACCATGAGCTCGCGCCTGTTCATGCAGGTGCGCGAGAAGCGGGGACTGGCCTATTCGGTGAGCGCTTCCTCGAATCCGTATCAGGACGTCGGCAACGTCACCGTTCACGCGGGACTCGCCAAGGGCCGCTTTGATGCCGCACTCAAGGTCATCATCGCCGAGCTGGCTCGCATGAAGGACAAGGACGTCACCGGCGAAGAGCTGAAGCGCGCCAAGGAATACTTCAAGGGCAAGATGGTCCTCGGCTTGGAGGATTCCAGCCGCCTCGCGGACTGGTACGCGCGCCAGGAACTGCTGCAGGGCCGCGTGGAGACGCCGGACGAGCGCATCGCCAAGATGTTCGCGGTCACCAAGGCAGACGTGCGCAAGGCGGCCAATGACGTCTTCCGTCGTTCCATGGCGGCCATCGCGGTCATCGGTCCCTTCAAGGATCCCGCTCCTGTCGCCAAACATCTCGAGAAATTATAGACACTTATGAAGTACCTCATCGGTAACTGGAAAATGCAGCTTAACGAGTCCGAGTCCGAGGCCTTGGCCGCGGAAGTCGTCCGTTTGTGGGCGGCGCAAGGCGCCACGAAGACCGACGTTACCGTGGTACTGTGCCCTTCGCACATGGCGCTCGAGGAAGTCGGCAAGATCACGCGCGGTACGCCCGTGGCCATGGGCGCGCAGGATACCTTCTGGGAAGACAAGGGCGCCTTTACCGGAGAAATCTCCGCCAAGACCCTCAAGGAACTCGGCTGCGAGTATTGTCTCGTCGGTCACTCCGAGCGCCGTCAGTTTTTGGCAGAGACCGACGAGATGGTCAATAAAAAAGTGCAGGCGCTCCTTCGTCATGGGTTGGTGCCGATCGTCTGCGTCGGTGAGACGCTCGATGAACGCAACTCCGGACGCCGCGACTCGGTGGTCATCTCGCAGGTACGTGTTGCGATGAACGGCGTACGGCTGGTGGGCGCGCAACGCGTTATCATCGCCTATGAGCCGCGCTGGGTTATCGGCTCGGGCAATGCCGTCGCGCCGGAAAGCGCGGCAGAGATGCATCATCTCATCATCAGCACGTTGCAGGAGCTGTTTGCCGCCGACATCGTTGACCGACAGTTCTCGGTCATCTACGGTGGTGCTGCCGACTCCAAGAACCTGGCCGGTTTTCTGGCCATGGACGTCATCCGCGGTTCGCTCGTGGGCGGTGCCGCGCTCAAGCCGCTGGAATTCGCGGCGATGGCCGAAATCGCGGCCGACGCCGTCATAAAGTAAACGCCTATGTGGATTGATGTCCTCGTCGCCATTGTCATTCTGGGCTGCCTCGCGGGCATCGCCTCCATCGTGTTGCGCAAATTTCCGCAGCTGACTCTTATCGACACCAAGGCGCTGCCGCTGGAACGCGACGCGCAGCGCAAGAAGGAAATCATCCGCCGTCGCGTTGACCGCATGACCGGTGGTTTCGGTCGAAAGCTCGAGGCTCACCTTGTGCGCCGGTTTGAGCAAGTGCAGGAACGTTTTCGTTCCGCCTATCGCAACCTGCTCATTTTGGAGCGCCAGTACCGCATGGAGAAGCCCACTACGCCCCAAGGACTCGCCGACAAGATCGTGCAATTGCTCGATCAGGCCAACGCCTCGCGTCAGAACGGCGACTTCGGCGCTGCCGAGAAGCGCTACATCGAAGTGCTGTCCATCGACCGCCGTAAGCACGACGCGTATTGGGGGCTCGGTGAGATTTATCTCGATGCCAAGCGTTACGAAGAATCCAAGGAGACCTTTGCCTACTTGGTGCGCATGATCCGCAAGGAGTCGCGCTGCGCCCACCTTGAAACCGGCGCGGTCACCGAGAGGCCGTGCGAGGCCAGCGCCACGGCCCACTCCGATATCGCCACCGGCTGGTTCAATGCCGGCCTGGCTGCAGAGGCCGGTGGAGATGTCGCCTACGCGCGTCAGGCTTTTGAGCGCGCCGTGATTTTTGGCCCGGCCAACCCCCGCCACCTTGATTTGTTATTGGACGCGTGTATACTGGAAGGCGACAAATCGAGGGCTGCAGAAGTGTTCGCTCAGCTGCAGGCCACCAACCCCGAGAACAACAAGCTCGAGGCCTTTGCCCAGCGCATCGCGGAATTGCCCGATCCGCAGCGTAAAAAGGGGAAGGTGCGATTCGTCATGGCCTCGCGAGATGAAGGTGGGGACAAGTAAGGTCGGGGAGGGGGAGGGAGGCCATTGATAATTTTTGGGACCTGTCGTAGAATTTCCCCACATCTCCGTCCTTCGCTAAGGCTACGGGGGACACGTAAAACCAGACCAGATTAGGCCGACGTAGCTCAGCTGGTAGAGCATCTCCATGGTAAGGAGAAGGTCACCGGTTCGATTCCGGTCGTCGGCTCCACTCGATTTTCTTTCGGCCGTTTTTGAGGGGTCGGAAGGAAGCCGAGCGGAAAGGGTTCGCTCAAATATGGGTAGGTACCGAAGCGGTCAACCGGGGCAGACTGTAAATCTGCTGGCTATGCCTTCCTAGGTTCGAATCCTAGCCTACCCACCACCAATATTTCGGCTTAACAAAGAGGAGAATCGAGGAACGGGCCACCTTAGCTCAGCTGGTAGAGCAACACTTTTGTAAAGTGAAGGTCCCGGGTTCGATCCCCGGAGGTGGCTCCACCGCGCTATGCGGAGGGTCGGCTCTGGACAGATTTCTGCAGATAAGATAGGCTCCTCGCATTGAGTGAATCAACCCCTGTATGTCACAAGAGAATCTCGTCAAATTGGAGTGTACCGCTTGTCATCGGATCAACTACTACTCCCACAAAAACAAGAAGAAGCTCAAGGCCCGCCTTGAGATCAAGAAGTTCTGCGAGTGGTGCGACAAGCACGCCCCACACAAGGAGACCAAATAGACCGCAACCTCTGTAGTCCCGAAGACGGGGCGAGGGAGCCGCCGCAGGGCGGTTTTTTCGTATGCAGGTCCCATGTACGAGAGACCGATTTTTTGCCATACTGTCTGCATATGAGTCCATTTGGAGGAGAGGGTGGAGGCGGGTACGTTCCTTCGGAGCACCAGCGCGCCCCCGAGCCGGATCCGGCTCCCGAAAAACATGAAGGTCCCGCGGCATCCGTTCCCGAGAGCGAGATGCAGTTTACGTTCTCTGCTTCCGGAGGCCCCGGCGGTCAAAACGTGAACAAGGTGGCGTCCAAAGCCACCCTGCGCTGGAACGTCGGAAAGTCGGGCGCATACTCCGAGGAGCAGAAGCAGCTTATCCGCGACTACTCCGGCAGCTATCTCAACAAGGCCGACGAAATCATCATCCAGGCCAATGAACAGCGTTCTCAGCACCAGAACCGCGAGAGTGCCACCGAGCGCCTCCAGAACTTGGTGGCGCAGGCGCTGGTGCCAAAGAAGGAGCGCAAGGCGACCAAGCCCAGTTGGGGCAAAAAACAACAGCGTCTCGACGAGAAGCGCATGGAAGGCAACAAGAAGCGTGAGAGGCGCAAGGGCGGGGACGATTACTAAAGTTTCTGGACAAGCCCGTAAAGTCGCGTTATTATCGTCCCACAACCTATAGGGGTGTGGTGAAATGGTATCACAAGGGTCTCCAAAACCCTTGTCGTAGGTTCGATTCCTACCACCCCTGCCACGAAGATTTTTTATCGGCGGCAACCCGAAAGCCTCTCAACAGAGAGGTTTTTTGGTTGTCTGGGTTTTGGTAAAAAAGGATGACCCAAGTGGGAATCGAATTTTAAGCGTGAAAATAACGTATCGGGGTAACCTACGTGATCCTAACTTTTTTTGATGGATGGCCTTGACATTTCCTTGAAAAACGGTATACTTCTTCGTTCCTTAAGTTCCTTATCAACCCCAACCGAACCAAAGACGAGGAGAACACAATGGGCGGAATCAATCATCAGCCGTGCGGCAAGAGCCTCGAATGCTCGACCCGTTTGTCTCGGGCCGTTTCACTGGCCTACGCGAAGTTCATGCAGGCGAACGTTTCGCTCGAGGACGCACTTATCGGCGAGCTTGCGAAGGATCCAGCCGAGAAGTCGCATGCCATTTGGCAGCGTTCCTGCGACGATTTCCGAGGTGCCGCCGGACTCATGAAGTCAGCCGTCGTCGCCATCACCTCGTCCATCGACGATATGGAGATCCGACCGTTCCTCCACGATGCCGTGCTCCAGGCGCTCGACATGAATCGGCTGAAGGACGGTCTGGTGCAGGTGGGAGCCGTCAATCCGGCGGATCCCGTCTTCGACGAGGTGGCCGCCATGCTCAAGGACGGCGGCTTCGAGAGGGTCTTCAGGGCCTTCAAGCGCCGCTTCATCGAGCACCACGCGGTTGCGGAAAAGCTGGTCGCCACCTACGAATCGGGCGAACGCTACGCGAAGGACGGAACGCTGCTCCTCATGATCGAGCAGAACGCTCTGCCGTTCCGGCTCCACTTCGCCCAGTTGATGAACCCGCTCACGAGGACGCTTCAGATGTTCTCGTACTCCAGCCTCATCTCAATCGAGGTTCATTACCGCTCGACGCACTGCAAGCCTGGCACAAGCTTGTTCAAGTCCGACATCGTGCGGACCTGACGACACATCGTCCTTTCTGGGGCGGAAGCATTAGCTTTCGCCTTTTTTCTTACGCTGCGATATCATGTAAGATATGCGCATTTATACCAAATCACCGATCAACCTCTCGACCCTTTCTCATGCTTGGAACAGGAGTACTGTTTTGGACGAATACAAGAAAAAAGGGCATTTTTCGTTGTTTCTTCTCGAGGCGATGTCGCGCGACACGCTGCCGGCGTTTTCCTACCAAGGCCGAAAACACCCGCTACAAAAATCACGGCGGTGGTACGGACATTTCGACCAGACGATCCGAGAATATTATTCACGCCATCGACCGACCATCTTACGCGCGACGAAGCGCGTTTCCTGTAAAGAAGCTGCACGGTTTCCGGGCAAACTCCGAAGCCTGATTGAATCGCTCGGCCCTTACAAGCTGCCATGCGACAAGGTAATTCTCTGCCCGAACCCGTTCGGCATGCAGGGTGAGGGTTACGGGCCATTGATCGGGCGGACGGCCTACGCCGTGTTCACGCCCGACGCGCGTAAGGATCAGTCGTGGCTCATGGTCCATGAGACGTGCCATTCATTTCTCCTCCCGATTTTTCAATCCGCCGAGATCAAACGGCTGGTAAGATGCACGGAACCGCTGATGGTGAAATGGTCCACGAAAAAATTTCGAAAATATTATCCGAAATGGGAGTGGGTCGTCGAGGAGTACATGATTCATGCCATCGAGCAGCGGGCCACCGGAAGTTCCGTCAAGAAGAAAAAGTCGTGGGGCATGAACCGTTTGCCGTGGTTCATTGCGTCTTGGAAAGAGTTTCAACACCGCCGACGTTCAGAATCGAATCTGTCTGTCGATATTTGGGTGAAAGAAACGTTGCACAAGATGCAAAAGCTGGCGGAAAAATGAATTGATTTACATGGTTCATGTCGTCTTGTAAAGTTTTGGCGGTCTGTTGCCCCAAGATCACGTTTTGGGTGCGCCCCTTTTTTATGTACTCATGCGTCAAATTTCGTGCCAGTCCTTAAAAAGACATGGAAACATCCGCCTTGTTCATCAAGGAGGCTAAGTATTTTGGCCCTTTTTCCAAAAATATGAAACCTCTCATAACCCTCAGCGATAAAGACATTTTTCCGAACGCGGTCGTCACCGAAGTCGGCTTGTGGGCCAATCGGTCGACAGTGAAGATCATCCTTCAGAACGAACGGGGCGAAATCGCGCTGGTCACGAACCCGGTCCATGGATGCTATCTATTGCCGGGCGGAGGCATGGATGAGGGCGAAACCGTGGATATGGCCGCTGACCGCGAGTGTCGCGAAGAAGTGGGATATGCAATCAAAGATTCAGTGGAGATCGGTTTTACCGAAGAGTTTCGCGCCAGAGACGGTAAGCACTATGTCACCAGAGGCGTGGTGGCGACCGTAGGTGCTCCGACTGGCGAGGATGCCCGGACGGAAAATGAGAAGGCTCTTGGCCTCAACGTCATTTGGCGGACCGTGAGGGAAGCGCACGATATTTTCGTGGATCAAAACCGGCGGCTCGTCGAGGGTAAAATTGATTTTTACAACACCGGATTCAACATTGTTCGCGATGGGGTTTTGCTTGACGAGGCGATAAGAAAGTGGCTGATAAAGCCGCAGAAATCGTGACTGCAATGAAAATTCTTGTTCTCAAGGATTACCGTGACCATTTTTATTCGTCGACCGTTTCGCACGGGGCGAGCTGGATTTGCGCAGGGTCGTTGATGGTTTGAGCGACCTCGGTCACTAAGAAATACTGGCACTGAACCTATGAAGGAAATCGAACTCAAGATACTCAACGTCGACGGCGCGAAGCTTCGAAGGGGGTTGCGCAAGCTCGGCGCGAGGCGGCTCTTCCCTCCCGTCCTCGTGCGCGAGGTGTTTCTCGAGCAGGCCGGCGTGCCCGTCGAGGGGCGGGGCTATTCGTCGTTCCGTCTCCGCTCCGTCGGCAAGACCTGCGAGCTTACGGTGAAAGTGCGGAAGACTGATAAGAGATACAGCGTCCACGACGAGTTCGAGGTGAACGTTTCCGGATTCGAGGAGACCTTGAAGCTCCTCACCGTATTGGGTTTCCAGGTGTTCCGCCGGCGCGAGAAGGTGCGCGAGGAATGGAAGCTGGGCGGCGTGAAGGTGGAAATCGACGAGTACCCGAAGATGCTTCCGTACATGGAAATCGAGGGCCGGAGCAGGGAGGCTGTTGGCCGCTTCCTCAAGTCGCTCGGTATGTCCGCAGAACACGCGACCAACGCCACGGCCACCGAGATCATGCGTGGCGCGGGCCTCGATCCCGACAATCTCGTGTTCAAAAAAACGCCGCCTACCAGAGCGCGCACAGCAGCGCCGTCTCTGTGAGCGTGTCCGTGCTGTGAAGCCGGTTTTCCGCGATGGCGTTTTCACCAGTGACGATGAGCACAAGGGCGGGACCGAGGAGCATGTTCCTCGGCATGGCTGGGAATTCCTTTCGGCACACCCAGTCAGGATAGATGGCGGGGATGTCGTGTTCCCTGAAGCGCCAGTACTTTCGCCAGACGACGGTGACGCCAGTTTCGGCGAGGATATCCCGGAGCAATTCGGTCTTTATATTCGCATAGACAAACCGTCCCGATACACATGTCTCCCTGCACGCCTGCTTTTTGCTGTGGAACTGGAACACGTCCTACCGCCATATCTGTGTTTCGTTTGTTCCGAATTCGCCAGTTGACCCCAATCCGTATCGAGAGCGTGAAGTGGCAGGGGTGGTAGGAATCGAACCTACGACAAGGGTTTTGGAGACCCTTGTGATACCATTATCATGATGAAGATCAGACGAGGCATGGCGTTGTCGAGATTGGCCTTTCGTGAGAGAATCAGGCTATGGAAATCACCTTCCGATTCAAGGTAGAAAGGTCAGCGAATTTTTACTTTTTCGTGCAGAATCTTTCGGAATGGGAGCCGTGGGCACGACTCGAAGCAAACGAGTTCTGGAGAACGAGCCTTGCGATACCAGAAGACGTTATCGCGAATCTGAAGGATTTTGCGAGTATACACCGCATGTACCAGCGACCGGAAAACTTCCTGGGTCGATGGTTCTTCGGTTATAAAGATCCCTGGAAACAGTTGCGCCGCAGCCTAAGACCAAAGGAATTTGAGATCGTACGAAACGCCTTTTCCGCGTGTGAGCCTTTCTTTAATCGGCTTTGGATCAAGGAGGAAAAATCCCTGCGTAAATGGCAGTTCATCCTGACGAAACGCGCTGCGGAACTGCGACTAGCGAAAAAAATCATCCCCACCCTCGCCAGTCTTTATGGCGTTCGCTTCACGTCGAGGACGGTGACGTCGCACCTGCTCCTGTCCGCCCCGAACTACCTGAGCGGCACATCCGGAAGATCGGGGGATGCGAGCATCATAATGGAGATTTCGCGGTTTCCGAAGGATAAGCCTGCGGCGGTGCTTGGCCTGCTGTGGCACGAAACGATTCACTGTCTCTTCGACCGCCAATTCAAAAGGCTGGCTTCCAAAACCACGCGCAAGGCCGACGGAATGCGCATACACGAAATCGCGGCCGGTTCGCTGTTTCCTCGAGGCCCTCTCGGTCAGCGGGCATTGGGAACGAATCCTCCGAATAACCGCTATTTTCGTGACGCTCCGGGCATGCAGGAGAACCTGTTCGGACTGATGCAGACGTACATCGATCAGGAGCGGGCCTTAGACCGGCAGTACGTCAAAGAGGTCGCAAAAATAAAAAGCCGCCCTGAGCAATCCCAAGGCGGGAGACAAGACGTCGATTACACGTCGTAGAAGACGACAGTGTTTTCGTAGTCTTGGTAGTTGTCGTGGTCGCCCCACTCTTCCGGGAGCGAGCCGCCTTCGGCAACTACTCTGTCGCGCATTTCCACGGTCGGCCGCCTGGCCATCCGCTTGAGAGCGGCAAGCACTGCTGTCTTACCCTTCTGCTGCTGTGTTTCCGTTTGCATTGGTATCACCTCCTTCCATCACCGCGTTGATCTTTTCCCTGAGGTAGGGAAAGATGGCTTTCCTTGTCTCGCAGTAGTAGTACTTTCCTGACAGCCCGCCCTTGCGATGGTGCGAGCAGCCGTTATGGCACACTTTTTGCCATTCGCAAGCGGCGCAATCGGGATGCACCGCATTCACCTCCTCGGCGAACTTGAGCCGCCGCTCGCTGTTCAAAACGTCCAGAAGCGACGTGTCGGACAGATTCCCGTAGCACAGCTCGCTGCGATTGGCCAAGCGGTCGCAAGGAAAAACCCTACCATCGTACTCGACCGTGAAGTAAGCCGAGCATGTCCCGCTGTGCGTACAGCTCGAGGCGCATCGGCCGACGATGCCCGCGAAGTAGTTATCGATTTCGCGGTGACGAATATTCGGATCGTCCATCTCGAACCAAAGGTCGATGAAGGCTTTAAGATACTCGGTGAGCTCCTTATTGCCCATCGTCTCGTTCAGCATGCGCCTGTTGATGTTGACGACGTCGAGGTACTCGCTCGTGCCCCAGGACTTCGCCTTGAGGACGTTCGCGAAGAACGTGAAGTCCTCACTCGCACGCGCTGCGTTCGCGGCCGTCAGCGTCTGGATAAAGCCGGGCTGAATCCCGTGCGCGCGCAGATGCGAGATACCCCGCATCACCGCATCAAAAGAGCCAGACTCGTTGCGTCGCGTGCGGAAACGGTCGTGGCTGATCCGGTCACCGTCAAGACTGATGCCAACCTTAAACTTGTGCTCGGCGAAGAAGGCCGCCCAAGCGTCGTTGGCCAGCGTCGCGTTGGTCTGGACGACGTTCTGGATTTCGTGGTCCTTCCGGTACTTTTGCTGAAAAGTCAGGCTGCGTTCGAAGAACTTCATCCCCGCAAGCAGCGGCTCTCCACCGTGCCAGATGAACTGTACACGGCCCTGGAACAACTCCAGGTACTCTCGGATGAAGCGCTCTTGAAGCTCCTCTGACATGACGTGCGGTGTCTGCTGATCCAGAGTGTTGTAGAAGCAGTAGGCACATCGCAAGTTGCAAAAATCGCCCACTATCTTGATGATCGGAACCATCACCTTTTTCGACGACGTCTGAACAACGGCTAGTTTCCTCATTTGCTCTTCCTTGTGGTGTCAATGATCTCGCGTCAGAAGCCTGACCGAATTCAGGTTCTCGTGGCGACTGCCACGAGATACCATCCAGAAAGCACCTTGTCAAGATTCTCGTTGTACCGCCAAAGATGGCCCGGCCTGCATGGTCATCCTTTTAGCCGTATCATAGCCCACCAAAAAACCTCTCTGTTGAGAGGCTTTCGGGTTGCCGCCGATAAAAAGTCTTTGTGACAGAGCGCCAAGGTTGGGTACCATCGAGAACTGTATGTGTTAGGGCAAATTCAGGGGTCGTTCCGACGCAGCATTTTGAGGCATATGGATTCAAACACCCAAAAAGTTCTAAACTCGTTTGCCAGACCCCGCCAAAAATACCGGAGCCTGACGGTTCCCGTATTTTTGTTTTGCTGCCATACGTAAAGCCTCCGGCAGGCACGATTGACGCGGTGCGTATTTCGTGCCATGTTAATCGCGCGAAAGGAGCTCATTCAATGAACGATAAGGCAAAAAAAGCTAAGAAGGCCGTGGCCGATGTGGATTTCACGAATGGCGTGGCGATCGTCTACGAGCCGGACGGTAGGATCTACCTGCTCGAATACGACAAGTCGGAACCCGTCGACGGTACTAGGATACATCCACGGAGGTATCTCCAGCCGGCGATAAACGAAGTCGATACGTGCTCGGCGGGAGAGTATCCTTACGCGGAGCTTCATGCGGAGATTCGCAGGATGTACGGCATCCGCAGGGCGATTCAGCTCGTGCTCGATGCCGTGAACCCGGTTTTCTCTTCGAATCTTCGTTGCCGGCTGGCCAGGCTTGCATTGCTGATGTTGCAAGCGACATCCGTCAAAGACGGTGTCGAGGAGGCGTTCGCCAAGCAGGCGCTTTTAGAGACCGCAGCCGCGGACTTACAGGGGCTTCCCGACGAGTTCTGCGACTTCATTCGGCCTTTCTTGCCGTCGCCGCGCCGATAATGCTATTCTGCGTACAGATTTTTCCCAGGAGGAAGTCATGCTGCGAGTCGTTAAGAGAAGCGTTCGTTACGTCTGCGGCATCTGCCACACCAAGTACCGTACCGCCAGGCAGGCTCTTGTCTGCGAAGCATCGGGACGCGAACCCGTTCCGCAGCATTTACGACGAGGGTCCCGCGTGCGCGCGACTAGCGAGCGTGAGTGCTCTAGCTCGGACAGGAAGTACGTCTGTGAAGGTTTCGTTGCGGGATCGGTCATCGAGCTTTATGAAGACGAAGTGCACCTCAAGGGCTTCGGCGTGAGCCGTTCGTCAAAACACATCCGCATGTATAAGGTTCGCTACCGATGTCCGCGCTGTCGCGAGATGAAAGCGGCTTTTTATCCCGCCGAGCATCTCGTTGCTCGCTGATGCGTCCCTCAGTCATTACGGCATGAGGGATTTTTTTATTGTGGCGCACGCTGACAGGCGTTTGCTTGAACGAAAAATGGACCGGCGAGCGTCCGGCCAGTCTTGACAAAAACCGTTTTTTCTGCTGTACTGCCTGCATCTTTGGGAGATGGTCTTCCAAGTGATTTGGTCATTGTATGGTTCAAAGATGTCATTGAAGGAGAGAGAAATGCCCCATCGAAAAGTCGATTTTCGCGCTTGTGTTGTCGTGATGGTGATCCTTGCCGCCGCATTCGGCTGCGGTTCGGGTCCTGGCACCGCTAACGGTTCGGCTGAGGCGTCCGACGTCGGCTTCCGCATCAACGACGCGGCCGCCGTTGGCCCCGACGCGTCAGACGCCGCGACGGACGCCGTGGCGGATGCGGATGGCGGTACGGATGCCGTCGCGGATGCGGCGGTACCGGACAACGGTCCGGGCATCGCGTGCTCTGCGCTCGCGGGCGTCGGCACGATCTACTACAGCCGAGGGCCGGTGACGCTTGTCGACGGCACTAAAATGACCGACGGCGAGATGTGGGCGATTTCTGGCGACGGCGCGGACGATTCCAAGATCGGCGGCGGAGAATTTCCCCGCCTGTCTCCGGATCGGCAAAGCCTGGTGTTCCACCGGGACAACGTGAACTACTATTCGGCCAACCTGTACGTGCGAAACATGGTCGCCGGTATTCCGCCGACGGACACGCTCGTGTACGTCAACCCGAAGGACTACGTGGTCGACTACAGCTGGACCGCGGACAGCGCCAGCATCGTCTTCGACTGGGAGTGCGCCATCTACAAGATGGACCGTGACGGATCGAACCGTCATAAGTTCATCGACTATCTCGAGAGCAATTGCTACTCGGATGCGCCCTCGGTCAATCCGGTCGACGGTCGCGTCGCGTGGGACAATTTCTACGACGGTCTCGGGCTGTCCGATGCCGACGGAACGAACGCGCACCACGTTCCGAATACTTACCCCAACGCGACGGGGTCGGTCGGCGCCCAGAACCTCAACACGGCCGGCGATCACGCTCCCGTGTGGTCGCCCGACGGGAAAACGCTCGTCTTCGTGAGCAAGCCGACGCTCAACTTTTGGGAGAGCGGTCCTCTCGGTCCGCTCTACAAGATCAATCCCGACGGTACGGGGCGCGTCCTGCTTACGCCGGGACTCAGCGCGATCGACGGCTTTTACAGCGGCGGCGCCTTCTCGCCCGACGGCACGCGGTTCATCGGCGCGGGCGTTTACATGGGCGTGAACGGCATCTACTCCGTTCCGCTCGACGGTTCCGGCAACTTCCAGCGCGTCTGCATCTCACCTGGTGCGCCGGTCAACTACGTGGGCACCGCGCTCGCATACTGACCGACTTCGCGCATGCCCGCTCCAAAGCTTTTTGGAGCGGGTTTTCTTTTTGGATCTTTGACGATACATGCGGGTCATCTTCGCTTATCGCGTATGTCCCGAAAGTGCTATACTTCGTCCCGTAATCTCATCGACGCTTTTCGCATCTCGTATGAAAAATGCGCATGCCGGCATCATCGAGTATCTCGGTTCTAGGGCGATTGCCGTGGTTTCCACGGTCTCGAAGGAAGGTCTGCCGCAGGCGGCAACTGTCTTTTATTGGGTGGACGAGACCGTGCATGGCGGCTTCAGCCTTTATTTCGTCACCAGGAGACACACTCGAAAGTTCAGCAACATCATGCATAATCCGGCGGTTGCCGTAGTGGTCGGTACCGACATGGATCCCCATACGGTGCAGATCGAGGGGGAGGCGGAACTCGTCGAGGTCGGAGAGAGCGTGACGCAATTGGGGCGTCTCGCGATGCTGGTCGGGAAGCACCCGAAAGTGGCCGCGCTGTATACCGGCGCTTTTTATCCCAAGGACCCGTTCAGCGGCATCGAAGGAAAAGATTTCGCGGTGTTTCGCGTCTCTCCGAAGTGGGTCCGTTACATGACTTATGATGAGGAGAAAAGGGATATCGTCTATCTCCAGACTCTTCCCTGAGTCGCACGACGGTGCTTTCATCATATGAAAAATGCCTCTTATCTCAAAACGGTCCTCGTCTTGGCGCTCGGCGGGACGCTGTTTGCCGGTTACTTGAGCGGCGTAAGGCTGTTCACGAAGACGTGCGCCTTCAGTGAGCCCTGTCCGTACTTTCTTGGGGTTTCGGCCTGTTGGTATGGATTGGGGATGTTCTCGTTCATGCTCATCGCGTCCGCGTTGGCGGTGATGAAAAAAATAAGGGCCAGCGCCGCGAAAAAAATAATTCTGGCGGTCTCCTTTGCGGGGATTCTTTTTGCCGGGTATTTCACGTTCGTCGAAGTGGCTTCTTGGTTGCGTGCCGTGACTCGATACGCGCTTGTTTTGCCTACCTGCGCCTACGGCCTGTTCTTTTATCTTTTGCTGTTCTTTCTGTCCGTCAGCCATCGCGGGTCAGCGGAAGGGGAGTGAATCGTTCGGAAAAAACCGGCCTCAAGATGAGGCCGGTTTCATGTGCGTCACTTCGGGAGCGCGAGAAAGAGCGAGGCGGAGCTCGGACCGATGAATGTCAGATACGTTTGCACCGTCAGGCGTCCGTCGCTGAGACGGGCAACGCTGGCGGCGCAGGCGCTTCCGTCGTCCTTTTTGCAGTTCCAGACGGTTCCGAGCGCGATGACCTCGCCGTGGTCTCCGAACACGTTGTGGGACGTCCGCATCAGCAGGTCGCGATGGGCGGCGACGAAGGCGAACAACTCTCTGGCTGTCGCGGGTCGCAGGCCTTTTCGGTCGATGAGCGCGCGTACGTCATCGATTGATCCGTGACTGACGAGGCGCATCGTGGCCGGAGGTCCGCCGTTTTTGCTCGCCACGTTTCCCATGAGGACGTCCTCATCGGGTCTCACCAGACGAAAATTCAGTGACGTGGCGTCGTGCATGCCGTCTTTTGCGGGCGGACTTTGCATGGCAAGAAGTTCGGCGATGCGCGGGTCGATCTCGTCGTACTTTCCCGCCGCGATGATATCGGCGGTGGGGGAAGTGCCGTCGAAAATGGTCGGAAACGCTTCGGACGCGCTTCCGGGTTTCGTGTCGAAGACGGACTCCTGTTCTTTCGGCTGCGCTGGTTGCGCCATCGCCGTCGTTTGCGGCGTCGTTGCGGTCGTTTGATGCGCGCAGGCGGTCAGCACGAACGCCGTCACCGCAATTGCCGTCATCGGGAATGTCCTCATGTTTCCTCCTTGCCCAGAATTGAGCCTCGCTGAGCTTGAATGAAAGCCGTACGGCTGTCAATTATTTTTGCCAATTTTTTATTCCCGGTTCTTTGCGAGGTGCTGTTGACTGCACTGTCGGCTTTTTCGCCCATAAAAAATCCGACCATGGAGGTCGGATGTCCGTCATCGGACGGAGACGTAGATCGGGTTGGACCAAGCCATCGTGTCGCCGCCGCAGCTGATGCGCAGGCGCACGTAGCGTTCGGTTCCGTCGGCATCATAATGCGATGCGGTGACCGCATGCTCGGTCATCGCGACCTTGCCGCCGGCCACGACGTATTCGACGTCGCAGCTCCTGGGAAGGGACGCGGAGATGCGCCTATCGCTCACGCTGATCGACAGGATGAGCGCTCCTCGGGTTGCGTAGAAGTTGCCGGACTTGAGGTTGGCGAGAATGTCGTCCTGCGTAAGCGCGTCGGCAGACACCATCACCGAGGAGGTCAGGCAGTACGAGTAGCGGACGTCATGGCAGTCGTCGACTGCGGTCAGGTACGTCCGTTTGCCATGCGACAGCAAGAAGTCGATGCGGGTCTCGGCGTTGGGGTCGCCGTCGCTGATGTCGCTGGCGTTCCATACCTCCACGGCATCGTAGCCGTGCATGGCGAGCAGATCCTTGTCGGACCAGCACGGGTTCGACGGATACTTGCCCGGCCAGTCCGGATGGTTGATTTGCACGAACGACCCTTCGCCGTTGGCCTCGTCGACCAGGAGTTGCGGGTGCGGCGCTCCTGCTGCCACCGCGTGCCGGTTGATGCGGTTTTCGTGGTGACAGCCGTCCTCGTTCTCCATGCCGTGCAGGAACAGGATTCCTGGCACGCCGGGGTCGGGAGTGGCGTGGTCGTGGTCGGTAATCGCCATGAAGTCGTACCCGGCATTCTTGTACGCGGTCACGAACTCCTTCGGTGGCTGATGGCCGTCGGAGTTGGTGGTATGCGCATGGAGCTGGCCGCGGTACGTGTGCGCCCTCGGCCTGTAGGGCGATTCGAGCGAGATGTGCTCTCCGGCCTCAGATTGTCCCGAAGTGAGCACGGGTGGCTGCGGTTTGATCACGGCCTCGCGTGCTTCGGGACCCCTGCAGGCAATGGCTGCCCAAATCGCCATCACGAACAACATTGCATTAGCGAGATGTCTCATTTTGCCTGCTCCTTGCGGCTTTCGTGAGCCGACGTGCCGTGTAAAGAACGATCCGTGCGCCAAAGGTGCAGGATGACGTCATTCCAGCATGAAATCGCCTCGCGGTCAATCTTCCGGGTGCCCGTGAAGTGGCATTTGCCGTGTTGCCAATAGCTTGCAACAGAGATATGTTTAGGGTTTCGAACTGCACGTATGGCCGATTCGAGGACTTCTGCCACGACCAAATCACCAAAGGGTTCCGCACGACCGAAGGGTCCGAGCCTGTTTTCGTTGCTCAGGCCCTATCGTGGGCTGATTGCGATGTTACTGCTGCTGACCGTGGCCTCCAATGCCCTCGGTTTGGCGCTGCCCAAGATCGTCGCCAACGCCATCGACGGCTACGGTCACGGCGCCTGGAGGGTCGAAACCCTTTTTTTCGAGTTTCTGACGATTGCGGTCTTGGTATTCGTTTTGACCTACCTGCTTAACATCGCGCAGACTTACGCTTCGGAACGCGTCGCATTCGACATGCGAAAGCAGCTGGCCTCCAAGATCTCTGAACAGGAATACGCCTATATCCAAAAGGCGACGCCGGCAAAACTGCTCACCAATCTTACTTCGGACATCGACGCGATCAAGACGTTCGTGTCGCAGGCCATCACCTCGATCATCTCCTCGGTATTCCTCATTTTCGGTGCCAGCGTGCTGTTGCTGTACATCGATTGGAAGTTGGCGTTGGTGGTGCTTGCCGTGGTGCCTTTCGTCGCGGCGATGATCACGGTGGTACTGCGCAGGGTTCGCAAGCTGTTCCGCAAGGTGCAGGAGGCCATCGACTGGCTCAACCGCATCATCAATGAGAGCATTTTCGGCGCCGCGCTGGTGCGCCTGCAGAATTCGCAGCAGTTCGAGTTCCAGAAGTTCCTGGCGGCCAACGCCCAGGCGCGGGATCTCGGCTTGGGCATCTTGCGCCTGTTCGCGATGATGATTCCGGTCATCACGCTGGCGTCAAACGTGGCCACGCTGTCCATCCTTACCATCGGCGGGCATTTCGTCATTACTGGCGCGATGACCCTTGGCGACTTTACGGCGTTCAACAGCTACCTGGCCATTCTCATCTTCCCGATCTTCATCATCGGTTTCATGAGCAACGTCATCGCGCAGGCACAGGCGTCATATTCGCGCGTGGCTGAAATCATGCACTGCGAGACGAGGAAAAAGGCCGGCAATTTGCAGGCGGTCGCGGGCGGCGACCTCTCGCTGAAGGGCATTACGGTCATCTTCGGGAATCGGAGCGCGCTCAAGAACGTTTCCATGACCGTGAAGGCCGGTACCAAGACGGCCATCATCGGCCCGACTGCTGCGGGCAAAACGCAGCTTCTGTACCTGCTTACCGGCCTGATTGAACCGACCCTTGGCACCGTGGAGTATGCCGGGCGCGCTATCGCGGACTACGATCCGGTGAGCCTGCATCGGCAAATCGGCTTCGTGTTTCAGGACAGCGTCATCTTCAACCTGACGGTGCGCGAGAACATCGCCTTCAGCAATACCGTCAACGATGCCGACTTGGCAAAGGCCATAGAGACTGCCGAACTGGCTGACTTCATAGATGCGCTGCCTGACAAGTTGGACACGGTCGTGTCCGAGAGGGGAACGAGCCTTTCTGGCGGGCAGAAGCAGCGCATCATGTTGGCACGCGCCCTGGCGCTGAATCCCAGCGTGCTGCTGCTCGACGATTTCACCGCGCGTGTCGACACGCGGACGGAAAGGAGCATTCTCGAAAACGTCCGCAAAAACTATCCCGGCATCACTTTGATTTCCGTCACGCAAAAAGTCGCTACGGTGGAGGATTACGATCAGATCGTCGTGCTGATGGAGGGGGACATGCTGGCCTCCGGCACGCACGAACAGCTGATGAAGACCTCGAACGACTACGTGCTGATCCATGACTCGCAACGCAGCACCAATGCCTATGAATTACACGCTGAGTAAGTCGTCCGGGCCGGCAGCGCCCGTCGAGGCCGGCTACGCGTCACTGAGGCGCCTGCTGCCGCTGCTCAAGGGAGAGAAGCGTAATTTGGCATGGACCGGCATTTCCATCGTCATCTCTTCCGCGGGCACGTTGGCGGCACCGCTGATCATCGGACGCACCATCGACACGTCCATCCGCAATAAGGATTTTGGCGGAGTGCTGGTTTCGGCAGCGTTGCTGGTGGTCATGTATCTGACGGTGCTCGTCGCCAGCTACGTCCAGACCATCCGCATGGGCACCGTCGGCAGACGGGTGCTTTTCAGCCTCCGCAACCTCCTGTTCAGCAAGTTGCAGGAATTGCCCGTGGCGTTTTTCAATCAGAACAAGACGGGCGACTTGATCTCGCGCATCAATAATGACACCGAGAAGCTTAACCAGTTTTTCGCGCAGGGGTTGGTGCAGTTCGTTCGCAGCTATTTCATGATGCTGGCCACCGGCATCTTCCTGCTCGTCCTGAATCTCAGGCTCGGGGCGGCATCGCTGCTGCCGGCGTTAGGCGTGCTCGTCCTCACGCAGGTGATTTCGCCATGGGTCAAGCGCAAGAACCAGAAGAGCCTGCAGACCACCGGCAGTTTGAGCGCCGAAATTCAGGAGAGCCTGAGCAATTTCAAGGTCATCGCGGCCTTTAACCGTTTCGATTATTTCCGTGAGAAGTTCGACGGCGCCAACCGGGAAAATTTCACGTCGTCCGTCGGTGCCGGATTGGCCAACGGCGTTTTCGTTCCCGTTTACGGATTGGCTTCGAGTTTGGCGCAGCTCACCGTTCTCGCGTATGGCATCATGCTGGTCACTACCGGTCATTTGACCGTAGGTCTGCTGATCGGGTTCATGCTGTACGTCGATAACTTTTATATGCCGCTACGGCAGGTTGCCTCGATCTGGTCGTCACTGCAGCTGGCGCTTGCCGCGTTAGATCGCGTCTCCGAAGTGCTGGCGCTCGAGTCCGACATGTCCGTGATTCCGGCAGAATCGCACGTTTCAAAGGCCGTATTGGAATTCCGCGACGTCTCCTTCCGTTATTCCGGCGGCAAGGACGTGCTTCGAAACGTGACGTTTGCCCTTGAGGCGGGAAAGACCTATGCGCTTGTGGGTCCCACCGGCGGAGGCAAGACCACCACCGCCTCTCTGATGGCCCGTCTGTACGATTCCACCGAGGGCATCGTGCTGCTTGGCGGACGCGACATCCGTTCCTATCAGCCGGAGGAACGTACGAAGAAGATCGGTTTCATATTGCAGGAGCCGTTCCTGTTTTCCGGCAGCGTGCTCGACAACATCTTTTACGGAAACGCCGACTTCATCGGCAGCTCCGACGAGCAAAGGGCGGAAGCCGTCGCGCAGGCGGGCCTGGGCAACTTGCTGGAGCGGTTCGAGCGCGGTTTTGATTCCAAGATCGAGACGAGCGGCGATGCCATCAGTCTCGGTCAGCGGCAGCTCATCGCCTTCATGCGAGCGGTGCTGCGCAATCCGGAATTCCTGGTGCTCGACGAGGCCACGGCCAATATCGATACCGTCACCGAAAAGCTGCTGGAGGAGACTCTCCGCGCCTTGCCCAAAGAAACGACGAAGGTCATCATCGCGCACCGGCTTAATACCATCGAGAGCGCTGATGAGATATTTTTCGTGAACGGCGGAGAGTTGCAGCGCGCCGGCTCGCTTCAGAATGCCGTGGACATGCTGATGAAAGGCAAGAGGGAGAGCTAGGCCGTTCTGCGGTCGGGGGAGAGACTTGCGGAGGCTGTGGATAAATGATATACTGACGGAGTAAACAAACATAAAAAAGCGTATCTCGTCCCGCCAACGTACAAGGCGAATGGACGATTCGGTAATTTGAAGCCTCGTGATTTCGTGCGCTTTTTTTTACCCCGATACGCCTAAAAAATGCCCTATGCAGCATGATTCTCAACCGAAGTCCGCAGAGCTTTCCCCGAAAAAGCCGTATCATGTGCATCCGCTTATCGCCTGGATGGCCATTTTCAACTTCGCGTTGATTTTCAGTCTCGCGCCGTCGATGATCCTGGCGCAAACCACCACTGCCGCCATGTCCGAAGGCAGCGATGCCGTGGCAACGCGACTTCCGGAATCATCCAAGCTCGCCTACGCCAAGCATGTCGCTCGTGCCGAGGAGGGCACGCACCTTTCGGTGACTGCGCAGGATCGTCGCCCGAACGGTAGCGGCGTCGGATTGACTGCCGCGGCATCTTGCGTCCGCAGTTGTCGCATTACCAAATCCGATTGCACCCGCGCCGCCGACAGTGACAGCATCGCGCTGCATGCGTGCAACGTGAAGGCTGCGACTTGCGTGCAGGCGTGCGGCGGAACAGGCGTCGGTGCCGCCGCCGCTCTTGGAAGCGGAGATGATAAAAATTCTGTCGATGGCGGCCTCAGGGCCGCGAACGAGGCTTACAAGGCCGCAGTCGCGGCCGCCCGTCAGAAGCGCGACGACGCCGTCGGTAAAGCGCAGTCCGACTTTACGGCTGACATGCAGGCCGCCAAGGATGCGCTCAAGACTGCCAAGGATGCGGCCAAAGCCGCAGCAGCTGCCGGTACGTCCGCTCCCGCGTCATCTTCCACGTCGAACTGACGCCCTTATCGACGGTCCGTCATTGCGGGCGGGAAGAAACAAAAGCGTCCGGCTTACACCGGACGCTTTTTTGCATGGGCACGCGCATTTTTTTGACCGATGGAACTGCGCTGTCGTGCTATACTTCCGTCGTATGCGCATGCAAGAAAAAATAGTCCACGCATTGTCGGTCGCTGCCGTCCTGTCATCGTGCCTTTTCGTGCCGGTCCCCTCGGCCTTGGCGGTTTCGGTGTCTTCGGGGACGCTCATCAAGGGCTCCGGACCCGCGGTCTACTATTATTCCGCGAACGGCACACGGCTTGTCTTTCCGAACGAAAGGACGTATCTCACCTGGTATTCCGGTTTTTCCGGCATCGCCGTCATCTCCGACGCCGAACTCGCGGCGATACCCATAGGAGGCAACGTTACTTACCGTCCCGGCGCGCGGCTCGTGAAGGTCACTACTGATCCGAAGGTGTATGCCGTTTCGCGGGGCGGCGTGCTGCGATGGGTTCAGACGGCGGAGGTCGCGTCCGTACTGTACGGCGCCTCATGGAGTCATCAGGTCGATGACGTGCCGGATACCTTCTTCGTGAATTATTCCGTCGGGATTCCCATCGCGAAGTCGGGTGATTATTCGCGCGACGACGAATCGGCGAACGCCGCGATCGAACCGGCTGCCGCAGGTCCCGGCGCGGTGCCCGTCGCCGCGGACGTCACTTTTACCGTCGACCTGAACGGTCCGAAGAGGCGCATTTCGCCGTTCATTTACGGGTTGAACCAATTTCCCACGACTGCGGACGGCAAAAACCGCCTGCCTGGCGCGGGTTTTTATCGTCAGGGCGGCAATCGTCTCACGGCGTACAATTGGGAAAATAACGCTTCCAATGCCGGCAGCGACTGGGGTCCGAATAGCAGTGACGGGTACATGAGCGACAGCGCGACGCCGGGGCTCGCCGTCACGCAATTCGTCGACCGCGCGCGGTCGCTTGGCGCCACTGCGCTGGTGACCGTGCCAATCGTCGACTATGTGGCAGCCGACAAGGACGGCGTGGTCACGGAAGTCGCGTCCGGTACCAGCACGCGCTGGGTACGCAACGCGCCCCGCAAACCCGCAGCGCTGTCGATGACGCCCGACCTTGCCGATCGCACGGTATACCAGGACGAGTTCGTGCATTTTATCGAACAGCACTATGGCGCTTCTGCCGGTGACGGCAAGGGGATTTTTTTCGCGCTGGATAATGAGCCGGCGCTTTGGCCGTCGACGCATTCGCTCGTGCATCCCGACCAGACGACTTATGCCGAGATGGCCGATCGCACCGTGAAATACGCCACGATGATCAAGGAGTTCGCGCCGGCTGCCAAAGTATTCGGCGCTGAGTCCTACGGGTTTGAAGAATTCGTGAACCTGCAGCAAGCGCCCGACCAGAACGGGCGCGAATATCTCGATTTCATCCTCGACAGTGCCAAGACGGCGGGCGACGCCGCCGGCCACCGAGTGATGGACGTGCTCGATCTGCATTGGTATCCGGAAGCGACTGGGGGCGGCGTGAGGATTTCCGACAGCAATGCCGCCAATCCCTCGCGCGCCGAGATTGAGGCTCGCGTGCAGGCGCCACGTTCGCTCTGGGATGAGTCGTACACGGAAAAAAGCTGGATAGCGGACTATCTCGGCAAGCCGATCGCATTGATACCCTGGGTTCAGGGAAAGATTGACGCACGCTATCCGGGCACCTCCATGGCCTTCAGCGAGTATTATTACGGCGGGGCCAAGCACATTTCAGGCGGCATTGCCGAAGCCGACGTTCTTGGCATCTTCGGGCGCAGCGGCGTCTACGAGGCGGCGTTGTGGCCGATAGGCGCCGAAGCGGACAGCTTCATCTACGGAGCCTTTGACCTCTTTCTGAATTATGACGGTTCCGGTCACCATGTGGGGGACACGTCACTCGTCGCGCGGACGTCGGACGCGGTAAAGACGTCGGTTTACGCGATGGCAGGAACTGACGGCGAGCTTGATGTCGTTGCCATCAACAAGACGGACCGATCGATTGCCGTCAATGCGAACATTGCCGGCGCGCAGAAATATTCGTCAGCTGTCGCGTACCAGCTCACGTCAGCTTCCCCGAAACCGGCGCGTGCCGGCACGCCGCGGATTCAAGGCGACACGTTCACTGCGTCCTTGCCCGCGATGAGCGTCACCGCCTTTGTGCTGAAGCCGTAACGGCAGCGACGCGTAACGCGTCGCTTGAGGAGCCCCATGATCATGGGGCTTTTTTGATTATCGTCGCGATGGTATCATATTGGCGTATTCGTCGTTCGATGAAACCTCAATCTTATCCTATGCCTTCCGCACGAAGCGAGGAAAAACAGCAAGAGATGCGCAGCGCCATCGCTTTTTTGAACTCAAAATTGACCGCGGTCGTGTCGTACACGGCGGCCGACGGCAAGGTGCATTCAGCGACGGTGTTTTATTGGGTGAGCGACGTCACCCCTGACGGTTTCAGCGTTTATTTTGTGACGCGGCGCAATGCGCGAAAGTTCTCGTCCATCGTCGCCATCCCGTCGGTGGCCATCGTGGTGGGCGCCGAACTCGAGCCGATGACCATGCAGATCGAAGGTGAGGCGTTGCCCGTCGATGCGGCTGACGGGTTGGGGAGTCTTGATGAGCTGGATAAGCGTCTTGCCGACAAGCCGAATCTCAAGATGCTCTATGGCGGAGCCTTTTTTCCGAAAAATCCCTTCTCGAGCCTCGAGGGCGTCGATTTCGCCATTATCTGCGTGAAGCCGACGTGGGCCCGGTTCATGCATCGCAATTCCGAGACGCAAGCGATCGAATTTCTCCAGGTGCTTCCATAAAAATTGCGTGTCCGTAAGCGCAATGGCATTCCTATGGCCGAAGATCACGCCTTGACCGCCGGTCAGCAGCTACGCAGTTTTTTTGAGGCGCCAAAGCGCGACGGTGTCATCGTCGTCGTGCTTGGGTTGGTGTTGGTTGCGGACTATGCGGGCCTTGAGCGTCACTGGTTGTTGGCTGGATTCGCCGCGCTCGGCGCCTTGCCGACCTTGGTTTCCGCATTCGTCTCGCTTCGCAGACGTTCCGTCGGCATCGATGCTTTCAACGTCTTTGCGGTCGTGATTTCTTTTGCGACTTTGCAGTTTCGTTCCGCGGCATTTATCGCCTTGATGCTCTCTTTTGCGCGGCTGCTCGACTGGCGCACGCAGACCCGCGCTCGCGATGCTATCGCGGAACTTCTCAAACTCAAGCCGCTCAAGGCCGTGCGTGAGGTCGGCGACAAGCTCGAGGACGTGGCGGTTGATGACGTGAAGCTCGGCGACGTGTTGTTAGTGCGCCCCGGCAGCCGCGTACCGGTAGACGGGCGCATCGTCTTCGGTCAGGTTTCCATGAACGAATCATCAGTGACCGGGGAATCGGCCCTGGTCGACAAGACCGTCGGAGATGCGGTCATCAGTTCCACGTTGGTGGAATCCGGCGTGCTCAAGATGCGGGCAACCGGCGTCGGTGCGGATTCGACCATTGAGCGCATGGCCGCGCTGATGCGCCAGGCTGCGGAGAACAAGTCTCGCACCGAGCGGATTGCCGATCGGTTTGCCGGGGCGTTCCTGCCGCTGGTCGCGCTGCTCGGCATCGTCACCTACGTCGTCACCCGTGATGCCGCCAAGACTTCGGCGCTTTTTCTCGTAGCCTGCGCGGATGACATGGCCGTGGCCATTCCGCTGGCGATGACCGCGGCGCTCGGTCGTGCGGCAGGTCGCGGCGTAGTGGTGAAGGGCGGCGAGTGGCTTGAGGCGTTGCACGGAATGAAGACGCTGGTGCTCGACAAGACAGGCACGCTCACCTACGGCCGCCTGGAAATCCGCGACGTGCATCCGGAGTCGTGGATAGCAGAAGATGAATTCCTGCGGCTCACCGCTGCGGCGGAGAAGTTTTCCGAACATCCCATCGGTCGCGCGATTTATCGCACCGTAAAAAGGGCACATGGTTTCGTATCCGATCCCGATACGTTTGATTCGTTCAAGGGTGCCGGCGTTTCGGCGACGGTCGACGGCAAAAACGTCATCGCGGGCAATGAACGCATCTTGGCTGAACGCGGTTTGCAGGTGCCGGCCGAGGTAATGGAAAAGTTCGAGGCAGAGAAGAACGAGCACGGGCAGACCACCGTGTTGGTGATGATTGACGGCAAGTTTGCCGGGCTCGTCACCGTCGCCGACGTGCCCCGTCCCGAAGCCGCAGAGGCAATGCGCCGTCTCAAGGAGTATGGCGTGAAGCGCGTCATCATGTTCACCGGCGACAACGAGCGCACGGCCGCCGACGTCGCCAAGACGCTGGGCATCAGCGAGTTTCGTGCCTCAATGACTCCTGAAAGCAAGCTGGCCGAATTGAAGATCTTGCAGCGTGACGGCCGCGTGGGCATGGTTGGCGACGGCATCAATGACGCGCCGGCGCTTGCCGCCGCGGATGTCGGGATCGCCATGGGCGGCGGCGGCACCGCCGTGGCCGTCGAAGCCGCCGACGTGGTGGTGCTCACCGATGACCTGGCGCGCCTTCCGGAGATGGTCGATCTGGGCCATCGTGTCATGAAGGTCATCCGCAACGACACGGCCATCTGGATCATTTCCAACCTTTTCGGATTCGTCCTGGTACTCACCGGATTCATGGGCCCCGCCTTCGCCGCCGCTTACAATTTCGGCACCGACTTCCTGCCGCTGATCAACTCCAGCCTGTTGTTCGGCAAAGACAAAAATGACGCGAAGCCAGTCAAGAAGCCTTAACGGGTCTTGTTTCGCGTACTTAGATGACCGCATTTGATCAGCCCGTGGGCTGTTTATCCAAGCCAAACCGATCTGAACGTTGCTGCGGCGTTCGCCCCCCCCCTCCGCTATGCGGGGTGTTTTTTGCAAAAATTCTTTTCGCAGTCGTGTTGACGCCAATCCTCCGGCATGATGAGATGTGCTGGCTCTGATTAAGGAGGAGTCATGACCGAGCATGAAAATACGCCCGTAGCATCGTTGGCGGCGGAAGAAAGGCGGTTGGTGGAGCGGAAGCTCAAGGAGCTGCAACAGAAGCATTCCGAGCGACGTTCCGCGCTCCGAGACCTGCAGTCTTTCCACAGTGCGGCCTGGGCGCAGTACGGCAGCGAACTCAGCAGCGGCGGGATGATGCGCGAGGAGCGGGAAGTCAGCGCCGACATCGAGGCCCTCGCGGCCAACATCGCCCTGCTGACGAACTGCCTCTCCGGAGAGGTGCCCGTCAGGCGGGATCTGGTGGCGGCGGGTGAGCTCGAGTATAAGCTGGTTCAGCGTCAAAAGCTCGATGCCGAGATCGTCGCCTTGCAGCAAAAGCTCGCCGTGACGGATCGGGTCCGGGCGCTGCTCGTCCTTCCCGTCGAGAAGTAGTTCGGCTCCAGAGGCACGCATCGCGTGCCTTTTTTTTATCAGCAGATTCGAACACGATCAGCAGGAGCGTTTCGGCTTGCGCCATTCGACGATTTCGCCCGCGCTGATCTCGACGTCGTCCGCTTTCCGAAGCGCGACGACGTCTTTCGTTTTGAGTATGGCCTGATGCGGAATGTCACAGAGATGTTCCGGCACGAACCAGACCGGCTCTTCCGAGGTCATCCAGTTTTGACCGTCGAAGCGGGCGAGGTTCACCGGGCGCGAGAAGGCGCGCATCGTCTTGCGTCCGTCCTTGAGGAAATATTCGTGAAAATAGGACATCACCAACTCGCGCACCGAGGCGTAGATTGGCTCGCGGTAACGCAGCACCGCGTGATTGGTTTTTGAAATTGCGCCCCAGCGTCCGCGCACCTTGAACACCGCGATGACGTGATCGTGGTCGTCGTCCGTGGATTCGAGGTCGACCACCAGCGGGGGATGACCCAATAGGCGCAGCGCCGTCGCGGCGAACATCGCGCCCTCCATGCATTGCGCCTTTCGTTCCGCCAGCACGCGGCGCGGCGACTTGCAGGTATCGCCCAGCGTTTCAAAATTGAAGGGCATGGTATTCAGAAAGTCCTGAATTTTCGCCGGCGTGTGCAGCTTCCGCATGGATCGCATCTCAGCTGCCGTGAATCCGATATCGCGCATATGCGGTCATTGTAGCACGCTCCGCATGACATGAAATAATTTCGCCTATGCCTGACCGTCTTGACTCGGGCGTGGTCGGAATGTACGCTCCTGCCACGTCCTTTTTCAAGGAGAAGACGATGAAGCTGACGGAACGACTGCGAACGGCGATTGCGATCGTGTCGGAAGGCGTCAACCTGTGGGTCGACCCTCCTCGCATTCGCAAGCTCAAGGTTACGATCGATAGGGGCTGGTACGAACGGCGCGCCGCTCAGCGCGAGGCAGACAAGCTGGCACATCCCGAAATCTGGGATCGTCACAGGAAGAGGGCGGAGGGTTTTGCCAAACAGGGACTCTTGCAGAAACCCAAGAATCTCCGTCGCTACCGCCTCCTGGTCACGCATCCGCAGACTGGCGCGCAGCATGACGCCTCAGTGGTCATCGACATCGAACGGCGACTGATTGACTGGACCTACACTTCCGCCTGGCTGTTCGGCGAGGAGCATGAAGGCTCCGGCGGCATCGGCCTGATGCTCATCACCTTGCCGACTTCCGCGCTGCTGTCGCCGTACATCTTCGTGCGCATGCGCATGTACGCGGCGCAGGAAGAACGAGAGGGCATGTCGCGTCATGGAAGCGCGCTGCTCGAAGCGCTCGGCGACCAGATTACCGCCGACGAACGGCTGGAGATGACCGACGCTTTCAAGAGCGAGTGGGCTCGGCAATGCCTGAGGCGGAAGAAGGTGACGCTGGCGCAGGCAGATGACCTGTTGCGGACGCTTCGGCTGGTGGAGCGGCACGCCTCTGAAAATGAAGCCATGCAGTACGGCGACGTCGCGGCATCCGACTACCGCTGGTTCGACGAAGCCGGTGACTGTCTTGCCCAAGGCGGCATCTACGGCACGCGCGATCATTACGTCAAGGTGCTCGGGTCAGTTTTCGAGGATGAGGAGGCTGACCGTCTCATCAGCTGCTTCGCCGTGCGGGAGAAGACGGTTAATGGCAAAAAAAGGGCCCGCGCGTAAAGTGCGGTTCGAGCGCCGGGTGGCGCTCATTTTTTTTGCACATGCCGCCCATTTCACGCTGCGTATGAAAAAACTCGAGCAAAGTCGAGTCTCGACCGTGTGAAATATCTCGACGCGGTTGCAGGCGGTCATGACGGTCACGCGGAGCGTGCCCGTCCGGCAAGGATATTACGGCACTGACCTCGCGACAAAACCCCTTTACCGGCGCACTTCAAAATGCTACTTTGCGCCCATGAGTACGATGCTCCAAGTCAATGACGTTACCAAGCGCTTCGGCCCGCACGTGGTCCTTGACCGCGCGCGGATTTCGTTTGCCGAAGGGCAAAAAGTGGGCATCATCGGCCGCAATGGCGCGGGCAAATCCACCTTGGTCCGCATCATCGTGGGCGACGATGAGGCCGATGAAGGCAGCGTCACGAGGCACTCGTCGTTGCGATTGGGCTATTTGGAACAGCATGCGCCATACAAGGAAGAAGAGACGGCCATGGCCTTCCTGACGCGTTATGCCGAAGTGGAAACGTGGCGGGCCGCAAAAGCCGCCAGCCGTTTTGAGATGAAGGGCGATATGCTCGAACGGCGCGTCGCCGAGCTGTCCGAAGGCTATCGCATGCGCGTGCGACTCACCGGCATGCTGTTGCGCGAGCCGAACTTCCTGGTGCTCGACGAACCGACCAACTACCTCGACCTTCGCACGCAGATGCTTCTCGAGGAATTTTTGCGCACGTTTCGCGGCGGCTTCATGGTCGTGTCGCATGACCGCGAATTTCTGAAGAACACCTGTCAGGAGACGCTGGAGGTCGATCACGGTCGATTGTTTCTGTATCCGCAGGGTATCGAGGCGTACCTGCTGTACAAGGAGC
>JAHFIW010000040.1 GCA_023246195.1 bacterium
GTTGGTGACGCTCGAGGATCCGGTGGAGTACGAGATGGACGGCGTCACGCAGATGCACGTGCGCGATCGCGGAGGCTTGAGCTTTGCCAACGGGTTGCGGGCGATCCTGCGCCAGGACCCGGACGTCATCATGGTCGGCGAAATCCGCGACGCAGAGACCGCTTCCGTTGCCGTGAACGCCGCGCTCACCGGACACCTGCTGCTCTCCACCCTGCACACCAACGATGCGGCCTCGGCATTGCCACGCTTGCTCGACATGAAGACCGAACCGTTTCTTTTGGCTTCGACGGTGTCGATGGTCATCGCGCAGCGCCTCGTGCGAAAGATTTGCGTCAGATGCATAGAGTCATATGCGGTGACTGAGGCAATGGTACTTGCGACTTTTGCCCTGACGTTGTCCGTCGGCGAGCGCCTGCGTCGCGGACGCGGCTGCGAGGATTGCGGCGGCAGCGGCTACTCGGGACGACTGAGTATCTGCGAAGTGCTGGTCGTTAACCGTGAGATTCGCGAGGCGATCTTGCGAAGAGCTTCGGCGGAAGAAATGACGCGGCTCGCGATTGCCGGCGGCATGACCGCGCTGATCGATGACGGGTTGGCGAAAGCGCGCGCCGGGCTCACCACCATCGAGGAGATTTTACGATTGATCCGCTAGCGCCATGCACATGCCAGTACTCCCCCATCCGAAGAGGTTGACGACGGTCGCCGCCGCATGGCACGCACGCCTCTCCTCGCAAGAACAGATTTTCTTCGCGCAGCGGCTGGCCTTCTTGGTTGAGGGCGGCGTACCGCTCATGGATGCGTTAGGCGTCATGCGCGGACAGGTGCGCTCGCGGAGCTGCCGCCGCGTCATCGAGGCGTTGCGGTCGGAGATTGCCGCAGGACACCCGCTCGCCGACGGCATGCGGGCGTTCCCCGGGGCGTTCGGGGCATCTGCGGTGACGCTCGTCAGCATCGGCGAGAGTTGCGGCTTGCTCGGTCGGAATCTGCAGCACCTTGCCGACGAGCTGAAGAAGCAGCAGCAGTTGCGACGCAAGATCATCGGCGCACTGACCTATCCGGCCGTGGTCTTGGCGGCAGCCTTCGGCATCGTCGTCTTTTTGACCGCCTCGCTGCTGCCGAAGCTGCTGCCGATGTTCTTGAGCCTGCACGTGCGGCTGCCCGCGAGCACGCGGGCCTTACTGGCGGCATCGGCATTCGTGCGCTCATCGGGGCTGTGGGTGCTGATGGGGCTTGCGGGCGCGGGCGTCGTTCTGGCGTCATGCATCCGTCGCAGCACGCGCGTTCTCCGTTGGTGCGAGTACGCGTTCCTACGCGTCCCCGCGTTCGGGTCGCTGCTGCGCCATGCCAGCGTGGCGCACTTCAGCCGCGCCGTCGGCACGTTGCTGACGAGCGGATTGACTTTGCGCGAAGCCTGCATTGCCTGCGCCACGGTAAACGGACGCGGGCTTTACGACCTCCATTTTCTGACTATGGCCGAGACGGTTAATCGCGGCAACCAGCTGTCGACGCACCTGCTACGGCACCCGAGGCTGTTTCCGGAACTGTTCGGCCAGATGATCGCCGCCGGAGAGCAGAGCGGAAAACTTCCCGAGGCCTTCCTGTACCTGTCCGACCATTACGAACGGGAAATCGACGAAGCCGCCAACGGCCTGTCTGCCCTGCTCGAACCCGCGCTGATGCTCTTCACCGGCGCGCTGGTCGGTTTCATCGCCATTGCCGTCATCTCCCCGATGTATGCCATCACCCAATCGCTCCATGCCTGACGCACGCGGATTCACGCTCATCGAGACGACGGTGGCTGTCGGCATTTTCGCCGCTTTGGCCGGACTGTTCATGCAGCTGAACGCGGGAACGCTGCGCCGTACTGCCGTCCGTACCGATGCGGACGCGCTCGTCATGCTGCTGCGCTCTGCGCGGATGGACGCGATGCAGAACCTGCATGAGCGGCCGCACGGAGTGGCGATTCGTCCGGCTGATCATCCGCGGGATGTTGTCGGATTTGAGGGTGCGAGTTACGCGGGAAGCGAATCGGCATTACGTACGGCAAGAGAAGTTGACGGCGCAGTCAGTATCTCGACCGCAATCGCAGGCACGATGACGACGAAATCCGCAGAAATCATCTTCTGCCCCCTCTCCGGCGTCGCCGTCGACAACATCGCGCCGGGAACGAGCTGCGACGATCCGCGAAATTTCTTTGACGGTTCCGTTACGCTTTCTGACGACACCTCCGGCATCCGATTCACCGTCACCATCAACCATGAAGGCGCGATCTCATGATGACGCCGGCGGATTCATCACCCTTGAAGTGATGCTTGCCATTGCGCTCATCGGCACGATGTTCGTCGGCGCGACCGCAATGGAACGCGGAAACTCCTATTGGATCCTTTCGGCGCGTACGGACCACGAAGCGCTGCCGGCGGCGGCGGAAACGCTCGAGTCGACGTCCGCCGCCGCCGACCGGGACTTTTTTCACCTTGCCTCTTCTTTCGCTCCCGACGACCCTTCATGCACGGCACCCGGCGCATGCGACGGCGTCCGTCGCGTCATGACCGACATCTCCACCTGCGCGAAGACCGTCGACATCCGTACCGAACGGCACCTCCCCGGCTACCCGACGCGGAACACCGCAATCTCCTCCGTCCTGACGGACCCCGTCGAAGCGGTCGCGCTCGGCGGAGATTGCGCACTCGGCTCGCCTTCCGGAAACTGGAGCGCGCCCGCGCCGACGGCAAGCGCCGACATCGGCAACGGCAGCCCCGCGGGACTCGACGTGTACCAAGGAATCGCCTACATCGTAACCGATAAACCGCCATATTTGCGCATCGTCACGCCGCAGGGACCTGTCGCTTTCGCAAACGCCTTCATCGGCGAAGGACCGTTCAATGCCGTCGACGTCGGCCGCAACGTCATCAGCGGACGCATCTACGCCTACGTCGCCGCAGTATCGCCGCAACTGCAGATCATCGATGTCACCGACCCTCACAACCCGCAGCTGACAGGAAGCGCGCCTCTGGCCGGCATAACGCTGAAAGGCGCGCAGGCGCAGGCCTGGCGCATCTTCGTCTACGGCGGCACGGCCTACGTGACAGCGAGATACATGATCTCCGCGAATCCCGAGATCCACGCGTTCGACGTGAACGACCCGGAGAATCCGCAAGAACTCGGCCGCGGATACAAGGCGAGTACCTCGATATACGGCATCGTCGTGCATGCGCAGTCCGTACGCGGAACGCAAAAACGACTCGCCTATCTTGCCACGACCTCACCGACCGGCGAACTCAAGGTGCTCGACGTCACCGACCCGACGGATATCGTGCCGGTTGCGTCGTGCGACCTGCCAGGAAACTACCGAGGCAACGTGCTTACGCTCCTTGGCACGACGCTGTATTTGGGACGCGACACCGTGACGAACGGCGGGGAGGAACTTTTCGCCTTCGACGCCAGCGACCCGAGTGCACCGTCATTTTGCCAGCCGACGGGAAAGACGACTATCGGGACCGACGTCTACAGTCGGCATGTTGAGGCCGTGCGAGCCTCGGGACCGTACCTGTTCGTCGCAACCACCAACACCACTGACGCGCACGGGCAGCTGCAGATACGCAATGCCGATCCGTCGAGCAATTTGGCGCTCTTAGGCACCTATGCCCTGCCAGGACTCGCCGAGAACGCGCTCGATTTCGAGAATAATACCCTTTATGCCGCCAGCACCGCGAGTCCGCACGTGCAGGCGCTGACCGCCGAATGAACGACAAAGGCTTCACCTTGCTCGAAACCGTCATCTACCTTGCGCTGTGCGGCCTGCTGCTCGGCGGACTGCTGCCCGTCGCCTATCAGCTGGCAGCTGCCGCCGACCGCGACACCGCGTCCGCAGCCCGGATGAATGAAGCCGCATTCATCGACCGCAAACTGTATTGGGCGATTGCATCGGCGACCGAGGCGGCAGTGCCGTCGCCAAGTTCGCTCGTTGTCACGATGCTGAACGGTGAGACGTTTAAGAGCGTGATCCTGACCTTCGCTTTTAACGACGACACGCGGACGGTCGCGCGCGCTGCCGTACTGACGATCACGCGCGGTGATGCACTGGCGTCCCCTAACGGAGCCATGCAGGCCACGGCGCTAAATGCCCCGTCATTTCCGATCACCGACGCAGCCTTCGCGCTGCAACGCGATGAGCACGACGCACCGGTCGCAGTGACCGTGACGTTCACCGTCGACTCCACGCGCTTTGCTTTCCGCTATCCCCTGCCACGACACGGCATGTTCCCCATCTCATGCGCAAAACCATAAACATGCGCCCCCGCGCCAACCCCGCACCTGCACTTGCCTGTAACGGCGAATACGGACGCGCGAGCGACCGAGGCTACGTCGCGCTGCTCGCGGTCATCGCGGTGGCCGCGCTGCTCACGACCGCCGTGGCAGGCGCGAGTCTTGCGGGAAGACAGTCCGCCGCACGGGAGTCAGGCGCAGAGGCTCACGCACAGGCACGCGCGCTCGCCGACGGATGCGCGACACTGGCGCTCACCAAGCTAGAAATCGATGCGTCATATGCCGGCGATGAGACCGAAACATCGCCCACGGGAACCTGCCGAGTACTTCCGCCGCAATCCGATACGCCGCAACCGGGAACGACGACCGTCAAAACGCAGGGAGTGGCGCGAGGGTTCTACGCTGACGTGCAAGTGACAGTACGCACCCGTCAGCGTTGCACCCCGCCGTCCGCGCTTGCCCGGGGCATGGCGATTGACTCGTGGATTGAGATGCCCTCGCATGAGTGACGCGCGATGCGCCATCGCGAATCGCGACGTATCACGCGGGCCTCCTCCGTGACGTCCGCCATGCGCATATCCGTAACCGCCGGGCCTTGAAACTTCATCCCTCTCACAATGCGACCTCACCTCCGCCGCAAAAAGCATCCCGCCGCCAAAGGCTTCACCCTCATCGAAATGCTGGTCGTCATGGGCATCATCGCCGCCTTGTCTGGCATCGTCATCACTGCCATCAATCCCGCAAAACAGTTCGCGCAGGCGCGTAATAACGAACGGCAGTCAGGCATCACCGCCATCCTGAACGCCGTCGGACAGCGCATGACCGACGACAAGGGCACGTTCGCCGGACCGTTCACCGTCGGAGGGACGGCCTACGTCTGTCCGCAGCTGCCGTCCGCCGCGACCGCAATCTCCTCGCAGGGCGGCATCGACCTCTCTTGCCTCACTCCGACCTACATCTCCACGCAGATTCCGGTCGATCCGAACGGCGGCAATTGGACCAGCGCGCAAAACTACGCCAGCGCTTACACCATCTCCGCCGATGCTCTCGGACGCGTCACCGTCTGCGCCCCCGATGCGGCCACCGAAAGTGCCGTCCCCGGAGCAGCCACGATCTGCATGACGCGCTGAACGCGCTGACGCAAATCAAAAAGCCGCCCTGCAACCGCGAGGCGGCTTTTTGCGTCATTTATTCCACGACCCTGCCGCCAAACGCCTGCAAGACGTTGCCGTCAAAAGCCTGAGCCTTCTGTTCAACGACGCCTCCCGCGAGGGCAAAATCGTCCTGCCTAATGCCGGTTTTTGCCGCAAGCAGAACCCCTTCTAGGCAGACCTTCTTGCCCAAAAGGTCTCCCAAGGCCTCTTCGAGATGGCGGCGGTTCTTTTCTTGGTTGAACTTGTCTTTGTGAAAGGCGAAGTCGAAGCCGATGCGCACGATGGTGCCGACGACTTCGACAGGCGTCCCTACGCCGAGCACGTAGAGGAGGCCGGCGTTTTTCTCGCCGGACTTTTCCATGAATTGCTTCCAAAGAGATTTGAGACGATCGACGGTGGTGACAGGGGCGTTGTCAGCGGCATTACCGACGTTGCGAGCGTCCATCTTGGCGGATTCGTCGATGAGCGACTCGAGTACCGGCGCCTCTGCGGCCGCTTCCAGAGCGTTTACCGCTGCGGATTCCGAAGATTCGCTCTTAGTGACCGCGACCGGCGGTTCGCGCTTGGGAACTTCGCACGTAGGACCGGGCCCGCTATACGGTGCCGCGCTCTTGGGGGCAGACGCCGCGGGGGCCTGACCGCCCAGTTGCTCGCAGATGCGGACAACGGCCAATTCCAACGGCAACTGCGCGGGGTGCGAGGATTTTATTTCGCGGCGCTTTTCCATGAGTATCTCTATCGCGCGCACCAGCTCGGCAGTATCGCTGAGCGAAGCCCAGCCCTCGAGCTGCTTTTTGGAAGTCTCGTCCATCTCGGCGGAGAAGACGTCGGGATTGCCGCTCATTTTTGCCAACAACGCCTTGCGGAGCGATTCGATCGCGTCGGTGGCGAACTGGTCAAGATCCGAGCCGCCTTCCATGCAGTCGTCAATGATCATGATGGCCGAACGGGCATCGCGATGAAGAAGCGCGTCGACAAAATTCGCGATTGCCTGCGCGTCGGAGCGCGGGAGCACGACCAGGGCTTCGTCGTACGTGACGCGCTTGCCGTCACCCATGGTCAGGACTTTGCCAAGCAATCCCTCGGCATCACGAAGCGAGCCGTCGGCATGACGGGCGATTTCTTCCAGCGAACGGCGATCTACTTTTATTTTTTCGCGCTCTGCCAAACCGTGCAGGCGATCGACCAAGTCGATAAAGGGAATCTTGCGGAAATCGAAACGCTGACAGCGCGATAAGATGGTTTGCGGCACCTTGTGCAGTTCGGTCGTGGCGAGGATGAAGACGACGTGAGCCGGCGGCTCTTCTAACGTCTTGAGCAGGGCGTTGAAGGCCTCGGTGGTCAGCATGTGGACCTCATCGATGATGAAGACCTTGTAGGCGGCCCGTGACGGCGAAAAGCGGGCATTCTCGATGATATTCTCGCGCACGGCGTCGATACCGCGGTGCGAGGCGGCGTCGATCTCGATGACATCGAGCGAACGGCCCTCGAGAATTGCCACGCAGCTTTCACAGGTGCCGCAGGGCTCTCCCGCATCGGCGTCGCCGGCCGCGAGCTTGGCACGATCAAGGCAGTTCACCGCGCGGCTGAAGATGCGCGCAGCCGAGGTCTTTCCCACGCCGCGAGGACCGGAAAACAGGTAGGCGTGCGCGATCTTGCCGGTGGCAATTTCAAAAGCCAGAGTGACCTTCACGTGGCTCTGGCCCGAGATTTCAGACCAAGCCTGGGGACGATATTTTCGGTAAAGGGTGGCCATCGGGGAAATTGAGGAGGGGAAGTTTCGGACGTTTCTCGTTACGGTCAGTTTGCCACTTTTTTACGCGGTTACCAACCGTCAAATGTCCTCTATATTTGGCTTTTACGTGTGGATATTCATCCCCTCTTCGTCCCCAAACTGACCAACAGGAAACCGTCAAATGCGGGGAACGAAAAACCGCCCTGCATGATTTGACAAGGCGGCTTTCCCTGTGGTTGCGGAACGGACGGCGTTAGATGACGAGCGTCTGCTTGATGATGTTCTCCACGGCGGCCCAGCGGGACGGGGCGTTCTTGGGAACCAAGAGGATGACCTCGTCTTCCGGCTCGCCCTTGAAGTAGGTGACGCTTGCCTTGATGATGGTCCAGCGCTTGTTGTCCTGGGTAGCGTAATATTCGCCGCTGGTGGCGTCGAAGCCGAGCGTGGCCACCACGCGCGAGCGCTCGATGGGTCCGATCTGCTTGTAGATGAACGAACCCTTGGAGGTGATGGTCAGCTTGAGCAGGTCGCCCTCGACCAGCTTGGACTTGGAAGCGTAGTTGGGCGGTACGGTGTAGATTTTTCCGTCGGAACCGACCATTCCCTGGCCGTCGAAGACGCCTTCAATGACGCGACCGTCCACCTGGCGGATGCCGTTCAGC
>JAHFIW010000015.1 GCA_023246195.1 bacterium
CTGTCCATCTGAAACGTGCAGATGGCAAACCGACCGCGTAAGGAGCATTCATGGGAATGAAGGAAACAGGCGAATTGCGTGGACGCGACGGGTTGCGAGAAGGGCCGGATGGCCATGATCGCGAGACAGGAGGCATAAATGAGTACGTGAGAGTTCTTTACAAAAGGCAGTCCGATCTCTTTCAGCAGGACGAAGCGCAGCGACGCCGATATTTCGAGCGTCACCCGACGTTCTTTGCCTGCCTGAAGTGCATGGACGGCCGGGTCGAGTTTCCTACCATGACCAAAACCGCGCGCGGCCTCGTAAAGCCGTATCGCGCGGTCGGCGGGAAGTTCGAACTGTTCTGGCCGGCCTTTCAGCGTTCGCTCGCCCTGTGGGTGAAGCAGGCCATCATGCATGACGCGCATTCCTGCATCTTCGTCAGCAGTCACTTCTGTTCCTTCCGGCGCGACCTCGGTTGCAAGGGATGGGACAACGATGCCGAGGCGGCAATGTGCCACATGCAGAAACTCTCGAGCCAGATGACCGAGGATTTCGGCGAGCAGCTGGTGGCCATTCCGACCAGCGTCGACACGTCATGCGACAACCTCATCCTGCACGGGCCGGAAGGGCACGTCGTTTCCGGTGACACCCTTCGCGGCAAGGACATCGACGCGATTCGCGACGAGATCGGACTGGTCTTTCCGACCATGCCGCCGCAGGTCGTCCGGGACCTGACGCCGTTCCTTCTTGGCAACGCCGAACGCGTCGCTGAAATCAAGGCCAACCCGAGAAACGTCCGCGAGATGGAGCACGACGAGAGGGTCATCGCCCTCGGAGAAGGCTTTGACGGATTGGCCGCGGAGAACTTCGCCTTCATGAACAGCGATGTCAACCCGAATCTCGACTCGGCCGTCGTCATGGCCGCGAAGATGATTGAGCGAAAGGTGGACGTGGGCATGCGCCGCGAACAGGCGACGATCTTCACGAACATCTTCTACGGGGGCAGACGCGGCATCCTGAGCAGCCTGCCCGGCATGGACAAGAAATGCGCAGTTCGGCGCTCGCGCGGCCTTCAGGAGTTCGCGCAGATGCACATTCGAGAGCATTGCCCCGAGCTTTGGAGGTCGGGCCGCCTGCATTTCCTGACGGGCATTACCCGCGAACCGACTCGCGAGCTCGAAGTCATCGAGGAAGGAAAAGTCAGCTAGTCTTCGTTGCGCCGTCCCTGTCGGGGCGGCGTTTTTTTATGCGCAAAAAGTCTTGACAATGAAGGTTTTTCCTGATAATTTCTGCTGTCCCGCTGCGGGACGGAAAAGGAGCTCTTTATGACGAAGAACACGAGTGATCCCGTGACGGCGCTTCGGACGACCTTGGAGCCGCACCTTGCGCGAATCGACGTCTTCAGCGAGACCGGTCACGAACGGGTATTCGATACGCTGATCGATGCGGCGCGGAGCATCTCCGACCGTCTCGAAGACAACAAACCGTACCTCTTCGACGACGGCGGCGATACGCGACCGTACGGCCAATCCGTCTCTGCGCTGAATGCGCTGTTCAGCGGCTATGGAGAATGGGGCGAGGTGCCCATGTCGTTTGCCAAGCCGTACGAAAAGCCGAATTGGATGGATGCTCGCGGCTATGACGAGAGCATCATCAAGAGCTACGACGATACTCTCGCCGTGCTCATCCGTGAACGGCTCAACGGGAAATTCATGGCGGAATATCCGCGCTACCGTTTCGTCCGCGCGGCGCTCGACATGACGTTCGAACGACGGATCTGCCGGGCATTCGACGGTTCCAGGCTGCTGCCCCATGTCGTCGCGGAACAGGTCGAGGAGAACGTCCTCGAAACGCTCGCCTACGGCCTGACCCTCGTTCTTGGCAAGTCGCCTCGCGAGAGGTTGATGCAGTCCGAGTCGCTGGCGAAACTCGCCGAGACGTTCACCTGCGTCATTCCCGTCGGCAAGACGCCGACCAACGTCGCCGTCTATCGCCGCATGCTCGTGCTCGTCGCCTAGACGGCGCGGAACGCAAAGCCCCTCCGGTTATCGGAAGGGCTTTTTTTATCATCGATTACATGTCCGTGCCGCTGTAGGACAGGTCCAGGCTTTTGTTGCATAGCGGGAAGTCGGGAACGATGTTGCCAGGTCCGATTTCGCCGAACAGCGCCCAGTTGCAGAAGGACGGATCGCGCGGCATGCAGCGATCGATGCGTCCGCTCTTGATGCGCAGCGCGCACAGGATCTCACCGCGCCAGGATTCGACTGCTCCCAGGGCGATGCCGTCCTTTGCGTGGCATTCGGCACGGATCGGCCCGGCGGGCATGGTCGCAGTCAATTCGGCGATCAGCCGTGAGGAATCCTCGAGTTCGCGCACGCGCGCGATGAAGCGGGCGTAGACGTCACCGGACCGTTCCTCTACCAGGGTCGGTCGGAATGCGGCGTAGGCGGCGTAAGGGTGCGTGAGGCGTACGTCGCGGCCGATGCCGGAGGCGCGGGCAGGAAGGCCCTTCGCGCCGAGGGCGAGCGCGCCTTCCCTGGAAAGCACGCCGGTCGTCTCGAGGCGTTCGCGTTCACCGTCGGAAGAGAGGCACATGGCGAGGAATGACCGCATCTCCGCGTCGGCCTCCTTGATGACGAGCGCAATTTCCCTTAACGCCTCATCTTTCAGGTCAGCCGCCAGACCTCCCGGCACGATGGCTCCGCGCCAAAAGCGGTTGCCGAAGAGCTTGGCCGAAAGGCGCACCAGGCGTTCCTTGATGCGGAAGCCGTTGGCCGCCATCACGGTGTAGCCGGTGCCATTGCCGGCGATATTGGCCAGGTCATGCATGTGCATGCTGACACGTTCAAGTTCGCACAGCAGGCTGCGGGAAGCTTCGGCACGTTCGGGTACGCGACATCCGGCGATGGACTCGACCGCCTGGCAAAACGCAAGCGCGTTCGAGACGGACATGTCGCCGGACAAACGCTCGATGAACGGCAGGGCTTCGGTCGGCGTCTTGCCCTCGAGCAGCTTCTCGACGCCCTTGTGCGTGAAGAACAGCTTGCCTTCGAGGGTGATGATGCGCTCCCCTGCCACGTTGAATCGGAAATGGCCGGGCTCGATGACGCCGGCATGAATGGGGCCGACGGGAATTTCGTAGACGCCTTCTCCTTCCACATGGTGCATGGGATACGGCACGTCGGCGTGAGCGAGCTTGGTATTCCAAGCGAAGTCCTTACGCAAAGGATGCGTGCCTTCCGGTACGTTTTCATGATGCACAAGCCGTCGCGGATCCGGATGGCCTTCGGCGACGATGCCGAACATGTCCATGGCGTAGCGTTCGTACCAGTGGGCAGCGACGACCTTGGCCGTCACTGAGGGATAACGCGGAGCGTCCTCGGGCAGCTTTGCGGAGAGCATCAGCCATCCGTGCGCCTCATCGAGCGCGAACGCGACGTGGACGCCGAAACTGCCGTCGGTCTCGCGGTCATCAGTGGCGTAGAGGAGGGACAGCGGCAGGCCATTTTCGGAGAGCAGCGCGCAGGCATCCGCCAACTTTTCCGGCGCGATTGCCGCCAGCGTCAAGCCGTTCCTGGTTTCGCCGACCTGACCTCCTGCCAGGTCGATGTAGTCGTGGGTGGTCATAGGCTACCGGGTAAGGTTTCGGGACAGCGTCATGAAGAAGTCGCGGCCGGGGGCGTTCAGCAGTGCGAATCCGAGCGCGAAACACAGGATGATGCCGATGAGCATGGCGACGTTCGCCAGGTTCCAACGTTCGCTGCCGGTAGCATGCGTCCGCGGTTCGGCCGTCTCTGACGAGAAAAGCATCTCGATCGCCGATCGCATCATGCCAAAGCCGATCATTACCAGCAGCGCTAGAATGATGACCGTGAGCAGCGGCTGGCGTGTCAGGCCGTACGACGTCATGATGTACTCGCTCATGAACAGGGCTGAAGGCGGTGCCGCGAGCAGTGCCAACAGGCCGATGAAGAACAGTACGCCGGTCTTCGGCCGACGTTCGACGACGCCTCGCACGTCGGCAATGCGCGTAGACCCGTACTCGTGCAGCATTTCGCCTGCGCCGACGAAGAGCGCCGGTTTGGCCAAGGCGTGTCCTGCCATGTGCATCATCGCCGCGAAGGTGCCCAACGGTCCGAGGCCGACCGCAAAAGCCATCAGTCCCATGTGTTCCACGGAAGAATAAGCCAGCATGCGCTTGTAGTTTTTCTGTACCAGCATGATGAACGACGGCAGCGCTACCGAAAGCGTGCCGAAAGTCAGGAAGAACGTATCGGTCCAGCCGGATGATCCCGAGGCGGCATCGACGATCAGCTTGGCGCGAAGCAGCACCGCAAAGGCGACGTTGAGGAGGATGCCGGAAAGCATCGCGGAAATCGGCGAAGGAGTCTTGCTGTGCGCGTCCGGAAGCCAGGTGTGCATCGGCACGAAGCCCACCTTGGTACCGACGCCGATGAACAGGAAGACGAATGCCCAACGCAGCGTGTCGAGCGACAGCGAGCCGGCGTATGCCGACAGCGACGACAGGGTGAGCGCGCCGGCACCAAGGTTCGCGCCGACGGCCGAATGGATGAGCATGAGCACGCCGAGCAGTCCGAGGGTGATGCCCGTGGAACAGATGACGATGTATTTCCACGCGGCCTCCACTGCGCCGCGAGAACGGTCAAAAGCTACCAGCAGGGTGGTGGTCAGCGTCGTGGATTCGAGGGCGATCCAGAGCAGCGCCAAGTTGTCGGCGGCGACCGCCGTCCACATGGACAGTACGAACAGCATGAAGAACAGGATGAACGTCTTTTCGTTGGCCGGAGTGATAGTCCCCTTTTTTTGGCCGTGCGCCAGATAGTGGGTTGCGGCCAACGAGGCGAGCGCGGCGACGATCGCCACGAGACTGATCATGTAGGAGGCGAAGCGGTCGACCCGAACCGGTCCCCAGGCGGATGGCGTGCCGGAGAGCAATACGGGAACGGCGACGAACGCGGCGGCGGTGCACGAAAGCAGCGCGCCAAACAGGAAGTTGCGGCGGCGGGCGGCGCTGCTGATCGGCAGGAACGCCGCGGCGGCGGAAGCGAGGGCGAGGAAGAAAGGAAACAGTGGATGCGACATATCAATCCGTAAGTTCGTTCAGGGCCTGCGTGTTTTCCGTGCCGTACAGCTCGCGGACGCGGCCGCTGACCGTGCCCATCAGCACGATGCCGAACGTCAGCGTCATGAGGATTCCCAGCTCGACCAAGAAGGGCAGGTCGCGGATGACGGCGAAGGAGAACGCGGCAATGCCGTTTTCCATCACCAGGAAGCCCATCACCTGCGAGAGCAGGTCGCGGCGCAGCACCATCATGGCCAAACCGATCATGACCATGGCGACGGCGACAAGCAGGAGGTATTCCGGATCCGCTCCGGCGGCGAAGGGAGAACGCAGCGCCATTGCCGTGACCACCGTGATGAGTACGGTGATGACGATGTAGGTGGGCGCCGGACGGAGCGTGGATGAAAGACGCATGGACATGCCTGCGCGATCAGCCGCGCGGGTGATGACTGCGGGGATGATGAGCGCCTTGAGGGCGATGGCGGTCGCCGCGAGCAGGTAGAGTTCCGGCGCATTGCGTTCGAAGGCCAGTCCTGCGACGAAGAGTCCGAGAAAGAGGGCCGAGGCCGCATAGGATCGCACGAGCGTGTGAAAACGCAGCGCCCCTGCCGCACGGATGGATGTTGCCAGCGTAGCGCCGGCCAGAATGGCGTTGATGAGCGTGATGTGCATAAGGGTTCAGGCGAGCGCGAGTATCAGGCCGGCGAGAGCCGTCAGGAAGGCGATGGTCATGTATTCCTGCATGCGATAAAACCGCATTTTTGCCATCGATGATTCCAGAAGCGCAAGCAGCCCCATCGCGGCGCAGAGCTTGAATACCGTGCTGGCGATGATCATGAGCATTGCCGAAACTCCCGAATCGACTGTCATGAGCGGCATGGGAATGATGATGTTGGCGAACAGTATCGCGAACAGCGTGAGTTTGAGTGACGAGGCATACTCGAGCATGGCCAGATACGGACCGGAGTATTCCAGCACCATCGCCTCGTGCACCATGGTAAGTTCAAGATGCGTTGCCGGATTATCGACGGGATACCGCGCGTTTTCGGACAGTGCCACGAAAACGAAAGCGATCAGGCTAAGCAGCAGGCCAGGATGCCGCAACAGTCCCATGCCGGTCACGGAAAGCATTTTGGCGACAGTGCCGCTGCCACTGGTCACGGCGAAAGCCGCGAAGACGGCGATGATCGACGGTTCCACCAGCGCGACCAGCGTCATTTCGCGGCTGGCACCCATGCCACCGAAGGCGCTGCCCGGATCGAGTCCTCCGAGCACCAGGAATACCGCGCCGAGCGCGAGCAGTCCGGCGACTACGATAAAGTCGCCGCTCGCCGAAAGCGCTCCGTCAACGGAGGTCAACGGGAGAAGCAGCGCCACGAGCGCGGTGCTCGCCAGTACCGCGTACGGAGCCAGGCGAAACACCCACGAGACCGTTGGCGAAATGACCATTTCTTTCCTGAGGAGCGTGGCGTAAGTGACATACGGAAGAAGCGGCGACGCGCCGTGCCTGCCCTGCAATCGAGCCTTGCACCAGCGGACAAGTCCGGTAGCGAACGGGGCTAGAGCCAGGATGACCGCTCCCTGGATGACGGTGAGGAGGATGGGCGTCATATGGCGATGCACAGCGTTGCGGCAAGCGCGACGAGGATGAACAGGAGATAGAGCTGGATCGACCCGCTTTGGACGCGGCGGGCCCAGTTGCCCAAACCGTGAAACCCGCGCGAGATCGGTTCGTGCACGTGCGATTCCCAGAATGAGCGGCCGGTGAGCAGCATTTCGCGCTTCAGCAAAAAGGAATTTCCCTTAGTCGTAGGAATGGTCACGACGGTCTTGCGGACGCCGACGAGGTTACGGAAAAAGAAACGGATGGGCGCGCTGAAGGCCGTAGCCGTGTATTCCATGTGCGCGTTGATCGGCTGTCCGCAGTTCCACGTTTGGTAGACGCGTTCCTTGGACGGCCGCGAGAGGAACCGTTTGGCAATGAGGCTGAGAAGCAGCGTGCCAAAGACGGCCAGAGCGAGGACCAGCGGCGAGAGGGACGTTCCCCTGCCAGTGACGATGGTTTCGGAAGACATCGTGCCGTTCATGATGAGGCTTCCCAGTCCGAGTACGCCGAGGATTTGCGAGGCGAACGCTCCGGTGAGCGCAGCCAACGCGGCGAGGACGATGACCGGCAGCCGAATCGCGTCGTTCGGCTCATGGGCGGCTTCCGCTGCGGCCGAGCGTGACGCGCCCAACTGCGAAATGGAGAACAGCTTGACCATGGCAAAGACCGCGATGCCGGCAGTAAAGGCGGTGCCGACGAGGGCGAGTACGAGAACTGCCTGCGTCGCCGGCGCGATGCCGTGCAACGATGCCACGAGCCCGGAAAGATACATCCATTCGCCGATGAAGCCGGCAAATGGCGGCAGTGCGGCTCCTGCGAGCGCCAAAACGAGGAATGCGCCGGAGAAGGTCGGCATGCGCTTTGCGAGGCCTCCCATGCGCTCAAGGCTGCGCGTATGCACGGCGTGCGCGATGGCGCCAGCGCTCAAGAACAGGCCGGACTTGAAGATGGCGTGCGCGATGCAGTGAAATAGCGCTGCGGCAAAGGCCACGGCAGCGAGAGCATGGAGTCCTTGTCCTCGCGCATACAGGCTGGTGCCAAGCATGAGGAAAATCAATCCGAGGTTTTCCACGCTGCTCCAGGCCAAGGTGCGCTTGATGTCAGTATCAACGGCGGCATGAAGCGCGCCGAAGACCGCGGAAATCAGGCCAATGCCCATGACCGTAAGCGCTGCGGCGGCAGGAAGCGACGGGATGATGAGAAAAGCGCACAGGATGAAACCGTAGACGGCCACCTTGAGCATGACGCCGGACATGAGCGCACTCACGTGGCTCGGCGCCTGCGGATGCGCTTCGGGCAACCAGGTGTGGAGCGGCACGAGACCGGCCTTGGACCCGAAGCCGACGAAGAAGAATGCGAACGCGAGTGTCGCCTCGCGCAGGGGCATGGTGCGGGCATTGGCGGCCAGGGCGGCGAAGTCAGCCAGCGGGTTGCCGGCGGCAAGCAGCAGGAATCCTGCCATGAGCGAGAGCGCGCCAAGGTGCGCCATGACGAAGTAGAGCATGGCTGCCTTGCGCGAGGCCGTGCTGCGGTCCGCCATTACCAGCGTAAAAGACGATAGGGACATGATTTCCCATGACACCATGAATCCCAGTGCCGAGGTTGCCAGAAGCGTGGCCTGCATGCCGAAGATGAACAGCGCGGTGACGCCATGCAGGCTCGGTACATCGTAGGCGTCGCGATTCTCGTCGACATAACGCATGGCATAGATGGCCGCGATGCAGGCCACCAGGTTCACCACGACGAAGAACGGCGCCGCCAGGGGGGTCAGTCGGAAGGTGACGCCAAAGGAGGCGATGACTGGAAGCAGCGGGACAGCCCCCGTCTTCAGCGTCATGGAGGCCATGGCGGAAAGTGCCCCGATCCCCGTACCTATGACGAGGAAACCGTTGGAGAGGCGCCTCAAAAGGCCCTTTCGAAGGAGGAAGGCCAAGGGAAAAGCGATGAACGTGGCGACAAGACAGGCGGTCAGCCCCGCCTGGATCAAGGAAAGTTGCATACGTCAGAATCGTTTGGAGCCGGCTGCCTCGCGTATGGCGTGAAGGACGCCACGAAGAATGTCGGTCGGAGATGGGGGGTCTCCTGGAATCTTTATGTGGACCGGAATGACTGATTCGACCGGTCCGACGACGGCGTAGGAATCCTTCCAGATGCCGCCGGTACAGGCGCCGTCTCCTACCGCCACGACGATGCACGGATGCGGCGCGGCCTCGTAGGTGGTTTTGACCGCGCGTTCCAAGTTGCGCGTCACCGGTCCGGTGACGAAGAGCATGTCGGCATGCCGAGGAGAGGCCACGAACGACAGGCCAAAGCGATCGATGTCGTAGTAGGCGTTGCCAATGGCGGTCAGTTCGATTTCTTCGGCATTGGTGGAGCCTCCGTCGACGGCACGTATGCGCAATGAGCGCCCTCCGTAGAGTTTCTTGACCGTCTCGCCGAGCTCCTTGCCCACGTTTTCAAATTCGGCGTCTCTCGCGGAGAGGAAGGCGCTGGCCGGTTCAGTGACTCTCGGACCAAAAAAAAGTTCCCCCCACAGCTTCGTCAGGTACATAACTCAATCGGCCGCTACGGCGGCATTTTATGAAACGTACTTAGGATAAGCCTGTCGCCTAAAAATGGCAAGGCGACCTGTCAAAAAGCGCCCCTTGCAGGACGCTTTTTCCTTTGCGGGTGTCTAGCCTGACGGCAGGTGCCGGTTTTTGCCGAAGTGCTTGCGGGCCACGCGGGCGCGCGCCAATTCGCGTTCCAGCGCGGCTATGGCGCTTGCGGCGGAAACATCGTCGTTGCTGCGTTTTTCGGCCAGGACTTTCTCGGCACGTTCGCGGGCGGCCTCGACCTTTTCGAGATCGAGTTCTTCTGCGCGCTCGGCAGTGTCGGCCAAGATGATGATCTTGGAGCCGGGTTGCACCTCGACGAACCCGCCGGAGACGGCCAGGTAGGATTCCTCCCTGCCCTTGCGGAGGGTGATCATGCCGGGAACCAAGTTAGCCACCAGCGGCAGGTGTCCGGGCAATACCGTAATCTCCCCTTCCTGGGTAGGAACGGTCGCGGCATCGTATTCTTCCTTGAGGACGATGCGCTCGGGAGTGGTGAGTTCGAAGTGGAGTGACATATTATGCCGTGACCTCGTCGATGCCGCCCTTCATGTAGAAGGCCTGCTCCGGCTTGTCATCGTGCTTGCCTTCGAGGATTTCCTTGAAGGCACGGACAGTCTCGCTGCGGGGAACGTATTTGCCCTTGGCGCCGGTGAAAATTTCGGCGACGAAGAACGGCTGCGACAGGAACTTTTGGACCTTGCGCGCCCGGGAAACAGTCAGGCGATCTTCCTCGGACAGTTCTTCCATGCCGAGAATGGCGATGATGTCCTGAAGGTCGCGGTACTTTTGGAGGACGCGTTGCACGCCGCGGGCGACGTCATAGTGCTCCTGGCCGACGATCAGCGGGTCAAGAATCACGGAGTTGGAGTCGAGCGGGTCGACTGCCGGATAGATGCCAAGTTCAGTAAGCGCACGGGCCAACACCACGGTTGAATCCAGGTGACCGAAGGTGGTTGCCGGCGCGGGGTCGGTAAGGTCATCGGCGGGAACGTAGACGGCCTGCACCGAGGTGATGGAACCGCTCTTGGTGGAGGTGATGCGTTCCTGGAGCGCGCCCATTTCGGTAGCCAACGTCGGCTGGTAGCCCACCGCCGAAGGGATGCGGCCAAGCAGCGCGGACACTTCCGAGCCGGCCTGGGTGAAACGGAAAATGTTGTCGACGAACAGCAGCACGTCCTTGTGCTCTTCGTCGCGGAAGTACTCGGCCATGGACAGGCCGGTCAGTGCCACGCGGGCGCGGGCGCCGGGAGGTTCGTTCATCTGGCCGAAGACCAGGGTGGTCTTGCTGAGCACGCCGGAGTCCTTCATTTCGTGATAGAGGTCGTTGCCTTCACGGGTGCGCTCGCCGACGCCGGCGAACACCGAGAAGCCGCCGTGCTCCTGGGCGATGTTGCGGATGAGCTCCTGCACGATGACCGTCTTGCCCACGCCCGCGCCGCCGAACAGGCCGACTTTGCCGCCCTTCACGAACGGACAGATGAGGTCGATGACCTTGATGCCGGTCTCGAAGACTTCGGCCTTGGTGGATTGCTGGTCGAACGAGGGGGCCGGGCGGTGGATCGGATAGTGCTTCTTGGTCTTGATCGCGGGCAATCCGTCGATGGGGTTGCCGGTGACGCCGAACATGCGACCGAGCGTCTCTTGTCCGACGGAGACGGAAATCGGCGCACCGGTGTCGGTGACGACGGTGCCGCGCTTGAGTCCGTCGGTCGAGGACATCGAAACCGTGCGGACGGTCTTGCCGCCGATGTGCTGCTGGACCTCGAGCGTGATGATGTCCTTGCCGTGCTCGACGGTGAGCGCGTTAAGGATGTTCGGAAGCTCGCCCTCGAACTTGACGTCGACGACCGGTCCGATGACTTGAGAAATGGTTCCAGTGATGTGCATATGAGGGGTCATTCAAGTGCGGCTTTACCAGAGCTGATCTCCGCGATTTCGCGGGTGATGCCTGCCTGTCGCGCCTGGTTGTAAGTGAGGGTCAGGTCGTCGATCATGTCGCTGGCCGCATCGGAGGCTGATCGCATGGCCATCATGCGTGCCGAGTGTTCCGACGCCGCCGATTCGAGCAAAGCCTGGTAGATCTGCGCTTCCACCAACCTGGGGAGCATCTGGTCGAGCACCGCGCGCGGTGAAGGTTCAAAGAGGTATTCGGTCGCTCCTCCCGGCGTCGTTTCCAGATCCTGTCCTCCGCTGCGAGGAGGTTTGCCTTCCCTGGCCTCATCCACGCTCCCCAGTTCGCCGATGCGCATGATGGGCAGCAGTTGCCGGATGACGGGTTTCTGGATCAGCGCCGAGCGATAGTCGGTGAAGGCGATCTGCACCGAGTCATACTTGCCCGCGGTGAAATCCCCGACGGACATGTCCGCGACCGTGCGGATGTCGGTGACGCGCGCGTTGTTGGCCAAACCCTCGAATGCCGCCACGATGTTCCGTTTGGACCGTGCCAGGGTGGCCTGCCCCTTCTTGCCGATGGCAATGATGTCCACCTCGTTGCCTTGATTGCGCAGGTATTCGGCAACCGTGCGCAGGATCTGCGCGTTGTAGCCTCCGCAGAGGGAGCGGTCAGAAGTGAAGATGATCAGCAGCACGCGCTTGGTGTCGCCTTTGGCGGACAGCAGCGGATGCAGCGTGGGGTCGGTGACCTTGGCGATTTCGCTGACTGCCCTCCAGGCGGCTTCGGCGTAGGGGCGCGTGGCCAGCACCGACGCCACGGCACGCCGCATCTTGGACGCGGAGACGAGCTCCATGGCCTTGGTGATCTTGCGGGTGTTGGTCACCGACTTGATCCGGCGGCGAATTGTGCGTGGTGATTCGGCCATACCCCTAAGTCATCAACCGTTAATCTTCTTGTACTCGGCAACCGCCTCTTCGATTCGCATCTTAGTGTCATCCGACAAGTCCGTCTCTTTTTCGATGGTATCGACGATGTCGCGGCGGGTCTTGCCGAGGTAGTCGCGGAAGCCGGCTTCGAAGGCGCTGATCTTCTCTACGGCGACGTCGTCAAGCTTTCCGGCGATGAGCGCGTAAAGGATGGTGGTCTGCGAAGCGAGCGACAACGGCGCATACTGGCCCTGCTTGAGCAGTTCGGCAGCACGGCGGCCGCGCTCGATCTGCTTGCGAGTGGTCTCGTCGAGGTCGGAGGCGAACTGGGCGAAGGCCTCGAGTTCGCGGAACTGGGCCATTTCGAGACGCAGCTTGCCTGCCACGCGCTTCATGGCCTTGGTCTGCGCGGACGAACCGACGCGCGACACCGAGATGCCGACGTTGACTGCCGGGCGGACGCCCTTGTTGAAGAGGTCGCCTTCAAGGAAAATCTGGCCGTCGGTAATGGAAATGACGTTGGTGGGAATGTAGGCGGAGACGTCACCGGACTGCGTCTCGATGATTGGCAGCGAGGTGATGGAGCCTCCCCCGTTCTCCTTGTTGAGACGGGCGGAGCGTTCAAGCAAACGGGAGTGCAGGTAAAAGACGTCGCCGGGGTAGGCTTCGCGACCCGGCGGGCGGCGAAGCAGCAACGAGACTTCGCGGTAGGCCCAAGCGTGCTTGGAAAGGTCGTCGTACACGACGAGCACGTCCTCGCCCTTGGCCATGAAGTACTCGGCAATGGCCGTGCCGGAGTACGGAGCCAAGTAAGTCATCGAGGCGGGATCAGAAGCGCCCGCCATGACGATGACGGTGTGCTCCATTGCGCCAGCAGCTTCGAGACGGCCGAGAATCTGAGCGATCTTGGACTCCTTTTGACCGATGGCCACGTAAACGCACTTCACGCCCTTGCCTTTCTGGTTGATGATGGTGTCGATGGCGATGGTGGTCTTGCCGGTCTGGCGGTCGCCGATGATGAGCTCGCGCTGGCCCTTGCCGATCGGGATCATCGAATCGATGGCCTTGATGCCGGTCATCAGCGGCTGATTGACGCCCTGGCGGGTAATGACGCCAGGTGCGACCCTGTCGACCGGCATCACGGTCTTGTCACCGCCGATTTCGCCCTTGCCGTCGAGCGCCTCGCCAAGCGGGCTGACGACGCGTCCGATGATCTTTTCTGAAACCGGAATCGAAAGCACTCGGCCGGTGGACTTCACCTGGTCGCCTGCCTTGATGTGCGTGTAATCGCCGAGCAGCATCGCGCCGACGGATTGCTCTTCGAGGTTGAGGATTACGCCAACGGTGCCGCCGGGAAATTCAAGCATTTCCGCGGTCAATGCGTCGGTCAGTCCGGACATGCGGGCGATGCCGTCGGCAATCTCCACGATGGTACCGGTCTTGTCGGCCGCGGCGCCGGTGCCGAGGTGCTGGATTTCTTGTTTCAGCGCTTCGATGATGGATGATTTTGAGGCCATAAGGATATGATCAGGAGGAAACGGTGCGAGTCAGGACGTTCTTCAGGTCGTCGAGCGTGTGGCGAACGGTGGCATCGATGACGCGGTCCTCGGTGCGGATACGGATGCCGCCGACCAGGTCGGGCACCACCTTGCGAACCACTTCGCGGCCCTTGGAGGAGATGCCTGCCGCGGCCAGCGCTTCGGCTTCACGCGCGTCGTCAATCGGCGAGGCCGTCTCTACCGTGATGCGCGTGCGGCTGTCGATGTCCTCCATGACTTCGGGCAGCGAGGCTAGCGCGTCATGCAGCATCGACTCGAGTCCGTGCCGCCCGATGACGGCCACGAAGTTGGCTATCAGCGGCTTCAGCTCGTCTGCCGTGGCATTTTTGGTTGCCAGGTAGAGGGCGCGTGCAAGTTCTTTAGGGGAAGTTTTCATACGACTAAGTTGATTTCCACCGCCTTATGCGGCTCCTTCCGCGCTCGCGACGTCCTTAATGGCCTTGGCAATGAGTCCGGCGTCGATGCTGGCGTCAATCTTGCCCTTGAGCACCTTTTCTGCGGCCATGGCCACTAACGTGCCGACCTCGGCTTTTGCTTCGGCCATCATCTTGTCTTTTTCCGCGCGAATCTGTTCGCGGCCCTGGTCAACGACTTTTTGCACCTCAGCTCTGGTGCGAGCGGCCGCTTCGACCCGCTCCTTCTCTGCCAGGATGGTGGCAGCATCCATGATCTCTTTGGCGCTCTTGCGAGCCTCGGTCACGATGTTGGCACGATCAGCCTCGGCCAACGTGCGGGATTGCGACGAGGCCAGCGCGTCCTTGATCCCCTGTTCTATCTTGGCTGCGCGATCGTCCATGATCTTGAGCAGCGGCTTGTAGGCGAACTTCCAGAGCACCAGCAAGATCAGGCCGAAGTTGACCAGCTGCGCGACGAACAGTTTCCAGTTGATGCCGAGCGTGCCGAGCACGTCGGTCGATGCGGCGACTTGTTGAACTTCGGTGACCATAGCGGGAGATGCAAAGGGTGAAATGCGAAGCGTGGAGATCGGAGAGGAAAGCTGGAGCGCAGTTGTCGACGACGCTCCAACCTTCTTACTCCGAACTTCACTCTTACAGGGTGAAGACGACGACGAGCGAGTAAATGGCGATGGCTTCAGCGAAGGCGGCGCCGAGCAGCATCGGAACGAACAGCTTGCCGGTCGATTCCGGATTGCGGCCGATCGACTCCATGGCCTTAGCGACGATTTGACCGATGGCCAAGGCCGGGGTCATGCCGCCGATCGCCATGGTGAGACCTTTGGTAAGGATCTTGATTGCTTCCGGGCTCATACGAATGGTGAAGCGTTCAGGTCGACTGGAGGGGAGTTTAAAGTCGCCTACTTCGGCTTCGGTTAAGGGTGAGGTTCGAAGTCCGCCGCATGAAAACGGAGCGGGCGTCGAACCGTTGCCTCAACGGTCATCCTGCGGGCTATATGCCCGGCAGGGCTTCGTTCAGGTCCGGCTTTCCTTGGGCGATGCCGTGCGCTTCGCCGAGTACGTCTTCCTCATGCTTGTGCTCGTCACCATGCGGCGCGTCGGTCGCAAGGACCAAGTACACCAGCGTGAGCATCGAGAACACCAGGGCCTGGACCACGCCTACGATGATCTCCAGGAACATGAACGGCGTCGGCAGCAGGAAAGCCATCAGGGAAGACAAGACGTGAATCAGCACTTCGCCGGCAAAGATGTTGCCGAACAGGCGGAGCGCGAGCGAGACCATCTTGGCAGCTTCCGACATGAGCTCGATCAGGCCGACCATCAATCCGATGACGGCCGTGAATACCCCGACGGCGTACTCGCCGACGGGTTGCGTGCCGATTTTGGAAACGGCCTTCCAGAAAGTGCCCAGTTGGATGAACTTATTCCAATATTTGAAGAAGCCGACGGTCATCACGCCGATGACATGCGAGGCGATGACTACCGCGATGCTCATGGCAAAAGTCATGTTGAGGTCGCTGGTGGCGGGGCGAAACAGCGGAATCAGTTCCTTCCCTTCCCCCGTCATGCCCCACAGGCCGATGGTGCCTACGCCGGGCAACAGACCGAACCAGTTGGAAAGCAAGATGAACGGAAACAGCGCCCCGACGATCGGCAGGAAACGGCGCGAACGCGCGCGTTCGTGCGTGACCTGATCCATGAAGGAGAGCATGCCTTCAAGAACGTATTCCGCGACGTTCTGTACCCCCTTCGGTACCTCGGCGACGGTGCGAGAAATGACGGCACTCAACATCACCAGTACCGCAACGACTACCCAGCCGGTGAGCAGGGAATTGGTGACGGGCAGGGCCCCGAGGGAAAACAGTTTTTCTGCGGCAACCGGAATCGACATACTGCTAACGATTCGCTTCCTTATGAGCCTCTTCTTCCTCGCCGAGCGCCTCGTACTCGCGACCGAAGTCGCGCGATCTCTTGTTGATGAAGGTCGCGGTGATGATCGCGGCAATGACGAATCCCGCGATGCGCAAGTAGGGCGCGGTGCCGTACATGTCGTCCAGCTTCTTTCCCGTCATTGCCAGAACCACTACCGGAATGGCAATGGAAGCGCCGAATTCCCCCATGATCCTAAAAGCAAGAAGAACGTAACGGCGGTCAGTGCTGCTGCGAGAAGTGGGTTTTTGAACCGAATCCATGTGCGGTAACAGAAAACCCGTCTCCGGAGACCGGAAAGGCGGGGTAATCGCCTCATGCCAGTTTTTCACAGGCAATGAGGCGATTTTATGCAAATTGCGCGATATGGTCAAGAAGGATTTTAAAATCGTCAACGAGCCGCCGGCAGGGAAACCGTAAAACGCGTCCCCTGTCCCAACGTCGAGCTTACGGCAATCGTACCTCCCATCTTCTCGACGAGGGTCTTCACGATATACAGTCCGAGTCCCGTACCGGGAATTTCCTGTCCGACAGCTCGGAAGTACGGCATGAACAGCTTGGATTGGTCGACGACGGAAATGCCGATGCCCGCATCTTGGAAGGACGTGTTCAGGAAGGCTCCGGCGGTTTCCTGGGAAACGGTTATCGTCCCGCCATCCTTGCTGTACTTGATGGCGTTGGTGAGGAGGTTGTCGAACACTTCCCCGAGCGCGTCCGGATCTGCAATGACCCTCCTTGATTTCGTCTGGATTTCGTATTTCATGACGATGTTGCGCGGGGTCATTGTCGGAGCGAGCGCCTGGAGCAGTTCTTTGAGCAACGGTTCCGTGTCAATCGTCGTCTTCTTCAGCAGGACGTCCGGATTTTCGCCCGCAGCGACCCGGCACAGATCCTCGATTAATTTGCTCATGCGCTCACTGACCTCCTTGAGAACGGAGATGCTCTCAAGCTCTTTTGCCGTCTTTTTCATGTTTTTATCTTCTTCCGCGTGCACGGCTAAAGCCATGCGTATCACGTTTACCGGAGAGCTTAGGTCATGAATGGTACGGAAGACGAAATCGTCCCTCATCCTCGAGAGCTGCTGCTTGTGCGCCTCGAGCTCGTATTCGTTGGAAACGTCTCGAAAGACGATTACCGCGCCCGTCGTCAGGCCGGTCTTTTGATCGATAATCGGTGCGGCGCTGTCCTCCAGCGGCACTTTTCGTCCGTCTTTGGCGATGAGCTGCGTATGGCTTCCCATGGTTTGGGAAGTGCCCTTGCGCATGGCTTCCTCTATAAAAGAGATGTTTTCGGTGCCGTCTTCCATTCTTTCGAACTTCAACACGTCGTTAAGCTGTCTGCCCACGACCTCCTCCTGGGTCATGCCGCTGATGTGTTCTGCGGCCCTGTTCCAGAAGGTGATGTGCCAGGTGCGGTCGACGGCGAAGACGCCGTCACCGATGCTCTCCATGAGGGCCCTGTCCTTTGCGCCTTCTTCCTGCAGCTTCCCTACGGCCGCAGCCCTGTCCATGTCGACGGCATGCAATTTCGTGATGGTGGACCAGAGAATCGAAGCGAAGACGAGCGAGCTGCCGAGGGAGATGAGCACCAGGCGAAGTTGAGTCGGATAGTTATGGAAGACGACGTCTAAAAATTCCGGAGTTATCAGCGCCACCAACATGAGTCGTCGCGCGGCCACGCCGGCAGCGCCGTCATCGGTCACGTATCTCATGAGGCCTTGCTCGGGAAGCGCGAAAAGAGCTCCTAATGAAAGGAGCAGGAGGCCGAGCATGGCGTTGAGGGCAATGGGGGTAAGGCCGTTGACGCTCACCAGTTCCTCGACGTTGTAGATATAGCCGAACAACGCGAGCATCGCGGTGATGATCCCGAGACAGGCAAAGACGTTTGACGTCTTGATGCGTTTGCCGCCATAGGACATGGCCAGGGAGACGCCGACGCAAAAAAAGACGATTGCCGCGTTTGGCGTTATCCGGTTCAGATGACCGTTCGCAACCTCGTTGATTTGCGAGGAGAACAAGATGCTGTCGAAATAGACTTCGTGCACCGCGATCAGGCCGACGATCTTGACGAATCCCACGAAGCCGACAATCGCGGCCAGGGCGGCGCCAAGACGATTGAATGCCGAGCGTTTTTTGGTTTCGTTAAGAAGTATCAGCGATATGCCCGCGAGGATGAACGTCATGGTTCCCGCGGGATTCATGGAGACGATGAACGGGGAAAGCGACGTCAGCCCCTTAACATTCAGCGCAAACCCCATGAAAACAAGAATTCCAAGAAGGACGCTGGTCATTCCGAAGGCGATTGAGGCCGCGCGAAAGCCGGGTGCGAATGGTCGTGTGGGCATCAGCATGAAATGGCATGATTACGAAGGTAGTATTGCATACCTGCGTCGCTCTTTCCACAAAAAAACGCCCCTCTGCTGAAAGGCGTTTTTTCGGTGATCAGTTCTTCCCGACCTGCGAGCTTTGCGAGCGCAGCTGCTCTGCGAGTCCGGCGACGGTAGACACCAGTGACTCCACGTTCCTGAAGTGCACCTCTGAATCGGTAACATGGTAGGCAGCCAACCGCTGAGTGAACTGTCGGCGAGTGGCTTCGTTCTCGTTCTTGGCGAGGAGCATGTGCATCAGATAGTTGGCAATTTGGTCAACCAACGCCTCATCCTTGGAAGCTGATGCCGTGCCACCGAGAGCGGCTTCGATGACGCGGCTCATGACGCGCTTGACGCCCTCGTCGACATGCTGCCTGTCGATGAACGCCACCAATTGGTCGTTTTCATCGATGCGTATGTTGCGGGCATCGAGTTCGGGATGGCGGTCGATGAGCTTCTGCTCGTCGGGTGAGCGGCGCAAGTTCGTGAGACGCCGCTCCGAAGCCTCGCCTACCCTGCCGAGTTCGATTTCGGCGAGCACGAGCTGGGCGGCTCGCGAGGCGGCTCGGTTGTCAGGACTGATGGTCTTTTCCAGCTTGCCGACATAATCGTCCAACGCGGCGATATCAAGCTGCGCGATGTCGTTACGCAGCTTCTTGTATTCGACTTGCGCCGCCGCAGCTTCGTTGGCTTCGCGGGCGGAATCGGGCGCTACCTCGTCATCCGCCGACGTGTCATCGCTGAAGAGCGCCTCGTCGGGAACTTCCATGTATTCGTCGTTGCCGTGCTCCGCTGCGGGGACGATCGCCGGCGCGGGTGCAGGCGCGGCCGGCGTTTCGGGCAGGTGCGTTTCGATAGCCGCGAGCATCTCAGGTTTTTTGGCGAAATGTTCGAGCAGGACGGCCCGCACGATGCGATTTGACTCCTCCCTGGTCATGTCGCTGCCGAAGCTCACTTTGAAGGTGCTCCGTGCGAAGTCGGTGACATAGGAAAGGTATTTTTCGATTTGCTCAGGCAGCTTGAAGAGCGGCTCGAACTTCTCGGCCAGCATCGTCGCCGACGCTTTCAACGTTTCGTGCGCCTGTGCGGGCGTCATGGTGCGAGCGTCCATGATGTTGACGGGCTTGGCCGGTTTGGATTCGGCCTCGGGCTCGTTGACCTGCGCGTCCGCCTCGTCAGGATGTTCGGCAGCCAGTTTTTCGCTGATAATGGTCTCGCGCTTACGCTGCATCAGCGGTCCATACCAGGCTTTGTATTCTTCGGTGTCGTAATAATCGCGTTTGGTGCGGACCATCTCGATGATGAAGGGGGGCACGTCGAGAATGCGTTCCTGCTGCGGTTGGCCCTCCTCCAGTTCATACTTCCATTTGGGATAGAGCTTGTCGGTGTCACGCGGACGATCGAAGAACACCTTCACGCCCTTGCGGTCCAGGGCTCGGCGCAGGTCGTCGCAGCGCTGCTCGACGGCTTTGGACGCGTTCTCGTCGCTGCCGATTTTCGCAGCGAGTTTTTTTGTGAGGGTGATGGACGTCTCGATTTCACCTTCACGATAGCCGCCGGCACGGTCGTCGCGCACGCGGAAGTCTTCCTTCATTCGCAAGCTGCCGTCGTCGTCGTGGACGAGACGGTAGCCTTCGAAGATGCGCTTGGGGCGATTGCCTCGCGCTTCGCGGGATTCACGAGTCTCCGGCTGCAAAGGTGCCGGTGAAGTCGCCGATTCGATTTTGTCCGTTGCAGGCGTCGCTTCCCTCTCCTTTTCCTCCTCTTCGGCGCTCGCTTCGGGCACGGGATAGCCTTTTTCTTTGGCCCACGAGATTAACGACTTTTGTGCCGTCTCCGAGAGGGACGTAAAAGCGTCGCTGGCCCAGATGTCAGCGAGATCCATCTCTTGTCCCATCATCTGTTGCGCCTCGATGGCACCTTCGATCAGCTCACGAACAATTGAGCCGTCCTGCCGCTTGGCAGTTTCGGCCGAGGAAAGATGTTCCATATACAAAAAATATACCCTCGGTAGCTACTTCGTATCGGAAACAGCATCTCAAAAAATGGCGTATTAGTCAATCATGGCGGTCTTTTGTTGCTAGTAATGGTCGAGAAACGTCAATACCATTTATTTTTGGCTAAAAATAGCGATATTCAGTAAGTTATCAGCAGGCGGTTAACCTTGACAAAACGCCATTTTTGTGATAAAGATACCCTACGTTTCCACACGGATACGTTGCGCGACAGAGGGTCGCGTAAAACGGCTCCCGACAACGGGACATCGACGCGCTTCAAAAGCGCAAACGGCAGGTGGACAATGGCTCATTTCAACAATCGCAACGGCAATCGTCAGCAGAGTGCACGCGGACAGCAGGGAGACGGCGCGCCTCGTCTGCCGGTGGCCTTCGACAAGGGCGAGCTCATCGAGCTCACCTTCTCGACGGTTCCGGCACGAGACGGCGGAACGTACGTCGCCTCCATCCTCTCCGACAACACCCACGTCGAGCCTGGCTCGTACGGGGAATACCGCTTCGTCCCGGTTCTGGACGAGAAGTCGTACCTCTGCAGCGTCATGGGAGGCAAGGGGAAGTGCTCGGCGTTGCCGGTGCACTACCGCGAGCTTTCCCGCGACGAGTGGGTGCGCGTGCAGCCGCAGCGCGCCTGCCTGACCGCCGTCCTCGTCTTCGAGATGAGCGACGAACGGCAGAGCGGACGCGTCCCGCGGCCCATCTCCCATCATTCCGATGGACGGGTGGTCTTCGTGGAGCGCGGGTTCGAGGACAAGGTGCAGCTCGGCGTCGAGACGCGCGTCTCGCTCATCGAGCCGCGAAACGGCGGCAACGTCCTGTTCGCCATTCCGTCGGCGGTTCCGACCGCCACGCCCGTTCGCGGCAACGAGACCGAACGGCTCGATCCCCCGGTGCAGCCGGCGGATCAGCTCAAGGTCACCGTGCGATCGTTCATCCGCAAGCCGGATGTGGCAATCGTGCGTTCTGCCGCGGACGTGAAGGCGCTCGACCGACAGCTGTCGATCTACGAGATCCTCTCGGACAGCGCGCGCGGCATCATGACGACTGCGACGAGCAGCGCCGCGACCGTGCGAGCAAACGCCAACCAGATCATCGACGCGCTGGTAGGCACGCTGCATAAGGGTTCGCCCCGCCTGCAGCGCGAGAACGTCCTGGCACGAATCGACGGCATGGACGTGGCCGTGAAGCGGGCGCTTGCGGCGCTCGAGGCGAACGGCCAGAAGGCCGATAATGCGGCCGAACAGACGGTCGTGCAGGCGGTGACGGACGACGGCAATCAGCCGAAGCGCCGTAACCGCAGGCGCGGTCGTCGAAACGGTCGCGCGCGTGACGACCACGCCGCGACTGGTGATGCCTACGTCCGAGGCTTTCAGATCAAGGCGGTGGTGACGCCGGCGGCCAGGCGTGCACCGGGCACGGCGACCATCGGTGATGCCGTCGGAAACGCGCTGGCCAAGGGTTTCGAGAGCATTCCGCCGGTTTCGTTGCCGATGGTCGCTCCCGTTCACGAGGCACCAGTCGCGTACGAGCCCGAGTCCGACGTCATCGTCCCCGTCAGGGAGGATGACTCGGCCAAGGGCACTCCTCCGGCAACGGAGGTCGATGAGAACGCGGAAGCGTTCTCGCGCATGGCGAAGGACCTGAAAGTCACCGTCGAGGTGGTCAAGGCGGCCTTTGTCAGGTCTGGCATGAGTTTCTCGGACTTCTCGGAGACGGACAGGAACGTGCGAAAGCATTTCGTCCGCGAGGTCAAGGCAAACATCGTCCAGACGGCAAGCAAGTCCGCGTAAGCGGCAACGACCGAAGCGGTTCGGTCGGCTCAAAAGGGGCGGCACGCGCGTTGCGTGCCGCCCCTGATCTTTTTCTACGGAAATGTTGAGAGCCTCTGAGGCTCTTTTTTCATATCCGAAAAAGCGCCTTCACGTTTTGCAGGGTCTGCCGCTCCACCTCTTCGACGCTGACGTGTTTGATTCCGGCGATGAAGGCGGCCACGTGCTTCACGAAGGACGGTTCATTGCGTCGGCCGCGGTGCGGCAGCGGCGCCAGGTAGGGCGCGTCGGTCTCGATCAGCATGCGATCGAGCGGCACTTGGCGGGCCACGTCGGCCAGCGTCTCCTTGCCTTGACCGAGGTCGGATTTGCGCGGAGGAAAAGTGATGATGCCGGTGAAGGAAACATAGAAGCCGAGCGCCAGATAGCGCTGCGCTTCGGCCCAGGTGCCGGTGAAGCAGTGCACGTTGCCGCGAATCGGCCTGCCTGCTTCGCGGTATTCCTCGAGCATGCGCAGGACTTCGTCGTGCGCTTCGCGGCAATGGATCATCACCGGAAGGTCGAGTTCGCGTGCCAGATCGAGCTGTCCGCGAAAGGCAGCGCGTTGCGCCTCTTTTATGGCTTCGTGGTCGCCGCCTTCGGGCAAGCGGTAATAGTCCAGGCCGCACTCGCCGATGCCGACTACTTTAGCCGACCTCCTGGCCAATGCGCGGTAGGCGGCGATGTCGAACTTTTCCGGAGTACTGACGTCGGCCATCTCGCTGTCATCGACGTATGACGAAAAGACGTGCGTCGGGTGCAGTCCCACCAAGGCCCAAATGCCGTCGTGCTTGTCGGCGCAGGCGACGGCTTCGAGGCTGGTCTCCATCCGCGTGCCGACCGCGAGCATGCCCGTTCCCTCTTCCAGAGAACGGCGAATCACCGCGTCCTCGTCATCACGAAAGGCGCGGAAACTGACGTGGCTGTGGGCATCGATGCGTTGCAGGTTCATTGCGGGCGCGGAATGCGAGCGAACACCTTGAGCGCGTTGGCGGTGGTCTCGGTGGAAATTTGCGCGGAAGTGACTCCTCGGATGGCGGCGACGGCCTCGGCCACCAATGGCAGGTAGCTGGGCTCGTTGCGACGATGGCTCCAGGGCACCGGCGTCATGAACGGGCAGTCGCTCTCGATGACCAGCCGGCTCGAGGGCGATTTTTTCATGATCTCGGTTTGGTATGCGCCATGCGTAAGGATGCCAGTGACGGAAATCATGAAATCCAGATCGAAGTAGCGCCGGGCGGTCTTCCAGTTGCCGGAAAAGCAATGGATGATGCCGCGCGACTCAAAGCCTCGGGTGGTCTTGTCCCAGGTCTCGAGCATCTCGAGCATTTCCTCGTGCGCGTCACGGCAATGGAGCAGCAGCGGAAGACCGTGCTCGCGGGCAAGGTCGAGGAAACGACCGAAGACTTTCTTTTGGTTGATGCGGATGCGGTCAGCCAGTTCGCGCTCGGCATCGTCGCGGGTATACGTCGGGAGATCGTGAAAATCCAATCCGGTTTCGCCGAGCGCGACCACTTTGGGATGCGTGAGCAATTCGGAAAAGCCGCCGATGTTCACCAGCTGGTCTTCGGCAAGCAGGTCCCCGCCGATTTTCGCCGGATGCATTCCCACTGCGGCAAAAACGCCATCGGGATAGCGTTCGGCTATCTCGACGGCGCGGCGTGACGATTCCAAGTCGCTGCCGAGCGTGACGATGGCGACGCCTTCGTCACGGGCGTGACGTACGACGATATCGAGATCGCGCTCGTAAATCGGAGAATCAAGATGGCAATGAGTGTCGATGAAACGCATGGTATGTTACATGAACGACTGAGCTGCCCGTACCGCCAGCGGCAGCAGCGGAGCGAGGATCGACCCTACGGGAAGCAACGTGTGCGCCACTGACGATCCGCGCAACGCCGCTTCGGATATCGCGGAGATCGGAAAGCGCGAGGCGAAGAACACGGCCAGTCCCAACGCCAGGGTGCCTTCCAGCAGTCCCAGCGCGGCGCCGAGCAATCGGTTGAACGTCTTGACGAACGGAATGACCGAGATGAATTTGAAGATTTTCTCGACGGCCCAGAACAGCAGGCCGACAAGCTTGCCGACGACGATGAACACCGCGAAGAAGGCGATGACGCGGCCGAGATTGGCGTTGCCTCCTATGTGCGGCGTGATCCAGGCGCCCACCGGTCCGTACAGGCGACCGGATACGACGGTGGCGACCACTAAGCCGAGCATCGAACCGACCAGATGGACGATGCCGAACCAGAATCCGTACAACATGAATCCGCCGAGTGCCACGAGCAGGCTGATGTCGATGAAGTTCATAGTCCTTTGGTGCTATTTGCTTTCTGCCGCAGGAGGCAGCCTTGGGAAAAGTATAGCACTTTTGACTACGGTCGTCCCCGGAACGAGTTTTCCCCATTCCGCGTCGTCCGGGAGGGCGACATCCTCGAAACGAATCGATATTTGGCCGAGAATGCGGGCTGCAGCGGCCGGAATCACCGGAAGCAAGGCGATACCTATATGGCGCTGGGCCTCGGAAAGCTGGTACATGAACGGCGACACGTCGATGCCTTCCTTGGCCTTCTTGAACGGCGCTTCCGAATCGATGGCCTGATTCACGCCGGTGACGTACCTTTCGAGCACTCGCGCGGCTTCATCAAAACGGAAAGAATCAAGCGCGGCGGCGTAGTCCTTCCAGAACGTCGCAGTGTCGAACCGGTCGGGCTGCACGGCGGGTACTTTTCCCTCGCAGTATTTTTCCACCATGGTGGCGGTACGCGCGGCCAGATTGCCGACGCCGTTGACCAGCTTGGAGGTGTAGGTTTCCTCGAACAGCTTTTTGGAGAAGTCGCCGTCTTCATACGACGGCATGCCGCTCATGAGGAAGTAACGCACGGCGTCGGTGCCGTACTGCGTCACGAGATCGTAGGGGTTGATGACGTTGCCGGTGGACTTGGATATCTTCTGGCCTTCGGCCGTGATAAAGCCGTGGATGAAGATCTGCCTGGAAGGCGGCAATTTCGCCGACATGAGCATCGCCTGCCACATGGCGGATTGCTGGCGCAGGTTGTCCTTGCCCGCAGTCTGCACTCCCGGCCAAAACGACTCGAACGTCGCCATGTCGGTCGGCCAGCCGATGGTTGAAACGTAGTTGACCAGCGCGTCAAACCACACGTACATGACGTGTTCCGCGTCGCCGGGCACGGGAATGCCCCACGGCATCTTGGATGCCAGCCGCGAGATGCTGAAGTCCTGCAGGCCGCCGCGCACGAACGACTCGATTTCTTTCATTCGTCCGTCCGGAACCACAAAGTCAGGACGAGCCGAGTACAGGTTCGTCAGCGCTTCGGCATAGTTTGACCATTTGAAGAAGTAGTTTTCCTCATCGCGCGTTTCCACGTCCATTTTCGGGTGGATCGGGCACTTGCCGTGATCAAGCTCGGAGTCGGTTTTGACCAGCTCGCAGCCCACGCAGTACTTTGACTGGTAACGCGCCTTGTAGATGTCGCCGGCGTCAGCGCAGCGCTTCCAGAATTCCTGGGCCGCGGCGACGTGATTGGCGTCGGTCGTGCGGATGAAGTTGGTGTACGAAAGGTCGAGGCTGTCCTTGAGACCGTGAAACTTTGCCGCGTACATGTCGCAATACGCCTTGGGGTCCATGTTCGCCTCGGTCGCGTTCTTGTAAATCTTCTGCCCGTGCTCGTCGGTGCCGGTATTGAATACGACCTCCTCGCCATGCAGGCGGTGCCAGCGAGCAATCGCATCGGCCTGGATGATTTCCAACGCGAAGCCGATATGCGGATCGGCGTTCACGTACGGAAGAGTCGTGGTGATGTAGTAGGTCTTTTTCATATCGGAATGTTAGGACTTCCCTTCCATGACTATCACGAACTCTCCCTTACTGCTCGTGCTCGCGAGACGCTCCGCGATGTGCGTCGCCGTTCCGCGATAGGTCGTTTCAAACATCTTCGTCAGCTCCCTGCACACGACCAGCCTGCGTTCCGGCGCGTATTCGCCGATCGATGCCAGCGCCTTCTCGATCCGGTGCGTGGATTCGTAGAGCACGGTCGTCCGCGGCTGTTCCAGCGCGTCCTTGAAAAAGGCGTTGCGTCCTTTCTTGTGCGGAGGAAATCCGAGGAAGGTGAACTCGTCCGAGGGGAAGCCCGCGACGGAGAGCGCGGCAGTGACCGCGGAGACTCCGGCAATCGGGATAATGGCGGTGTCTGGTTCGGCGCGGAGGACGTCGCGCACCATGCGGAAGCCGGGATCGGCGATGGCGGGCGTTCCGGCGTCGGAGACGAGGCCGACGGTCTTCCCCGCGCGCAGCAGTTCAAGCATCTTTGGCATCTTGAGTCCGTGACTGTCTTCGCGATAGGACTGCATCGGCACCTTGATGCCATATCGTTCCAGGAGACGACCGGTCACGCGGGTATCTTCGACAAAAAGCGCATCGAGCTTTTTGAGCGTCGCGATGGAGCGGAAGGTGGCGTCTTCCAGGTTGCCGATCGGCGTGGCGATGATGTAGAGCGTTCCCATAGTTTATGCGACTACTGTAGCATGCGGCACGGCGCTTGTGACCGCGACCGTTTCAGTTTTCGCCAAAGAGGCTTCGACCAGCGCGTGTACGTCGTACTTGGCTTCCTCGGCGTCAAGCTGAACCGCGCTGGCGCGAGTGGCAGGACGGCGCGGTACGAATAACGTGCAGCAGTCGTCGTGCGGTTCGATGGAAGTGGCGAAGGTCCCAATGCGCTTTGCGACTCGAACGATGTCCTCCTTGTCGTCGCCGATGAGCGGGCGATAGACCGGCATGGTGGTGATTTTGGAAACGGCCGCGATGTTTTCGATGGTCTGCGAGGCGACTTGTCCGACGCTGTCGCCGGTGATCACCGCGTAGGCGCGTTCTTTTACCGCGATTTTTTCCGCGATGCGGAACATCAGCCTGCGATACAGCAGCACGCGCACCGATTCGTCGGCCTTCGCGGTGATTTCGCGCTGCGCGTCGCCGATGGGAACGAGATGCAGCGTCAGTCCCGGCAAAAACGCGCCAAGCCGCGCGGCCAGGCGCTTCACCTTATCGATGGATTCCGCGCCGACGTAAGGATAGCTGTGAAAATGCACCAGTACCGGACGACAACCGCGGCGCATCAGTTTCCAGGCGGCCACGGGAGAATCGATGCCGCCAGAAAGCATGGCGACGACTTTTCCGGCGACGCCGCCGGGCAACCCGCCCGCGCCTTCTTCGCGACCGACCGCGACGTACGCGACTTCCTTGGCAATTTCGATCGTCACGTTCGTTTTCGGTTCATGCACGTCAACGACAAGGCCCGGGACGTCGTTCAGCAGGCGTTCTCCGACGGCACACGCGATGTCATGCGAGGACATGGAGAACGTCTTGTCGGAACGAGAGGCAAACACCTTGAAAGAGCGTTTCATGCCCTTCGCGACGGCTTCAGAGGTCAGTCCCCTTTTTGTCATCAACGTTTCCGCTGCGGCACAGATCGTTTCGATATCCTTCGTGACGCGAGCAGCAAACAAGATCGTGGCGACGCCGAACACCGTGCGCATCGCCGCGGCGCTGGCAGCCGCCGTTTCGTCGGTCATCGGCCCTTCATGGAAGGCAAAGACGCTCCCCTGGTCACCGCGCACCTTGAAGCTGCCGATCGGCGCGAGGCGCAGCTTGACGTCATCAAGAAGATACCGCTCAAACACGTGGCGGTTGCCTCCTTTAAGGCAAATCTCGTTGGTTCGTAAGATGATGGTGTCGACCATTGCTAAGCCAGTTCTGCCGTTGCGCGGCTCCTTATAACGTTGCGAAAGTAACATATTTTTCGGCATCTGGCAACCCGTCGGATACAAAAAACCGCGCCGAAGCGCGGAAGCGGAAGAAATCAGGTTTTGACCTGCAGATAGCGATTTCTCTGGTAGAAATCTTCCACGGAACCTTCTTTGTACCAGTGGGCGCCTCGTCGGCCGTCTGCCGACGGTTCCATGATGTTCGGAAGATGGAACGGCACCTGTCCGGGCGAGAGTTCCATGCTCAGCGGGTGTTTGCCGATGCTGTCGCGGATCTGGATGAGCGCGTTGCCCTTGAACCGTTTTCCGCGGCGCAACACGCAACGACGGATGGCGATGTCCTGCACATGCGTACGGTTCGTCTCCTGTCTGGCGTAGTCGAAGCCGCTGTCGACGTTGGTCACGGCATCGTCATAGACGTCGCTGGCGTCTCGGATGAGTCGCTTGAGCACGAAAGGCCGGCGCGAAAAGAAGGCGAAGTATGCGTCTTCGTAGAGCGCGCACGCTCCGAGAAAATCCACGTCGAAATCGCCGATTCGCCACGCGAGACGCCAGTTGCCTTTCCCGAGCAGCCTGTCGTAGTCGGCAAACATCGTATCGCGAGAGGCGCCGAAATAGTTCGGTCGTGAAACGTCCTTCCATCCAGCTGTCATGATTCGCTCCTTTCAATGAACGCTGTCCACGAGACGCTACCACGATGTGCCTTGCCTGTGAAGCCTCACGGAGTTAGTATGACCTCACGCGGACGCTAGCCCGCACCACTTTCATCTATGTCCGACTTATCCGTAAAGCCTCTCAAGTACAAGGAACTTCCCGGCCTGACCGAGAAGCAGCTCTCGGAGCATCACGACGTGCTCTACGCGGGCTATGTGAAGAAAGTGAACGAAATCCGCGCCGCGCTCACTGCCGTCGACCTTTCCAATTCCAACGGCACGTACAGCGACCTGCGCGAACTCAAGGTTGAGGAAGGTTTTGCCCTCAACGGCGTGAAGCTGCATGAGGCCTACTTCGACAACATGACCGCCACCGGTCAGCAGCCTGCCGGCACCGTCGCCGAATGGATCGCCGCCGATTTCGGTTCTTACGAAAAATGGTCGGCCGACTTCGCCGCCTGCGGCTTGTCCGCGCGCGGCTGGGTCGTCCTTGCCTTCGACTTCACCGACGGCAAGCTTCATAACTACGTCTGCGACCTCCACAATCAGGGCGGCATCTGGGGCGCCATTCCCCTCCTGGTCCTGGACGTCTACGAGCACGCCTACTTCCTCGACTATGCCACCGCGCGCAAGAAGTACGTCGTTTCGTTCATGGGCAACCTGGACTGGAGCGTGGCGGACGGATTAGCGGCCAAACATGATCTGATGAAGCATCGGAGGTAAATCGCGAAAACAAAAACGTCCCGCGCAATGCGGGGCGTTTTTTAGAGGGGAGAGAAATTATAATCCGAGTGCCGCCTTCACCGCTTCCTTATCAAACCCGACGATATGCTTCCCGTCGATCTCGATGACCGGGACTCCCATCTGTCCCGACTTATCGATCATTTCTTGCGCGGCCTTGTCGTCGGTGGAAACGTCAATATCCTTGAACTCGATGTTATTCTCTGCAAGGTACGCCTTGGCCATTTTGCAGTAGGGGCAAGTTGGCGTTGAGTACACGGTGACGGAATGGGCCATATGCACACGGGTTAGGGATTCTCCATGAAGTCTACCACAGCTTGGACGTCAAAGTCCTTTGTCTCGCGGCAAGCGTCAGTTTTTCGCACCCCTTCTCCCCACGGTCGGCGTGATGCCGATATCGCCGGGCTTGTGAGGATGGCGTAATCGAAGGGAGTCTGCCCCGTACGTGCCGAGTGCTCGTTTGAGATCATCGATGAGGTCCGTTTCTTCGGGGCTCTCGCCGTGTCCTGATTGCATGCCTCTCGTGACGGAGCGCCCGCATTCGGAGACTCGGGGCATCGACGGATCATCTGGCGCGACATGACGGGTAAAGAGGTCGATGCCGGCTTCAAGGCGCACCTTGCGTGCCCACTGGAAGGCACGACGGGTGGCGTCGCGTTCCAAGATGCTCGTCGGCAAGGTAACGAATTCGCGGATATGGAATTCGCTTATGAGGTTTTGCAGTTCGTCGTCGAGATCCTGCACCCTCATCCTGGCTTCGGACGCCTCACGCGCAAGCTCCTCATGTTTCTTTTGGTCCTTCTCCTTCGCTCTCGCGCCGAGCAGGTGGACATATACGGCGTTTGCGGCAGCCCTCTCTTCGAGGATCAGCGACTGTTCCGCGCCGAACTCATCAAGCAGGTCGTCGGTAAGAAGGTCTGCGACCTCCGGAACGGCGTCTCGTACCTTGGCGACAGCTTTTTTGAGGGCATCCATCTCAAACGAAACGCCCCTTGCGAGCTTCCGTCCCGCGCCGTAAAGGTCGCCGGTCTTGTGAAACCGTTCTTCGCCGTATTGCTCGGCATGGCCGAGCTCATGCAAAAAGACCCCGACGTCGGTCGGCGTTTCCAGGGGCGGAACGGTCGCGCGCAAGTTGTCCTCGTCGTAATCGTAGTTGTCTTGACGTTCGGAAGTGACGATCACCTTGATGCCCCGCGCGTTCGCCAGCGCCAGCATGTCGACTTCGGTAGGTTGGCCGTCTTTTTCCCCGCGAAGCGTGAAACTGCGCATCGCATGTCCGCGTACCGGCGGAAGCGCTTCTTTTCCGTCTCTGGGGATTTCCACCTCGGCATCGTCCAGTTCGACTTCCGCGCGGCCGATCAGGTTGCCCGCGACGTCGCGATACTCAAATCCGCGCCGCATCGTCTGCGGTTCGCGCCTTTCGGGATGTTCCATTCCTGATTCTCCTCGCATACCGTCACAGTATCCGTCATTGCAAAGGCATGTGCAAACGACTTTGTCCTCAGACCCCCAGCATCGCCCGCACTTCCTCGCTCGGCTCCCATGGCGGATCGAAAACGACATCGACCTTCACGTCGTCGAGTCCCAATGCGCGGAATTTGCCGCGCAACTCGCCTACCATCTGCGGGCCGTACGGGCAGAGCGGCGTGGTGAAGGTCATCTTGAGGACGAGCTTTTGGTTCTTTTCGTCCATGTCGACGTCGTAAATCAGCCCGAGCGTGTACAGGTCGATGCCGAGTTCGGGGTCGAGCGTGTTCTTGAGGACCTCGATGACCTCTTCTTTGATGACCATAGGATGTGCTTTACCACTTGGTGAATCCGTCTTTTTCGATTTCTGCGGCCAGGTCGGCACTGCCGTCGGCGACAATCAGGCCGTCCTTGAGCACGTGGACCTTGTCGGGTTCCAGATCTTGGAGGATGCGGGCGTGGTGCGTGATGAGCAGCACGCCCATGCCCTTCTCGCGCAACTTCCTCACTCCGTCGCTGACGATCTTGAGCGCGTCGACGTCCAGGCCGGAGTCCGTCTCGTCGAGCACGGCGTACTTTGGTTCCAGCAGCGCGAGCTGGAGGATTTCCATGCGTTTCTTTTCGCCGCCGGAGAAGCCTTCGTTGAGGCCGCGGTGCATGAAGGAGGCATCGATTTTCAGGTCTGCCATCTTTTCCTTGAGCAACTTTCGAAAGTCGGCCACGGACAGCGGTTCACGGCGCGCGGTCGTGGTGATGACGCGAAGGAAGTGCGCCACGGTGACGCCCGAGACCTCCGGCGGGTGCTGCATCGACAGGAACAGGCCCTTGGCGGCGCGCTCGTTCGGCTTGAGCGCGGTCAGGTCCTCGTCGTCGATGCCGATGCTGCCGTCGGTGATGACGTACTTGGGATGGCCCATCAGCGCGTTGGCAAGCGACGACTTGCCGGAGCCGTTCTGTCCCATCAGCGCATGCACTTCACCGGGCATGATCTCGATGGTCACGCCTTTGACGATTTCCTTGCCCTCGCGGGACACGTGGAGATTTTTGATCTTGAGGGACATATCAGTGTTGTTCCTTTCGTTCAGTGAGATGGTTCTGGAGGCCGACTTCGAGCGTCTTCAGTCCGAGCAGCGCGCAGCGAAGCCGCGTCATTCCCACTTCGATACCGAGCAGTTCAAAGATGTTTTCCCTGGTGAGCGCCTTCAATTCTTCCACGGTCTTGCCCTTGACGAAGTCGGTGAGCATCGAGACCGATGCCTGACTGATGGCGCAACCGTGTCCGTCGAACTTGATGTCAGCCACCTTGCCGTCGGCGAGCTTGACGTACATGCCGATGGCGTCGCCGCAGGAGGTGTTCACCTCCTGATGCGTGAAAGTGGCGTCGGGGATGGTGCCGGCGTTATGCGGATGCGTGGAGTGGTCGAGGATGTTCTCCATGTACATCCGTTCGTCGCCGATGAGGTCGTTGTTGAGCGGTTCCATATCAAGGCAAGCGAAAAATTTTGCGCGCCTTCTCGATGCCGGCCGCAAGCGCGTTGACATCGGCGTCGGTGCTGTAGATGCCGAAGCTGGCGCGAGCCGTGCCGTTGATCAGCCCGAGCGTTTTGAGCAGCGGCATGGCGCAATGATGGCCGCCGCGCACGCAAACGCCTTCGGCATCGAGGATGGTGGCGACGTCGTGCGGATGGATGCCGTCGACTTCGAACGAGACCACGCCGGTGCGCTCTTCGCTCGCGCCCGGACCGATGACGCGCACGCCGGGAATCGCGGAGAGTTTGGCAATGGCACGCGACGCCAGCGCCAGTTCGTGCGCCGCGATGCGGTCAATGCCGGCAAGCCGCACGTAGTCTGCCGCCGCACCGAGCCCGATGACGCCGCCGATGTTCGGCGTGCCGGCCTCGAATTTCCACGGGACTTCATTCCATGTCGAGTCCTCGAAGCGCACCTCGCGGATCATGTCACCGCCAAATTGCATCGGCTCCATTTTTTCCAGCATGGCCTTCTTGCCGTAGAGCACGCCAGTGCCGGTGGGCCCGAGCATCTTGTGACCGGAAAATGCCAAGAAGTCGCAGTCGATTTTACGCACGTCAATCTGCAAGTGGCCGGCTGCTTGGGCGGCGTCAACGACGACGGTCGCGCCGACCGCATGCGCAAGCTTGGCGAGCGCCGCAACGGGAACGACAGTGCCAAGCACGTTCGAAGCCATGGTCACGGCCACGACCTTCGTCGCCGGCGTGATCATCCGTGCGGCCGCGTCCATGTCGAGCTGGTAGTCGGCGGTAATCGGTATGAATTTCAGCGCAAAGCCGAACTCCTTGGCATACTGCTGCCACGGCACCAGGTTGGCGTGATGTTCCATGACGGTCATCACCACGTCGTCGCCATTGCGGAGCTGCGCGGCCA
>JAHFIW010000016.1 GCA_023246195.1 bacterium
TGGCGCGCAACATGGTCATTCACGGGCGTAACCCGTATGTCACTCCGGCAGGCACGTTCACGGATGATCCCGCCTACCATGCGGACTGGTCCCGATGGTACGACACTCCGATGGTCTATGGTCCGCTTTGGACTGCGCTCTCGGCTCTTCCCGTACTTATCGTCAGTGACCCGGGAGTCCAGGCAAAAGGCATGCTCATCCTGAACCTTTCCGGATACGTGCTAGCCGGCTACATCCTGTACCGATGGATGCGTAAACGCGACGCACGGAAAGCGTGGCTTATCCTTGTCTTCTGGCTATTGAATCCCGTGGCGGCTTTTGAAATAGCCAATGCCGGTCACAATGAAGGCGCGATGCTGCCGTTTTTGGCCATTCTTGCGACGGCTCTCGTTGACGAGAACCTGGAGCTGGCCGCAGCAGGCATCGTCGGCGCGGCGCTCATCAAACATTGGCCGCTTGTCCTGACTCCTGCGCTCTTGGCCATACCCGCAAAAAACCGCAAACGCCTGCTGGTCATAGGGGCCTCTCTTTCGGCGCTTGTCCTGGTCTGGTGGCCCTTTTGGGCCGGCAAGGCAACGTTTGCCGGCATGGCTGAAATCGCCAATAACATCAGCGACGTCATCAATTACTCCCCTTTCCGATTCGTACTTTGGTCCTTTTTGACGAACGTGGGGACGCTTGCTCGGCCTGTTATCGTACATCTTGTCGCGTTAGAAACGTTCCTTGCGGTGCTGGCCTTTGTCACGTTGTATTCATGGAATCGGAAGCTGTCCCCGACCGCTGCGGCCGTTGTCATCATGGCCGCCTATTACTTCGTCTGGCTCAACTGGTTCCAACCGTGGTATCTGCTGACCTTCATGCCCCTTATGGTCACTTGGCTCAAGAGCCCAAAATCCATTTTTGTCATGGCCGGTATCGGCATCATCGGATTGCTTTCCTATTACTATACGACCCCGATAGCGGTGGGAGTTGCCCTCCTGCTTCTGGCAATGTCTGCGGCATACGTTGTGCGCGCGAAAAAAATGCGCGTGAATTCCGCCACCAGAGCGCGGCAAATAATCCAGAACGAATGAAGGTGAAAACGGCGTAAGCGCTGCCGTACGGATTGATGCCGAACAGCACTGGAAACTGCACGAACACCGTCAAGTCCAAGGCGGCAAGCAATGCCAGGTCCGTCGCGTCGGCAACGACCAATACCAACGGCGCAAGCCAAACGATCCATTGCGCGGAAAATACCGACCCAAGTGCCATAAACGGAATGAGCACGAAGACGCAAGCGCGGACGAGCGAACGAAAATCCTTTGGGTATTCCTTCCATACCACGGGAATCACCGCCGCGAACTGCATGAGGAAAAAAAGACGTGCCAACGCGCCATGCAACAACGGGCGGTCAATGCCGACGGCGCGCATGCCCGTCAGCAGGACCGCGCCGACCGAGCCCATTTCAAAATCGCGTGACAGGTGGAACAGCACAGGCTCTACCAGCGCCCCAAACCCAGCGACCGAAGCCACCAGGGCGATGAGCGCGATGCCCGCGCCGGCCGTCAAAAAAATGGCGTTTTGCAGGCGTTTTATGGGTATTTCACGTCCGCCGAGCAGGGCAAAATAGATGAAAAAAGGCGGAAAAAACAAAGCCGCATACCACTTAGCCATGGCGGCGGCCAACAGCAGCAAGAAGGCCGGCTCCGGTGCTTTGCGCTTTGCCGCCAGCAGCGCACCTGCCGCCAGCAGCGTCGGAAGGATGTCGAACCTCCAAAGCGAGAAGTACAAGAAGGCCGGCAGGAGAAAAAACGCCAGTCTCCGTTTGGAACGCCCTTCCCCGTCGAGAAGCAGGGACATGACGACGAACAGCAGGGCGTACAGCACCGCGTTAAGGGACACGAAAGCGACTTCGAACGCTTCGAAATTTTTGGTCAGCAGTCTTGGCAGCGAAAAATACAAAACGCCGAGTGGCGGGTAATCCTGGGTCAGCGTTACGGCCTGCCCCGAACGGTCAATCCAGCTTGAGTGCAAAAAATAGTAGGACACTTCGCCGTCGTCACGCAGCAGCCTGATGCCGCCGTCAAACCACCCCGGTCTCGCAAACATGACCGACGGCGCATGAAAAGCGGCGACGGTCGCAATGCCGGCAACCAGCAAGCCGATCATGAACGCTTTGACGGCCTTGCCGCTCGCTGCACGAACGATGTTCATACCCGGGCTGGTAACGCCCGAGCAAATCGCTTGGCGCTGGAGAGTGCGATAGCCAATGCCAAACCGTCCGCAGCATCGTCTGGTTTCGGCGCTTCCTTGAGGCCTAAAAGGATGCGGACCATCTTTTGCACCTGCTCCTTGGTAGCCGCTCCGTTACCGCTCACCGCCATCTTCACGTCGGCCGGGCTGAATTCGGCGCAGTCGATCCCTCGCAGCTGCAGGCACACGCGGATGACACCGCGTGCCTCGGCCACCGACATGGCGGTCTTCACGTTTTTGGAAAAAAACAATTTTTCAATTGCCGCGGCATCCGGCTTATACTTATCGATGATTTTGCTCAGCCCCTCGTACACCGACGCGAGGCGAGCCTCGGAAGCCTCCCCCGCCGGAGTCCGCAAACTGCCGTACGCCAAACAGCGGTCCTTGCCGCCAACGGATTGGATGATGCCGTAACCCATGTCCGCGAACCCCGGGTCGATGCCGAGAATAATCATGCCGTAAGATTACCATGTTGCCGACCGTTCGCGGAACAAGCGAAAACCCCGCTCGATCTGAGCGGGGTTTTCGCTGAGCTGCGCGTGTTTTACGCAACAGCTGCCTCGGCCTTTGGCTCTTCGCTGTGCTTGCGCACCACTCCGAAACCGGTGCCTGCGGGGATGAGACGTCCGATGATGACGTTCTCCTTGAGACCCTCAAGGCGGTCGAGCTTGCCGGTGATGGCCGCGTTGATGAGCACGCGGGCCGTCTCCTGGAAGGATGCCGCCGAGAGGAAGCTCTGCGTGGAAAGCGCGACCTTGGTAATGCCAAGGAACAGTTCCTCTGCAGTCGCTTCCTTGCCCTGCTTCTTGCGAGCGGCGATGTTCTCCTCGATGAACTGCGCCTTTTCGATGATCTCGCCGGGGAGCAGGTCGGTGTCACCGACGTCGCGAACGAGCACGCGCGAGAACATCTGCTTGATGATGATTTCGATGTGCTTGTCGTTGAGCTTTTGACCCTGCGAGGTATAGATGGCCTGCACCTCCTTGAGGACGTACTTCTGCACGGCTTCCTTGCCGCGGAGGCGATACAGCTGCTGCAGATCCAACGAACCGTCGGTGATCTGCTGGCCCGCCTCGATCATGTCGCCGTTGCGGACGAACAGGACGTAGCCGGGCGGCACGATGTACTCGCGGACGTTCTCCGTCTCGCGGAGCACGCGCACGATGCGCTTCTCCACCTTGGCGGTGCCGGCAGCGGTCGCGATAAGCTTCTTGCCATCGGCCTTGATGACCACGACTTCACCCTCGTTGACCTTCTTGCCGTCCTTCACGGCAACGGTGTCATTCGGGCTGTGCTTGTACGACTCGCCGTCTTGCTCGGTGAAGCTGATCTTCACGATCTTGTGGCCCACGAAAGGCGCGAGCATCTGCTGCCCATCCGGTCCTTCGATCATGCGGCGCTCGATCTCCTCGACGGAGCACTTGCCGGAGACGTCGCTCATGAAAGCCTTGCGCTTTGGAGGACGGGCTTCGAAAAGCTCTTCGACGCGCGGAAGACCCTGGGTGATGTCGGATCCCGCCACGCCGCCGGTGTGGAAGGTGCGCATGGTGAGCTGCGTGCCCGGTTCGCCGATGGACTGCGCCGCGATGATGCCGACGGCGACACCCGTCTCGACCTTCTTGTTGTAGGCCAAGTCGTAGCCGTAGCACATCTTGCAGGTTCCCTTGGACATACGGCATTCGAGCACCGAGCGGACGCGGATGTGATCGAGGTGGTCGAATGCGGAGATTTCGCGGTAGATGGGCTCGGTGACGAGCTCGCCGGACTTCACCACCACCTTGCCCTTGGCATCCTTGATTTCGGTGATGAGATGGCGTCCAAGCAATCGGTTGGCGACTTTTTCGTTCATTTCGTCGCTTTCCTTCTTGTTGATCTCGACACCGGTGGTATCGCCACAGTCCTCAGAGCGGATCACGAGGTCCTGGGAAACGTCCACGAGACGACGAGTGAGATAGCCGGCGTTGGCCGTGCGCAATGCCGTATCGGACAAGCCCTTACGTGCGCCGTGGGTGGAAATGAAGTATTCCAGCACGTCGAAACCGTCCTTGAAGTTGGCTTTGACCGGAAGTTCGATGATGTCGCCGGCCGGGTTCTGCACGAGACCCTTCATGCCGATGATCTGCGTGAGCTGGCCCCACGAACCACGGGCGCCGGAATCGATCATGGCCGCCACCGAGCCTTCCTTGGGAAGCTTGGCCTTGGCGAGCTTCGTGACCTTATCCTTGATCTCGGACCAGACTTCGATGATCTTGGCATGGCGCTCGCCGATGGTGAGCAAGCCTTCCTGATACTGCTCCTCAATCTCTTCGACGCGCTTGTCGCCCTCGACGATGAGGACCTTCTTTTCCGGCAGGAACGGAAGGTCGGCCATGCCCCAAGAGTAACCGGACTTGGTGATGTAGTGGAAACCCATGTCCTTCATGTCGTCCAAGAGCAGGCGGGCGCGTTCTCGTCCGTTCATCTCGAGACAGCTGCGGACGATTTCAGTGACCTTCTTGGAGTCGAGTTGCTCGTTGACGTAGACGTGACCTTCGGGAAGCGCGCGGTTGAACAAGACGCGTCCAGCCGTGGTCTCGATCGGCTTGGCACCTGGCGTGCGGCGGACCAGCACGCGCTCGCGCATTTCGATGATGCGGGCGGCGTAGGCGTACAGGGCATCAGTCTCGTTGCTGAACGCGCGAGGCGTCTCGCGGCCCTGCGGCGGAATCGTGGAGGTCATGTAGAAGATGCCCCAGATGACGTCCTTGTCCGGACGCATGACCGGCTGGCCGGTGGCCGGCTTGAGCAGGTTGTTGATCGAGAGCATGCGCTCGCGGGCTTCTGTCTTGGCTTCTTCCGTCAGGGGGACGTGGACGGCCATTTGGTCGCCGTCAAAGTCCGCGTTGAAGGACGGGCAGACCATCGGATGAATCTGGATGGCCTTACCTTCGATCAGCTTCGGGTTGAAGCCCTGGATGCCGAGGCGGTGCAGCGTCGGAGCACGGTTAAGCAGCACGATGGCGTCGCTGGTGACCTCTTCCAAGATGTCCCAGACTTCGGCGTTATCGGCTTCGATGTAACGGTTGGCGCTGCGGATGTTGTGCACCAAGCCGCGGGAAATGAGCTTGGAAATGACGAACGGCTTGAAGAGCTCAAGTGCCATCATCTTGGGAATACCGCACTGGTTGAGCTTGAGGTCAGGACCGACCACGATGACCGAACGGCCGGAGTAGTCGACACGCTTACCAAGCAAGTTCTGACGGAAGCGTCCCTGCTTGCCCTTGAGAATGTCGGCAAGGGACTTGAGTTGGCGCTTCTTGCCGGTGGTCGCGATGACCGTCTTGGACTGGCGAGCGCTGTTGTCGATCAGGGCGTCAACGGCCTCCTGCAGCATGCGCTTTTCGTTGCGCGTGATGACTTCGGGGGCGTTGAGGTCCTGCAGCTTCTTGAGGCGATTGTTGCGGTTGATAACGCGGCGATACAGGTCGTTGAGGTCAGAGGCGGCAAAGCGGCCACCGTCCAACGGAACCATCGGGCGCAGGTCTGGAGGGATCACCGGAAGAACCGTCATGATCATCCATTCGGGATTGATGGCGTTGGTCTTGAGCGCGTGGAGCAGCTTGATGCGGCGTACGAGCTTGTCGTACTTGGGACCCTGAGGCTCGTCTTCGATGAGCTGGGCAAGGTCCTTCATGGCCTTATCGATATTCACCTTGGCGAGCAGCTCGCGCACGGCTTCGGCGCCGATGCCAGCCTCAAACAGGTGGCCGTACTTGAGCGACCACTCCTGATAGGTATTTTCCGAGATGATCTTGAGCGGCTTGAGCTCCTTAAGTTCCTTCTCCACGATAGTGAAGTCCTCGTCCAAGTCCTTGAGCTTGTTCGCCTTCAGGTCAAACGCCTCCGAGACTTTCTTTTCGCGGTCGGCATCGTTCTTGGCGTTCTTTTCGGCGCTCTCGACCTGCTGCTTGTACTCGGACTCGATCTGCTTCTTCTTGCCCTTATACTCGACCTTCACCTGTTCCATGGTCTCAACCTTGGCAGGCTCGTTGACCGAAGTGACGATGAAATTGGCAAAATAAATCACCTTTTCCAACGACTGGACCGAGAGGTCGAGCACGAGACCGATCTTGGACGGCACTCCGCGCAAGAACCAGATGTGGGACACCGGCGAAGAGAGCTCGATATGGCCCATGCGCTCGCGGCGAACGAGCGAGTGCGTGACTTCCACGCCGCACTTGTCGCAGATGATGCCCTTGTAGCGCACCTTCTTGTACTTGCCGCAGTAGCACTCCCAGTCCTTGGAAGGACCGAAAATCTCTTCGGCAAACAGTCCGCCCTTTTCAGGCTTCTGGGTGCGGTAGTTGATGGTTTCCGGATTGGTAACCTCGCCGTACGACCAGGTCTTGATGACGTCCGGAGACGCCAGCTTGAGACGGATCGCGTCGAAGTCCTGAATCTTGAATTGGTCAGCGATGGGATTCATAGACGTGGGGATGCGAGGTTATTCTTCGCTGCCTTCCTCGGGTTCTTCCGACGCGAGGCCGTTCGACGGACGGGCCTCCACTTCCTTGTCGAGTTCGGGGTTTTCGTCGTCGGGCGATGCCTCCGGCGCGACTCCGCGAGTCAGCTTGAGCGGCATCACGCGAGCGGCCTCGTCGGCATCCACGCGCTGCTTGTCCTTGAGCAGCTCCACGTCGAGGCCAAGACCCTTGAGTTCGCGTACGAGCACGTTGAACGATTCCGGAATGTTGATCTTCTTGATGGCTTCGCCCTTGATGATGGATTCGTAGGCCTTGGAACGACCCGGAACGTCGTCGGACTTGATGGTGAGAATTTCCTGCAGCATGTGCGCCGCGCCGTATGCTTCCAGCGCCCAGACTTCCATTTCTCCGAAGCGCTGTCCGCCGAATTGCGCCTTGCCGCCGAGCGGCTGCTGCGTGATGAGCGAGTACGGACCAATAGAGCGTTGGTGAATCTTGTCCTCGACCATGTGGTTCAGCTTGAGGACGTAGATGTAACCGACGGTCACCCTGTTGTCGAACGGTTCGCCGGAGCGCCCGTCGTAAAGCACGGTTTGTCCGTCTTCGGGGAAGCCGGCCTTCACGAGTTCCTCGCGGATCTGCGCCTCAGTGATGCCGTTGAGCGCCGGAGTGACCGCGTGGTAACCGAGCGCGTTGGCGGCAAGGCCCATGTGCGTCTCGAGAATCTGACCGAGGTTCATGCGGGAAACGACGCCGAGCGGGGACAAAATGACGTCGACAGGCGTGCCGTCCGGAAGGAAAGGCATGTCTTCGGCCGGCACGATGCGCGACACGACGCCCTTGTTACCGTGGCGACCGGCGACCTTGTCACCGACCTGAATCTTGCGCATGGCAGCGATGGATACCTGGATGGATTCGATCACGCCCGGTGCCAGCTTGTCGCCGGCGTCGCGGGAGAAGATCTTGATGTCGACCACCTTGCCGTGACCGCCGTGCTCAAGGTAGAGCGAGCTGTCGCGGACGTCGCGGGCTTTCTCGCCGAAGATGGCGCGAAGAAGCTTTTCTTCCGCCGACAATTCGGTTTCGCCCTTCGGAGTGATCTTTCCGACGAGAATGTCGCCGGAAGCGACTTCGGCACCGATGCGTATGATGCCGCGGTCATCGAGGTTCTTGAGCTTTTCCTCGCTGATGTTCGGGATGTCGGAAGTCACGACTTCGGGACCGAGCTTGGTCTCGCGAACGTCGATGTTGTAGTTCTCGATGTGAATGGAAGTGAATCGGTCATGCTGCACCAGGCGCTCGTTCAAGATGACGGCGTCTTCGTAGTTGTAGCCTTCCCAAGAAAGGAATGCCACGAGCAGGTTCTGACCGAGCGCGAGTTCGCCGCCATGCGACGAAGGACCGTCAGCGATGACGTCGCCCGGGCTGACCTTCTGACCCTTCAGCACGCGAGGGCGCTGATTGATGCAGGTGGAGGAGTTGGAACGTACGAACTTATTGAGCTTGTACGTCTTGATGCTGTCATCCTCGGAGGACTTGACCTCAACGCGATCGGCCTGCGCCAAAATGACCTCACCCTCGCACTCCGCGACCAGCACGTGGCCGGAATCGATGGCCGCGCGCTTCTCGAAGCCGGTGCCGACGATCGGCGCGTCCGGATTGATGCACGGCACGGCCTGGCGCTGCATGTTGGTGGCCATGAGCGCGCGATTGGCGTCATCGTGCTCCAAGAACGGCACGCAAGCGGTGGCAATGGAAACAATCTGCTTGGACGACACGTCCATGTATTGGATTTCGGAAACCGGCGTGACGGTCGGCTCGCCGTTCTTGCGGACGGCAGCCTTGCTCTCGATGAAGTATCCGTCCTTGTCCAGCTTGGTGGTGGCAGCGGTGGTCACCGAAACCTCTTCCTTGAAGGCGTTGAGGTATTCGATTTCCTTTGTCACCTGCGGACGACCCTTCTTGTCCTTCATGACCTTGAGGTACGGCGTCTCGATGAAGCCGTACTCGTTGACGCGAGCATAGGAAGCAAGGTGACCGACAAGACCGATGTTCGGTCCTTCAGGGGTGGCGATCGGACAGATGCGTCCGTAGTGCGTGGTGTGCACGTCGCGGACGTCGAAGCCGGCGCGTTCGCGGGACAAACCGCCAGGACCCATGGCCGACAGGCGGCGCTTGTGTTCAAGCTCGGAAAGCGGGTTGGTCTGGTCCATGAACTGCGACAACTGCGAGGACATGAAGAACTCGCGCACCACGCCGATGATCGGGCGGGCGTTGACGAGACGGCTCGGGGTGAGCGTCATGATGTCCATGGTGGACATGCGGTCCTTGATGATGCGCTCCATGCGCGACAAACCGACGCGAAGGCGGTTCTGCACCAATTCGCCCACGGCGCGAACGCGGCGGTTGCCCAAGTGGTCGACGTCATCGGACTCTTCCTGGGTGATGTTGAGACGGATCACTTCCTTCACGATGGCCACGATGTCCTCGCGCTTGAGGATGCGGTGCTCCGGTTTCTCGATCTGCTCCTTGGAATAATCGATGTTGAAACGCTGCGCGAACTTATAGCGTCCGACCTTACCGAGGTCGTAACGATCGAAATTGAAGAACATCGAATAGATGAGCGAGCGGGCGTTGTCGGTGGTGGCCAGGTCACCCGGTCGGATGCGCTTATAGACTTCCTTGAGGCCTTCTTCCTCGTTGGTAGAAGCGTCCTTGGCAAGCGTCGCCTCGATGTACTTGATGTTGGGATGCCGATCCACATCCTTGAACATTTCGAGGATTTCCTCGTTGGTGGCGTAACCGAAGGCGCGCATCAGCGAGGTCACTGCGACCTTGCGCTTGCGATCGATCTTGATCCAAATGACGTTCGAGCTGTCCGTTTCCATCTCAAGCCAAGCGCCGCGGTTCGGGATGATTTTTGCGCCGAAATACTTGCGGCCGCGAGTCAGCTCCGACGTGAAGAATACGCCGGCAGAGCGAACAAGCTGCGACACCACCACGCGCTCGATGCCGTTGATGATGAACGTGCCGCGGTCAGTCATGAGCGGAAAGTCTCCGAGGTAGATTTCCTGCTCTTTGGTCTCAGCCGTGCGCTTGTTGATCAGGCGGGCCTTTACGCGGAGAGGCGCCTCAAAAGTGAGATTCTTGATCTTCGACGTGGCCTCGTCGAACTTCGGTTCGTCGAGATAATAGTCGAGAAAATACAATTCGAGATCGCGGCCGATGAAGTCCTTCACCGGGGAAACCTCCTCGAACAGTTCGCGGATACCATCCTTGAACAGCCAGTCGTGCGACTTCTTTTGGACCTCGATGAGGTCAGGGAGATGCATGGCATCCACGATATCCGTGAATGTCTTGCGTTCCATCGTCTTGGGGGCGCTTCGCTTGAATTTCATAGTGGCGAGACGTAGGAATAGCGCAGTGTATTAGAGAAGCACTCTTGAAAACTCATTCTCGCAACGTGGTGAGGAAAATCACGGCACAAACCGCCATGCGCACATAGGACAGTTCAGCGATACAGTACATGCATCACGATCTCTGCTCGTGGCTCTCGTCGAACACGCAACGAAAAGTAAGTTTTCAAATGTACGCAGTCAGACGTTTTCCGTGCATTTACTGGATTTTTTGAGCCATTTGAACTTAAAATGGCCCCAATATGACAAAAAATCCCCTTGTCCTTAGCCGAGCCTTTTCCTTTTGGCACTCGACTGACAAGGCGATTTCATCACGCCCATTAAAATGCTTTCTTTTCGACCATCATCGCGGTAAATGCGGCAACGCGCGCAAGTCCTGATCAGGGACTTTTTACGCCATTTTTAGCGAAGATTCTGACTTTCCGCCCCCGACCATGTAGTCGAGGTTGTTCGTGGCTGATAATAACAGGTGTGGAAAAGTACGTCAAGTGTCAAAGCTTATTCTTGTCAAGGGGTATCATTTTATCTCTTAACAAAGCCAATTTTCAAAATCTTGTCCGCAACCGACGACAAAAGTTATCCTCACTTTCTCCACGGTTAAAAGCATCGATTCTTTAAACGCAAACACATCGAGGTTGAGCCGGTTGACTCACCTATTATTCCATGCTTAGGTTTGCGAAATGCCCTTTAGCAATCAGAAAGGAATCGTCGGATGAAATCCAACGATGACGGCAAGCTCCTCTACCGGTGCGGTGACGCCAAATGCGTCAATTCCAAAAAAACCGGAATTACCCGCCTACATGTACAACCTGGCCTGCAATTACCGCACTATCACGGTAATGACCCTGCTCCCCCTCATTCGCTGCAAGGTCTGCGCGGAGGCGCTGGCAGAAGAAACTGGCCGAGACCTTGGCGAAGATGGCTGCGGAGTCTACCCGCTCACGCTGACCCTGCGCCAGATGAATCGCCGCGAAGACGACCCCGTCCCCAACGGCGTAACCGCATACAAGTGCGGCGTGCCCGATTGCGACATCAGGCGCCGTCCGGAAGACATGTACAACCTGAAGATCGGACGAACGCCAGAAACCATCGCCATGGTGCTCCCCTTCATCCGTTGCGGCGACCACGCGCGCGCCGCCGCCAAGGGTAAGGAGCCATGCACGTTTGGCAGCGGCGTATTTCGCCTCTCGCACACCCTTCGCTGGCTCAGAAATGCCAACAAGCGCACGTAAGCAGCAAAAACGCCGGCCCTCCATAACGGGGGGCTTTTTTATTGCGCATCTTATCTACAGGGTCAGGCACCATTACTAGCTTGACCAGTTATTGAAGATAATGCCGTTCGGGAATACGCTTACTCTCCGTTACCAGAGCTTTCGCCAAGCCCGTCGGCATGGCTGCGGGTCAGGTGACGCTTGCGGGTTCGAGGATATGACGAACCGGGCCCATTCGCGATACGGCTCCCGTCTTTTCCGCTTAGAAGAGACGTCGTCTTCTTTTCCCCCGAACCCGCAACGCGTTTTCCGGACCTGCGGCCCTGCTGAATGGTTTGGCATGAACTGGCAGCCTCAGGCTTAAATTGCTATGATTATGGCATCGCACTGGATATTTCCTTATGTCGAGAAAGTCTGCCGCCAAGAAGCCCGAACGGAAGTTGAAGAAGGCTGAATCCACGCCGATGAACTCGCGCGCCAAAAAGGAATTGGCCGCAATTTTTTGTCTGCTTGCCGCGCTAGTTTCCATCCTGGCCTTCATGGACATGGCCGGTCCGGCGGGCAAAGCCATCGACTCCGGACTCTCGGCCATCTTTGGCTGGAGCAAATTTCTTGCGCCGCTCGTTCTGCTCGGTTTTGCCGGACGCGTTTTCTTTCCGGAAAAATTCGTGGTGAAGACGCCCGTAACGATCGGCGTCATCATGTTCTTCCTCGGCCTCGATGCCTTCAGCAACGTGGCACGCTGGCGCGACATCGACGCGATGCTCTTCCCCGCGCATTTGTCGGGCGCTGGCGGATACGTCGGCCTCATCTTGGGCTACCCGCTGATGCGGTTCACCGGTCCGTGGGCCAGCATGGTGATTCTCGCCGGCCTCATCGCCGCGTCGATGCTGCTTACCTTCGACGTGACCATTCATGAAGTGCTCGCCAAGCTGTTGGCGTTGCGCAAATTGCCGACGCTGCCGACTGCCATGCGCGTGGGTGATGACTCTCCCGCATCAAGCCGTGAAAACGAGACCCCGACGTTCTTGCGAAAGGAAATTTCCGAACCGGCCCCCGAACGCCCGCTTTCCCCTGAAGAAACGGAGGCTCGCGCCATGACGGCATCGGTCAAACGCAAGCGAGCAAAAATGGTCGCCATTCCGTTCGAGCTTTTGGAGGTGCGTAATTCCAAACCGAACTCCGGCGACGTGCATGGCAAAATGAACGTGATCCAAAAGACGCTCGAGAACTTCGGCATTCTCGTAGAGATGGGCGAAGTCTGCGTCGGTCCCACCGTCACGCAGTTTTCTCTCAAACCGGCCGACGGAGTGAAGCTCAATCGCATTACCTCGCTTTCCAATGACTTGGCTTTGACGCTAGCCGCGCACCCCATCCGCATCGAGGCGCCCATTCCGGGCAAGTCGCTCGTAGGCATCGAAGTGCCCAACCAAACGGTGGCCGTCGTCAGCATGCGCGAAGTGCTCGAATCCAAGGAGTTCGCCGCACGCAAGTCCAACCTCACCGTCTGTCTCGGCAAAGACGTTGCCGGCAAGCCGTGGATCGCCGACCTCGGCAAGATGCCGCACATGCTGGTTGCCGGCGCCACCGGTTCCGGCAAAACCGTCTGCTTGAACACCATCATCCTTTCGCTCATCTTTCAGAACGGACCGGACGACCTCAAGCTGATGCTGATCGACCCCAAGCGCGTTGAGCTCCCGGTCTACAACGGTATCCCCCACCTTGTCACGCCGGCAATCACCGAAGTGCCAAAAATCATCAACGCGCTCAAGTGGGCTATCAGCGAGATGGATCGCCGCTTCGACCTGCTTTCCAAGGCCGGCAGGCGCGACATCGGCGCATACAACGAGTCCAATCCGGATGAGAAGATGCCCTACATGGTCATCGTCATCGACGAGTTGGCAGACCTCATGGTGGCCTCGGCTTCAGAAGTGGAAAGCGCCATCATCCGCCTGGCGCAAATGTCCCGCGCCGTCGGCATTCACTTGGTAGTCGCCACGCAGCGCCCGTCCGTAGACGTCATTACCGGTCTCATCAAGGCCAACATCACCGCTCGCATCGCCTTTTCAGTGGCTTCATCCACCGACTCGCGCACCATCCTGGACCAACCAGGCGCAGAAAAATTGGTAGGTCGCGGCGATTCGCTGTTCGTTTCTGCCGACCTGTCCTCCCCTAAGCGCATCCAGTGCTGCTACGTGGGCGACAGCGAAATCCGCAAAGTAGTCGACTTCCTGGTAGAAGGCCTGGAAGAACCGGTCAGCTACGTCGAGGGAATCACCGAGAAGAAAGGCAGCGGTGCAGGCGGCGGCGACTTCGGTTATAATGACGACGGAGACGACGAGCTGCTGGAAGAAGCCCGCGACATCGTGGTCAAGGCCGGTAAGGCTTCGGCCTCGTATCTGCAACGCCGGCTCAAGGTCGGTTATGCACGCGCCGCTCGCCTCTTGGACTTGCTCGAAGAACGCGGTATCATTGGACCGGGAGATGGCGCGAAGCCGCGACAGATTCTTGTCTCGCCGGTCATGGATGAAGACGGCGCGCACTTCTCAGAAGATCACGAGGGAATCTAAACACCACCATGCGCACCACGACCACCACAACTGCCATCGCCGACTCCGTTGCGGCCCTGCTCAAGCAGGCTCGCGAAGAGTCCGGTTTGAGTCGTGCCGCCGTGGCCGTGCGTTCCAAAATTCCCGAACGCTACATCACCTTATTCGAAGAAGACGTGAACGGTACGGCGATGCCCGAGGATGTCTATTCCAAAATCTATCTTAAGGCCTACGGCAAGTTCCTGGGTTTCGATGCCAACACGCTGGTAGACCTCTACAAAAAAGAAAAAGCCCGCACCGCGCCCGCGCCGGAGCGCCGCAAGCCCGCGCGGACATCGAGCGCCTCGACCTCCGGAAGCGCTTCGCATCGGCATCCGACCAAGTCCATTCCCACCTCGCAGATGATGGTCACGCCGAAAATCATCCAGTCGGTGTTGCTGGGCTTGGCCGTTCTGGGATTCGCCGTGTACTTCGGCATCGAGATCAAAAAGATCATCGCCCCTCCTGAAATCACCCTGGCTTCGCCGCAAGACGGCCTCGTGACCGAAGATCGCAATCTCATCGTCGAGGGTCGCACCGAGAGCGAAGTCACGCTGCACATCAACGGCAAGCAGGTCAGCCCCGACGTCGACGGCAAATTCAAGGATACGCTGGACCTTCAGGAAGGACTCAACATCATCACCGTCACTGGCGTAAAAAAGCACAGCAAGGAAATGTCGGTCACTCGCCGCATCATCGTAATGCCGAAGGCTCGGACGGCAGCTCTTGCGCCGCAAGATACTGCACCGAAAATTCCCTAAATCCGCCCCAGTAAAAGGGCGGATTTTTGTATCTCAACTTATCCACATCCGACCCTTTACAGACCCGAACAAGAACCGAACAGAAGATGAAAAATCTGCTATAGTATCGGATGTCTGATGGCCTCTTGTGCATAATTCATGCACCAGCTATAAAGCGGCCGCAATTCATTTAACCCGCATGTATGTCACCAGCAAAAGAGACAAAAAAGGCGAAGTCGTCGGATGCAAAAGACACCGAACGCTCCCGTGCCGTGATCGCGGCCATCGCGCAGATCAAGGAACGGTTTGGCGAAGGTTCCATCATGAAGTTAGGTGATGCAAAAAAGATGGAAATCGACGCCATTCCCACCGGCTGTCTCTCGCTGGACGTGGCCCTGGGCGTCGGCGGCATGCCACGCGGACGTATCATCGAAATCTACGGACCGGAAGCTTCCGGAAAGACCACTCTCGCCTTGCATACCGTTGCGGAGATCCAAAAGCTCGGCGGCGTCGCGGCCTTCGTCGATGCCGAGCACGCGCTCGACCCCGACTACGCCGCCAAGATCGGCGTGAAGACCGATGAACTGCTCATCTCCCAGCCCGATACCGGCGAACAGGCGCTGGAAATCGTCGAGACCCTCGTCCGCTCCGCTGCAGTTGACGTGGTGGTCATCGACTCCGTGGCCGCACTCGTTCCCAAGGCCGAAATCGACGGTGAGATGGGCGAGCATCAAATGGGCGCACAGGCGCGCCTCATGTCTCAGGCCTGCCGCAAGCTCACCGGCATCGTCTCCAAGACCGGCACCACCGTTATCTTCATCAACCAGATCCGCATGAAGATCGGCATCGTCTTCGGCAACCCGGAGACCACCACTGGCGGGAACGCGCTCAAGTTCTACTCCTCCGTGCGTCTCGAAGTCCGCCGCTCAGCCCAGCTTAAGCAGAACGAGAAAGTTATCGGCAACCAAGTGAAAGTAAAGGTCGTCAAGAACAAGGTGGCGCCGCCGTTCCGCACCTGCGTCTTCGACATCATGTACAACGAGGGCATCTCCATCTCCGGCGACATGCTCGACTTCGGTACCGAGATGGGCGTAGTCACCAAGAGCGGCAACAGCTACTCCTACGGCGAGACCAGACTGGGCGTGGGCCGCGAGAACGCCAAGACGTTTCTCCGTGCCAACCCCAAGATGCTCAAGGATATCCGCGCCGCCGTCATCAAGAAGGTGGAGGAAAATGACGCCGCACCGGACGCTCGAGCAGGGGAAGAAGTTCCTGCCGAAGCTGAAGAAAAGGAAACGGCCATGGCCTAAGAGCCTTCGTCAATGCGAAAAAACGACCCTCAAAAGGGTCGTTTTTTCGATGCCGGACGGTTTAAAAATCTCGCGCACGGTCAAACGCCAAGACTTCATCAACTGGGAGCCGGTACTTCTTTGGCGAATTTCCTTGCGCGGCATTCCCCACGGCAATGAGCATGGCGATAGCATAGCGGTCCGAGATGCCAAATTCCTTTTTTACCGCAGCGCCATCAAAGCCGATCATCGGGCAAGAGGCCAATCCCTTGGCTTCGGCCGCAATCATCAGCGACATCGAGGCCAACGAGGCGGAACGGAGGGCTTCGTCGTGCGCGGCCTCGGGAGTCGTGCCAGAAGTCATCTTTACCCATGCGTCCGCAGCGGCCTGGTCGATCACGCCGGAAGCCACCGAGTGCGCCAAAATTTCAGGGAGCTTTTCGGCCCCTCGCAGGTCGCCCAACACGATGAACGTCACTGCGGCATCGGCGATCTTCTGCTGGCCATAAGCGACGGCCTTGAGCCTCTCCTTGTCTTCCTTTTTGGTAATGGCCACAAATCGCCAATGTTGGATGTTGAATGCCGAAGGCGCCGTGGTGGCATGACCGACCAGCTCGCGGATATCATCTTCAGAAAGCGATGTTGAGGGATCAAACTTATTTGCAGAAATTCGCCGGGCCATGGCTTCAAAGGCATTCATGTGAGCGGAAGATAATGAGTAGGATTGCCAACTACGTGCAGTCTAGGCCTTTTACTTTACTTTGTAAAGTAGTCATGAAAAAGAAAAAGGTCCGGCATGCAGTTGCCGGACCTTTGGAACATGGGCCTACTCCCGCCAGACGAACGCCATCCCGATGAGAAAAACGACCGTGAAGACGAGCTGTGAAGCCACGACCAGAAAGGGAATGTCCCCTATCGAGGCCAGCGTCTCCCAGAACCCATGCAGGTTCGCCGCGTGCGACGAAAGCAGGAACGCCCACATGGGCCAACCGCAAATTACGGCAATTACCGAACTGAACGCCATCCTGATCGCTTTGTTCATCGTACCTCTTCTTTGAATGCATAACGCGTTTTTACCGTTTCGTCAATGATCACGCGACGGATTTGGACGGGGTCAATAACAAAAGCGGTCCCCGCGCAAGGACCGCTTTCATTTTGCTACTTGGAGGAGGCGCGCTCCACGTACTCGCCGCTCTCGGTGTTCACGACGACCATTTCACCCTGATCTACGAAAATCGGCACCTTGATCTTGAGGCCGGTATCGAGCGTGACTTCCTTGAGCACGCGGCCCGAGGAGGTGTCGCCCTTTACCGCCGGCATGGCTTCGACCACCTTGAAGGTGAGCTTCATGGGCAGGGCGATGGAGAGCGGGCGGGAGTCGTGCATGAGCACCTGCACTTCCTGACCCTCCTTGATGTAGCCGCCCTTCTCGCCGATGAGGTCGACCGGGATGGCGTACTGCTCGTAGGACTTGTTGTCCATGAAATAAAAGCTGTCGGTATCCTTGTACAGGTATTGCATGTTGGCACGATCGAGATCCACGTACTCGATGGTTTCACCTGCTTTGAAGGTGTGCTCGAGCACCTTGCCCGTTTCCACGTTCTTGAGGCGGGTACGCACGAATGCCGAACCCTTGCCTGGGTTAACATGCTGGAAATCGACGACATTGTTGATGCCGTCCTTGAACATGATGTACACGTCGCGCTTCAGGTCTGATGTGTCGGCCATAAAGGTGTGGGCTAGCTATTCGAATAGGTCCCCTGCGGGAAAAAACAAGACATCCCGAATGGTGGATGCGTCCGTCAGCAACATTACCAGACGGTCAATTCCTAAAGCAATACCACCGGCTTTGGGCATCTGCCCTACGGCTTCCAGGAACTGTTCATCTACTGAGTACGTGTGCTTGCCTAACTGCTCGCGGAGCAGGAGGTCATCATCCAGGCGGCGGCGCTGCTCGGCCCCGTCATTGAGCTCGGAGAAGGCGTTGGCCAGCTCCATTCCCCCGCAATAAGCCTCAAAACGCTCGGCATATCGCTGGTCACCCTCCTTCATGCGCGCCAGTGCGGCCATGGATCGCGGATACTCGCAGAGGATGACCGGCTTATCGACACCCAACTTTGGCTCCACGTCACGCAAGAAGATGCGGAAGAACAGGTCGTCGAAGGTGTCGTCGGCACCGGTCGGACAACCCTTATTCTCCACCTCCTGGCGGAACCAGGCCTCGTCGTCGATGGCGCGGTCGAGATCGATGCCGGCGTACGTGGCCATGGCTTCCTTCACCGTCATGCGCGGCCACGGTGCCGAAAGGTCGATGCGACGACCGCCATAATTGATGGTGCGAGATCCAGTAATGCGCGCGGCGACTTCGCTGACCATCTGTTCGATGTCAGCCATGATGTCGGTGTAGTCGGCGTCCGCGCGATACCACTCCAACATGCTGAACTCCGGATTATGACTGCCGTCCCACGGTTCACCGTTGCGGTAGCAACGCGCAATCTCGAAGATGCGCGGCAAACCGCCGGCCAGCAGCTTCTTCATGGCGTACTCCGGTGAGGTGATCAGATGCGCCTCATGCTTGCGGCCTTCGTAGTCGAAAACGTCGGTGATGAACGGATCGAGGTGCGGCTCGGTTCCCGGCACGGAAACCACGGTCGGCGTCTCGACTTCCAAAAAATCACGGTCGGCAAAAAAGTTGCGTACGCCGGCAATAATCTGCGAACGCTTTTTCATCCGCTCACGGAAGGCCGCGTCCGTGTGCAGGCGCTTCCAATTTTCGACGGGTTTCGGCATAACGACGGTACAAAAACCCGCCTTTTGATGGGCGGATTTTTGGGCTAATCTTAGCGGACAACGTAGGGCAACAAGGCCATGGTCCGAGCGCGCTTGATGGCTTCGGAGATCATGCGCTGGTGCTTGCTGCAGACGCCGCTCTTGCGACGCGGGACGATCTTGCCGTACGACGACGTGTAGCGGCGAAGAGCGTTGGAGTCCTTATAATCGACGGCTTTGACGCCGTGGATGCAGAAGCCGCAATGGCGCTGCTGGTTCATGATGCTGTTCTGCTTTTGATTCCTTCGCATAGGTTAAAATGGAATGTCCTCGACGCGAATCTCGTTGTCACCGGCGGGCGCTGCCTGCGGCGCAGGAACGGCGTTGCCAGCGGAAGTGCGTGCTGCGGCCGGCGATGAAGCCGAGGCCGTGGCGGGAGCGCCGGAGCGATCGAGCATGATCATGTTTTCACACACGATCTCGGTTCGATTGCGCTTGGCGCCGTCCTGACCTTCCCACTCACGCGTCTGGAGGCGACCCTCGACGTAGACCTTGCGGCCCTTCGCGAGGAACTGTCCGCAGATTTCTGCGAGCTTGCCCCAAGCCACGATGTTATGGAATTCCGCGCGATCCTGTTTCTGTCCTGATTGGTCGGTCCAAGAATAATTCGTGGCGACTCCGAACGATGCCACAGTTTGGCCGTTAGGCGTGGTGCGGACTTCGGGGTCCCTCGTCAGGTTTCCGATGATCGTTGCGCGGTTGAGATTCATAGTCGATTCTATGAAATAGGTTGTATTAGAGCACTTCCTCGGTGAGGATTTGATTGAGCTTCTTGTCGAGGTCTTCCATGCTGACCGGAGCCACCTTCACCGCTGGCACCTGCTGAACTGGGGCCATCTGGCGCGGGCGGGGCGTTTCGTCATCATCGCGGCGAATCTCGGTGAGTTCGGCGAACGACGGGATCTTGGTCAGGTACGGGCTCTTCGTCACGATGATGTGGCGGAGGATGTCTGCCGAGAGGCGAAGCATCTCGTTGAGCTTGGCCAGAGCGGCTGCCTCGGCACTGAAGTAGGCGAGGACGTAGTTGCCGTTGCGTACGTGATTGATCGGGTACGCGAGCTTGCGACGGCCGAGATTGTGCATCTCGGTGACGTTGCCGCCTGCCGACGTGACGAGTCCCTTGATCTTCTCCATCAAGGCCTCGATTTCAGCGTCGGTGAACTTGGCGGCAATGATGTAAAGAAGTTCGTACTTCTCCATATATTGCGGCCCTATTCGTGCTGTTCGCACGACTTTCCGATCATCACGCGGGGCGTTCTTACCATAGCACGTGCTACGCGCAAGCGACCCATGTGGATAACCTAAAGAAAGTACGGAAATAAGGCTAAGTGATGCTTAAATGCACCGTGGGCGAAAAGTACCATGTGAAGACGAGATTGGCAAGTGTTGGCGGTGGAATGCCGTCCTGCGTACCAATGAACCTTAAAAATCAATAAAAAAGCCCCTTTTGAGGGGGGCTAAAGATTCGTGACATCCGAATGCCGATTCTTACGGCACTTCGAGGCCCTTCGGGGCCTTCCAGTCTTCCGGGGTCACGTGACCGACGAACAACGGCTTGTAAAGGCCGGGCCGCGTGACCCAAACCAGGAACGGCTTGTTGATGACGAGATTCGGCTTCGACGCGTGCGCGGGGAGCATCCTGATGCCGACGGCCGCAGCGCTTTGCGTGCGGGCACCGCTCTCGCTCATCCGAAACTTGGTCTGCTGTCTTGCCTGCGAAATCATCACGTCTTCGCCGGATGCGGAGACGGCCGACATTCCCTTGAGCCACGAGATGTCGATCTCCTGATTGAGATCGACCATCGGAAAGTACAGCGCGTCGAAATCATTCATGGACTGCTTTCTGCCCGCGATGGCCTCCGCCTTTTCCACGAGCGCGAAATCCGCAGTGTCGCCATCATACGCCGTCATGCCGACGGTATCGCCTGATTGCGTCTCGATGAGCGCGAACGGAGCGTCGTGGTTCACCGACCGGTAGAAATCGACCCCCTTCTTCAGCCTGACGCCTGGGTACTTCTTCTCCGCTCCGGCGAGCGTGATCGGCACCTTGGTGCCCGGCGCGAGCCATTCGACCAGGAGGTCGAGGACGCTCGCGACGCCGAACTCCTTCCGCTTGAGCTGTTCGAGCCTGACGGTGAAGCCCTTCTTCTTGAGGAACTTGTTGATCTCCCCGTGATTCGAAGATGCCACCGTCTCGATCTCCCTGATGCGGAAGAAGTCGTCGCTGCACGGCTCCAGATACCGTTCGAGGAACAGCTTCTGCGTCGCATTGACTGACCGCCACTTGCGACCAAATCCGATTACCGTCTCCGCGCCCCTGATGCCGCTGGCGATGGGATGCGTCACTGTCGTCGTACTCATGGGTTCTCCTCTTTTGCAACGAGCCACGCGCAATTGCGCGATGAGAACCTACCACGAACTTGATCGGATTACAAGGGTGGTTACCCCCTCGACAAAAGTGCCGTTCTGCGCTAGGGTTACCGTCAATCGCGTCCAATCTCCCAATAACTCAAGACCTCAACAGCTCCCGATGCGTCATTTCTTCATTCTCGGCACCAATCCGGTCCTTTCGACCGCGGAAATTATCGCCCTGCTCGACAGCAGGCATTTTACGGTTACCGAGACGTACAAGCAGGCGCTCATCGTGGATGAACTTTCAGGCCATACTCTCGATACCAAAGCACTGATGTCCCGCTTGGGCGGCACCGTCAAGATCGGCACCGTCATTGCCGAAGACGTTCCCGTTCATCCGCAACCGTTAGAGGAAATCATGCTCAAACAGCTCAACGGACGCATCATTAACGAAAAAAATGCCACCTTTGGATTCAGCGTCTACTCTTTGGAGTCAGATAAGCCGGCCGACCATGCCGTCAAGATTGCCGACCGCTTCCGCAACGTCGGCATGCGCATCAAGCGCCAAATGAAGGATGCAGGCTGTTCCACGCGCTGGGTCAAAGTGCAGACCGGAGCCGCCCTCACGTCCGTTGCCGTCGGCAAAAACCAAATGATCGACTACGGCGCGGAGTTCGTACTGCTGACCAAGGGCGACACCATGCTCGTCGGCAAGACCGCCGTCGTTCAGCCCTTCGAGGAATTCTCCATGGTTGACTACGGCCGCCCCGAGCGCGACATGCAGCAGGGCATGCTCCCGCCGAAGCTGGCCCGCATGCTCATCAACCTCCTGCAAGTTTCGCGAGAACTCACCGAGGTCACTCTTCTCGATCCGTTCTGCGGTTCCGGTACCGTCCTCACCGAGGCGCTGCAGATGGGTTTCCCCAACCTGTACGGCACCGACAAAAATGCCGCTGCCGTCGCGGGCACCGAAAAGAACATCGCCTGGGTCAAGGAGAAGGGCATGATCAAAGTCGACACCGGCAACGTGAAGCTGATTGCTTCCGACGCGCGAGACCTCGGCAAGCACATCGCCCCCGGAACGCTCGATGGCGTCGCCTGCGAGCTGTACCTTGGCCCGGTGCGCACCGGCACCGAGACGCGCGGCGCCCTGCAAAAGCGTCTCGACGAGCTCACCAAGCTCTACTACGAATGCCTGAGCGCGTGGAAGCCGCTGCTCAAACCGGGTGCGCCGGTGGTGTTCGCCATGCCTGTCTACATCCTCGGCATCGAGAAGCACGGCATCAACGCCAAGGAGTTCGAGAAGCTCGGCTTCCGCAGCGAATCATTGCTCCCTGCACCCGTCTTAAACCGCCTCGGCACGCCGGAAACAAAGAACCATGGCCTGCTCTATGGACGTAACGACCAGCGGGTCTGGCGAGAAATCATCCGCTTTCGCTGCTCCGAATAACCAGACGCCCATGAGCAACGCCCGCAAAGGAATGCTGAAGGGAAGCAAGTTCAACGGTCGTCATTCAACCTACATAGACGCCGCCAAGCCCATCATCAACGCCGCCCGCGACCTCGACTGCATCACGCGGATTACGCTCGGCCCGATCGAGAATTCGGGAAGCGGCGGCAGCCACCTGCGAATACGCCCTGCCCCGCCGGCAGCCCTCAAAGTAATAGTAAGCGGCGGCGGAGCGGTGCAAACGCTCTTCATCTTCACGGATGACGTCGCGCAAGCGGAAGCCGCACTCACCCACGCCTGGAAAAAATAAAAAAGCGGCCCTCACAGGGCCGTCTTTTTTTACGAGTCCTCATCTCCACAAATACGCGCATCATCACGACGCCCCCTCCACGTTCGGCCGAAGGCCGACGGACGCGTGCGCGCGTGGCGGCAATACGGTGGGGGCTTACCGCAGACAAAAAACAGGCCGCAGCCTGTTTTTTCGTCGAGGTAGAAGAAAATTTTTCGCCCGCAGGCGAAAAATTATTCTGAACCCCACCGTATTGCCGCCACGCGCGCACGCGTCCGTCGGCCTTCAGCCTAGCACCAGCCAGTATTTACGCGCCCACGCGAAAATGCACCACGTCCCCGTCCCGCATCACATAATCTTTCCCCTCCACTCGCAAAAGTCCCTTCTCACGCGCGCCAGACTCTCCGAGCGCGACGAAGTCTTTCCAGTCAATGACCTCCGCTCGGATGAAAGCCTTTTCAAAGTCGGTGTGAATCACGCCCGCAGCCTGCGGTGCCTTGGTTCCCTTCACGATGGTCCATGCACGAGTCTCGACTTCGCCGGAAGTGAGGAAGGTCATCAGCCCGAGCAGGTCGTACGCAAGCGCGATGAGCCGATCGAGGCCGGTCATGTTGATGCCCAGAGCCTCCAGGTAATCTTTGACCTCCTCCGGCGGCAACGACGCCAGCTCTTCCTCTAATTTGATGCAAAGTGCCACCTGGCGGTCATCTGCGATTTCCGGAATGCGATAGCCCGCCTTGAGCTGCGCCTCATCGACGTTAGCCACGTAGAGCAGCGGCTTCATGGTGAGCAGCTGAAACTCCCTCATTGCCAAACGCTCGTCATCGTTCAATTCCGTCTCTCGCGCCTGCTTGCCTGCGGACAACGTCTGAAAGACTTTCTCCAGGGCTTCCAGCAAAATCTTCATGTCGCGGTCAGCGCCGCTCTTAGCCTGCTTGCGCAAGTTGTCGAGGCGCTTCTCCACCGTGGCCAAGTCAGCGTACGCCAACTCCAAATTGATGACTTCGATGTCCGACAACGGGTCGATGCGCCCCGTGACGTGCACGATGTCCTTGTTGTCGAAGGCACGGACGACCTCGATGATGGCATCGACTTCGCGAATGTGCGCCAAGAATTTATTGCCAAGTCCTTCACCCTTTGAAGCGCCGGCAACGAGACCGGCGATGTCCACGAACTCCACCGTCGCGGGAATGATCTTAGAAGATCCGCTGGCTTTAGAGAGGGCCGCCAGGCGCTCATCAGGAACAGCAACGACGCCCACGTTGGGCTCGATGGTGCAGAAAGGATAGTTGGCGCAATCCACCTGCTTCTTGGTGATAGCCTTGAACAGGGTCGATTTGCCGACATTGGGCAGCCCGACGATACCGACTTTTAACGACATAGGATTTTGGATAGATACGGAAATTCGCCCCTAGCAAATCGCCCCACTGCGGAGAGTGAGGCGCTTTGCTTGGTGGACCGCAAGGGGATCGAACCCTTCACCTCTTCCATGCCATGGAAGCGCTCTACCAAATGAGCTAGCGGCCCTCGGTTGTGGCCTTTAAAATATCCTAACGGCTTAAAAACGTCAACATCGGTGGCTCCATGGCAAGAACTGGGCAATGAGACAAACCGAAAGCGGACCCCGCTTAAGGAGTCCGCTTGAGTCTCTTACTTCTTTTTTGCCGGAGCCGGAGGCCTGACCGCCGAAGCCTTCACGTCTGGCTGATTCTGATTGGTAGCCTGCGTATCGACTGGCGGCGGAAGCGTTCCCGGAACGGCTGCCTTCTTGGCGGCCAGATCGATCAGCTTCTGCTTGACGAGATCGCTGTCGGGGTTGGACTTCTGAACCTCGGTAATCTGTTCGATGGCGGCATCAAGGTTGCCCTTCTCTTCGTACATCGAGGCCAAGTACCAACGGGCGTTGGCGTACTGCGGCGAAAGTCGGACCACGGATTCGAGCAGGCGGATGGCATCATCCTTACGACCGTCCCGATAGTACATGAGCGAAAGCTGAAAGCCGACGCCGATGTCTTTGGGGTTCAGGCGAATCGTGTCCTCCATCTTGGTAATGGCATCCTTCAGCTTACCCTGGCGATCGAGAGCGAGCGAAAGGTTGTAGCGGGCAGGAGCATAGTCGGGCTTGAGGGTAACGGCCTTGTTAAGCTCGTCCACGGCGAGCCCGATGAGCTTGTCGGACTTGGCCTGCGCGTCAGCCTTGATCTTTTCGTCCTTGGACGAGACGTCCTGGCGGGCGACGTCGCTCTGGTACATGTAGACCTTACCGAGTTCGGTATGCAATTGCGGATTGGAGGGCTCAAGCTCGATGGATTTCTGGAAAGACTTTACCGCCCAATCATCGGCACCGTCCGTGACGCCCATGAGGCTTTCGTACACCGTTGCCAGCACTGACCAGTTGGCGACATTCTTGTCGTTGATGTCCGTGGCATTCTTGGCGACGTTGACGGCATCAGCGGTCAGCTGCGCCACCTTGGCGATCTTGTCGTTCTTGGCGACGTCGACGCGCTTGTTGTAGTCGGCATCGCTCTCATTCTTGTTGCGATCAAGCTTCACTTCGGTGCCGTATTCGGTGTTAGCCTTGGTGAGAAGCGCCGACGCGAGATTGCGGCGGTAGACGTCGTTGTCAAGGTTGTATTGCGAGGCTTTCGTAAGCGCATCAATAACGTCATCCACCTTGCCGCCTGCGCGGTCAATGCGGATGGCGTCGGCGTACTTGATCTCGGCGACGTAGCGCTGCGTCTCGACGAAGATGCCGGAGAGGGCGAGAACCAGCGAGAGGATGAAGACGAACGAGACCGACATGGCGGCGCGCGGCGACTGGTCAAACTTCACCGAAACGAAGTCCTTGCGGTGCACGACCACCAGAATCGCCACGAGCATCCAAGTGACGAACTCGAGCGTGATGGTAGAACTGTAAGTGAACTTGGAAATGAGCAGCACGACCCATGCCGCGAACACGCCGATCAGCACGTGCCAGGTATCTTCGTCGGCGCGGAACAGTTTGCGAACTGCCGAGATGAGCAGGAAGACGGCCACGAGAAGCCAGGAAAGCGTTCCGAGCAAGCCGGTGGTGGCAAGAAGCGTCAGGAAACGGGTTGCCCCGCGGTCAAAGCGCGTATTCCAGAAAGCGGTGTCGTTGACCTCTGCGGCATGAAACTTTGAGTAGTCGAAGATGAACGTGCCCGGACCCGAGCCGAAGAACGGGCTGGTACGGAGCGTATTCATGGTGATGTCAGTCGTAGCCTTCATTGACGGCATGATCTCTGCCGGATAGCCGAGGCTGAACGGCATGCGGAAGAGCAGGAGAAGGATACACGCGATAAAGGCGCAAATCGGCAACAATATCGCGCCGTTACCCCTCACGTTCTTGGCATGGACGAAGGCAAAGGTAAGGAGAATGGCAGAGGCGACAAGCAGGCTCAAGGTGACCGGCCAGTAATCCACCACGACGATGACGGCCAGCGAGACGACGGAGGTGAGCACCAAGAACAGCTTGGACAGTATGACCATCGGCTTCTTCGTCCGCGCGTCATGTCCGTGACCGGCAAGCAGCATGCCGCCAGCGAGCGTGATGACGGCGGAGAGAAAGATGCCCAGGGAAGCAACGGTACCGACGGTGTTGAAGGCCGCGCCCTTGGCGAAGTCAAAAGGAAGGACGTACATGCCAAAACCCTGCAACAGCGCGTAAACCGCCGCGATGAGACCGGAGAAGACGATGGCGTTGAGCATCCTCCAAATTTGTTTGGTGGTACGGAGGCTGTTGGCAACCACGAAGTACAGGACCGCGAACGAAGCGACGGTGAGGAACCCGGCATTCTCTTGTCCGAAATCGCCGACGACGCTCAAATAGCGGCTCTGCGAAAGCCATGCGCTGATGCCGTACACGGCGAGGAACAGCACGACCATCACGTTGACAATCGATCGACGGTACTCCAGCTTACGTTCCGCCAGCATCTTGCCGAGCCAAGCCATGCCGGCGATGGCAGCGCCAACGACGATAATGAGCTGCTTATTCAGCTCCGACACCTCAATCGTCCACGGAAGAAAAAAGAGCGGAACGAGTACGGCGAGCCCTAAAATCGTCCAGGCGATAATCGCGTCGCAAATCCTGACGATTACTGACGGCTTCACGCCGTCGACAAATCCACCCTGAGGCGAACGGAACATTTCTAACATACAATCACAGGCTGAAGTGACACGGCACTTCGATTAAAGACATTCGATTTCTTAAAAAGTATAGCAAAAATTAGCCGATTCAGTTATACACATCGCATATATCTCTGCAGCTGATTTCAGCTGTAGTAGAAGAGACTCCCGTAACAAAATGACTACTCACAAAACCGCTTTGGTCCCATGAGTAGTCATCGGTTGTCAACAAGTTATCCACACAATCTCGCCTTATTATGTGGAAATTTCCTATTTCTGTTCATCTTACGGCGTCGGCGCGGGCGCGGGAGCCGGCGCAGGTGCTGGGTCAGGTGCAGGTGTCGGCGCGGGAGCCGGCGCAGGAGCGGGCGCTGGGTCAGGCGCGGGCGCGGGCGCGGGCGCAGGTGCTGGGTCAGGTGCAGGTGTCGGCGCGGGAGCCGGCGCAGGCGACGGCGCAGGAGCGGGCGCCGGCGCAACCGGACCCACGTCATCGAAGCCCTTGCGGCGAGCGATGGCCATCCAGTCAAATGTGGCGCTCGATGAGCCGCCGTTCAGCTCATGAACAGTGAAGCCATGGATGGTCTTATCGGTCACGTAGACGCCGGCAGACTCAGCGGTAAGCGTCACGACGACCTTGATCGGCGTGCCTCCGCCGATGATATGCTGCGACACGTCATCGAAGACGACGACGGCCGTGCCGTTGGTCAGCTGCGCGCTGCCGGAAAGCGTGATTTCGGCCTTCTGCGAACCTGTGGCGTATACCGGCACGTCACCGTTGTCTGTCTGGACGTTCGTGACGACGGTGCCGCGCGTGGCGATATTGCCGTCGCTGTCGATGCTCCAGATGCTGTTGATGCCGGCGAGCTTGCCGATGGTGGTTATGCCGTAGCCGGCCATGTCCATGTTCGACGTATTCGTCAGGCTCGGCAGATTCGGGGCGAGAACGGAGCTTCCGCCCACGGTGCCGTCGCCGTTCCAGTAGCCGACTTCCATGAATACGCGGACGGTGCCGTCGGCCGTGGCCGCGTCGAGCGCGCGACCGATGACCGTGCCCGCATCGATCGCCTTCATGGCGATGCCGGGGGTGGAAGATGATGCGAGGTAGTCGCCGACGGCGATGGGACCGTTCTCCATGCTGACTTTCACCGGCACGCGGCCCTTGAGGGCGACGTTCATGCCGTTAATCGTATCGGAGTGCTTAGTCGCTTCGTCGATGCCTGAGAGGACGAGACCAGGAGCATCCGAAATGACACCGAACACCGCAGCCGAGTCTTTCGTCGTGGTCTTCCGAACCGCGAGGTTTCCTGCCGGATCGAGCTCGACGACGTCACCGGCTTCGAGATGTTCGTCTATGTTGGTCGAATACCTTTCGGCAAGGTCGGTGCTCGCGGCATTGAACTGGTTGGCGTAGAACTTGAGGGCGGTGCCGCTCGGATCAATACACATGTGCCCGAGCTGGGTGCCGTTGTTCCTCTGGAAGATGATGCCTTCGGCCACGCCGGTTGCACAGTTGCCGGCGCCGACCGAGCGCTCAGGGACCTTCCAAATGAAGGTGTTGCCGGTCGCGGCCGAAGAGTAATCGACTGTCTGGCCGGTCGCTTGAAAGATGAGGTTGCCGCTCGCGTTGAGTTGGAGCTTGCTCACGGAACTGATCTGGAAGTCGATCTTGCCGATGGTGCCGGAAGCGCCTATCCCGCCGCTGTTCAGGGTGACGTTGCCACCGTTCGCAGAAGCACCGCCGATGCCGCCGCTGCCGGCCTGAAGGATGACGTTACCGCCGACACCGCCCGTGAAGCCGCCGGACGATCCTCCGCCGTCACCGGCCCGTATCGATATGGTCCCGCCGGCCCCGCCCGACGTTCCTGCGGCGCCGCTGACGCCGCCGCTGCCGCCGTTGAGCCACATCGTGCCGGCCGCGCCGCCATTCGCCGAGGAGGAGGTCGGCGCGCCGCCATTGCCGACAGTGAAGTTGATGTCCCCGCTGACGCCGCCGTCGCCGCCGCTGACACTGCCGGCGCCGCCGGTACCGGTAGCTAACGTGAGCTGGCCGCTGGTGGCACCAGATCCAGTGGACCCGGCGGTGCTGACGATGCCTCCCGCGCCAGTGGTCATGGTGATGTAACCTCCCGTGCCGCCGTGAGAGGACGAGTCGGACGCGGCAGTGACGTTGCCTCCGATGCCTGCCGTCAAGGTGATAGCGCTGCCGACGCCTCCGCGCATGCCAGTGCTGGAGCCCGTGGCGTCGCCGCCGGCGCCTCCATTCACGGTGAACGCGCCGCCCGTGCCGGCCGCGGCGAAACTGCCGCCGCTCAATATGCCGCCGACACCAAGGTTGACGGTAAAGGCGCTGCCGACGCCGCGCGTGGTGCCGTTAGTGCTGGAGGCTCCGCCGGCGGCAGCCGCGAAGATCACGCCGCCCGCGTTTCCTGCCGATCCTCCGCTGCCCGTGCTGTTCGCGGCACCGGTGCCGGGAGTAAAGGTGAAGGAACCGCCGACGCCGCTTGCCGTGCTGGCAATGGGAGTAGCCGCACCGTTCCCCGCAGTGAAGCTGAACGCGCCTCCCGCGCCGCCTGCGCCGGAAGTCACCGAGGCCGTCCCGCTGGCCGTCGTAAGGGTGACGCCGCCGCCGACGCCGCCCGCGCCTGATGAAGCGACAGTTGCCGCGCCGCCGGCGAGGGTCAGCGTGCCGCCGTTGAGGCCGGCCGCCGTAGCGGTACCAGCCGCACCGGCGGTGATTACCAAGCCGTCGCCCGGGGAGCCAGGATCCTGGGTCAGGTTATGAATGTTCCTCGATGACACGCCTGCGCCGCCGGCGAGGAAGCTGAAGTCGCCGCCATCCCAGATGTTGCCCTGGTTACCGATCAACAAGCCCTGGCGGGTCGTCGAGACGGCAGACGCGGTCGTCTGCACGTAGGCACCGGAAGTCGACTGCTTCTCGAGTTGTGCGCCCCAGGCGTAAAGCACCCAAGCATTGGCGGCCGCACCCGTATCGATGATGGCCTTAAGAGTGGTCGTGCCGCTACTCGTGGTGATGGGTATGCTGAAACGGCGCCAGCCAGTCGATGTCAGGGCGTTGTTTTGCTTATAGATGTTGTGAGAAACCGTCTGAGGAACCGTTCCGTTGTCGGTCAGTTTGAGCGCTATCGTCGAACTGGCCGGGACGCTGCTGTTCTTGAGCCAGACGGTGAAGACGTAGTTGGTGGCGGCCGTCGCCGTAATCGTCTGAGTGACCTGATGGGAAGTCGCGACACCGTTGTTGGTGATGCTTTCCGCCGTCGACGTGCCGTACGGAGCGGTGACCGCATTAGCGCCAGTCGCCACGGCAGTCTTCGTCCAGGCGGCGTTGTCGAGCTGCTCGGAATACGTCAGCAAATTCTCACCGCGGCCCAAACCGAGGCTCGGCGTGTTATACGCGCCGCTGCCGGTGATGCTGGACATGTCATTCCAATTCGAGTCCTCAAACGTCATCGTGTCGGCCGACTGAATGCCGCCGACCGTCCCATTTTGAAACATGAACGACGTCCTTTGAGCGGGAGTGTCCACCTCAAACAGCATGCCGTATTCCGTGGGTGTGTCGTACCCGTTATTCCCAACGGAGTATACGATGCTTCGGTTAGTAATCGAATTAACGAAACTGGTGCCAGAAGTGTCGCCGAGATCGTAAGTGCCGCCGCCCTGCGGCCTGATAGCAATGCCGCCATTGCCGGCGCCGTCGTTCGTAATGGCAAGACCGTATAAGTTCGTGACGTTGCCCTGGTTGATCTCAACCTTGTAGCTCGGATTGGCCGTCCCGATGCCGACGTAGCCGTTACCCATCACGGCCAGCTTCGGTGCGGCACCCGTCTGCGCGATGTCCGCCTGGAGGTACACGTTCACGGGAGTAGCCGACACGTGCGAAGCGGCCGTGGTCCCATAGACGCCGCGGACGACGCCGGTGAAGGAAGTCGCGGTCGTGCCGGTGTAAGTCATCGCCTCGCTTTCGATGAGAAGGGTGCCGGCCGAAGGGTAGCTGGTAGTCGAAACGACGTTCACTGTCACCGCACCGATCAAGAGCGGGTTGTCGGTGACCGTGGTGAGCGCCGCGGGCGCGGTACCGATGCGGGCGCCACCGACGACGGTGAGCCTTTCGATCGGCGGGAGCGCGTCGGACGTCCCGATGCCGACGCTGCCCTTGAGCATGGTCGTCAAAATGCTGTCGTTGCCCAACACCGCCCTGTTGGACGCCGAAACCAGCGCCCCGCTGCCGATGGCGATGGCGTTGCTGAGCTGGGTGGCTACTCCCGGGCCGGAGTTGTAGCCGATGAAGACGTCGTCGCTGCCGGTGACGTTTGCGTTGGC
>JAHFIW010000017.1:0-30845 GCA_023246195.1 bacterium
GTCTTTTGGCGCGACGTAACCGAGCTGCAGGACCTGCCTGCGGATGTCATCGCCCATCGACTTCATGTCTACGTCAAAACCGTGGCCGGGCTTGCCGACCAATACCAGTTTGGCATCTTCGTTCGGGCGCTGCTGCCGGTAACGGCGAAAGGATTCGAGCAATCCCCGAAGGTTCTTTTTGGTTTCGAGCCGGCCGACGAACACGAAGTACGGACGCGTCACGCCGTAGCGCGTCAGGCAGTCGGTGATTTCGGTCTCATCGGGGACATGGTAACGGGCATCGTCGAAGCCGAGCGGGGTGACCGTAATCCGTTCCGGCCCGGCGTGAAAATATTTTACGATCTCGCGCTTGGAGAATTCGGAGACGGTCAAGACTTGGCCGGCCCAGAGGGAAACGTGATACATCAACCGCAGGTACATGCTGCCGAGCGGATTGTACGCTTTGGGCATCGGGATAAAGGCCACGTCGTGCAAGGTGGTGAGCAGGCGCTTGGGCGTGCATATTGGCGGCACATGGGCAGGGACGAACAGCAGAGAGGGAGGATGCACCAGCATTTCCCACGACAGGCGCAGCTGGGTCCACAGGCGGCGCAGCGGCCAGCGCAGCACGCGGCTCTCCCAATTCGGAGGAAGTCGTTCCAGGCCGTCGCGCAACGGTTCCTCGGAATACAAAATCACGCGCTGCTCGGGCGGAATGACCGTCTTGAGCCGCTGGATCAGATGAAAGGCGTACCATTCCACGCCAGTGCGCTGGGAACGGTTGGCGCGCGATGCATCTATGCCGATAGCCGCACTTCGAGGGGTTGACATTTGCATGCTTTTAAGTCTATCATGCGTTGTTCGTTTGGCGAGGGCTGACGGTTCACCCACGCAAAATGACATCCGACGCTCGTACGAAAGGTCTTTCACATGATTGTCCCCCTGACATTAACGCAATTTGCGCAAAAAGTGCGCGGAGCATTCGTCGCCGCAGCCGTCGGCGACGCGCTGGGCGTACCGGTAGAAAGGTACTCGGCAGAAGAAATCCTCGTGGCCACCGGCGGCGAGGGCGTCATCGGTTACCTTGAGCCGAGCATGACGCGCGTCGCGGACACGCAGGGCCTTCCCAAAGGCTCCACTTCCGACGACACGCAGCTCATGCGCGTCACGGCCCGATCACTCACCCGCAGCAAGGGGTTCAACCTCCATGACCAAGGACTCTGTCTGGTCGAGGAATTCGAACGATCAAAGTTCGGCTGGGGCGGCACCACCAAGGCTGCGGCCGCGGCAATCAAGCAGTGGCGCGACACGGACGGCAAGGAAGGACGAAACCCGGAAACTCCGGCTCCCCCGCCAACCGCGAAGCGCCGCTCAATCGGCAACGGTCCGTCCATGAAGATCCTCGCGCTTGCCGCGTACGACCTCATCGGCCGCGACGAACAAGCGTCAGAAAGCGTCTTTCTGCACCACGCCGTCAATCTGGGACTGATGACGCACGGCGACATTCGCGCGAGCATCGCCTCGGTGGCGCTCGGACATGCCATCGCGGCGTTTGCCGAAGAAGACGAGCCCGAGTGGGCGCGGTTGAACTCGGTGGAACGCAACGATGCAATCGCCAAACGCGTGATGGCGAGGACGATGCGCTGCGCCGTCCATGCGGAAAACACCTATCGCCTCTACCGACAGGCGACCCCGCGATTTTCCGAACGTCTGGCAGAAGCCTTCAAATGGCGCCATGACGCGAAATCGCTCCGAATGTTCGTTAACACCGGTTTCTCTTCGCTCGAAAGCGTGCCGTTCGCCATCGCCACGGCGCTGCGTCATCCCAGGAACGTAAGCGGGGCCATCAGCGAAGGCATCAATGCCGGACAGGACACCGACACCATCGGCGCGATGATCGGCGGAATGCTCGGCTCTCGCACGGGACTCGAAGGCATCCCCGGCGAATGGATCGACGGCCTCCGAGACAGTGACGCCATCTTGGCCGATGCCGACGCGCTTTGCCTCATGACGTACGGCTTCGACCAAAATGACGCCAAGCGCGTGCTCCCGTCGTGGGTGCCCGTGACCCGACACTGACCGCGAACGGAATAAGAACAAAAACCGGCCGATGCTTATCATCGAGCCGGTCTTTTTTATTCATGACCGCGGGACTAGCGCGTGGACTCGTTCAGCCAGAAGCCCCTCTTGAGACGGGCGGCGTCGAGCTGGCCGACGATCATCTGGTCGGCGTGACGGAAGTTCGGGAAAGCGATGTCGTGGAAAGCCAGGCCGTCGCGCACCAGTTCGAAACCGAGGTTGATGTCACCGACGAAGACGTGACGCAGCTTGGCCCCGTCGGCAGCCTTGTCGTCGACATCACGCTCCAAAGTCACTTCGTTGTTACCGATGGCCTGCTTGAGCCTGCTGGCGGCGGCCGCCTGCAAGTCAGGGTTGGAAGGAGTCGAGACGTTGAGAATGCGCACCTTCGTGCCGTCGGCAAGCGACAACGTGTCCGCAGAAAGGACGTCCTTGACCGTAGCCTTGGCAATGCGGACGAGCGATTCGGACGGCTCGATGGCAATCGAATTAAGAACGGAAGCTTTCGCCGGAAGACCGCTTTTCATGATGTCCCAAGCGTCAGCTGGCGAAGCGAGCCGCCGGCGCAACTTGAGACCCGGATCGACATACCACGACGCGCCTTCGATGTCGGAAGGCGTGAGCACGGTACCAGCCACCGACGAGACATAGGCGGCATCAGAGACGAGGCCCGCGGATGCGGCCACGCGGTCGACATTGGCGATGGTCACATAACTGGCGCGATCCTTAAGACGGGACAATGCCTCGTCCGGACGGCCCAGGTACACGCGCATGTGCGTCTGCGGATTCACGTACCAAGCCTCGCCATGATGGGCCGTATCGATGAGAATCTTGCCGAGGTAGGCGTCGGCAGGCGAGGCCGCGAATGAGGCGAAAGGCACGAACAAGGAGATTGCGGCAGTAATGGCCGTGAGCGCGAATCGTTTTTGCATATCAGTAAGTCACTGCATTAACCTCCTTTTCATAGCATTTTCGCAGATGAGCGGTCAAACCGCACTTTTTGACATGTCCTCGCTCACGGGATACAACGCTAGGGACGTTCCTTTCAACGATACCGGCAAAAGGATAAAAACGATGTCCAACGACCCGCTCGAATTCAAGCGTCACCTGTTGCCGTCTGGCACGCGCCTCTATTACCAGCATCGCCCGCTCCCCTTCACGGGATGCCGCGTGCTGATTCACGCGGGCTCGCGCCGAGACCCGCCCAAAAAGCAGGAGCTGATGCATCTCTTGGAGCATCTGGTCTCTTCCGACTTGCGCGGCATACCGTCGTGTACGCTCACCCAGTTGGAGCGCTGGATTGCCGAGCAGCGGTTCAACTGCATGCTCGGAATGACGGCGCTCGACTACACCGCCTACAACGGCAATGCCGCCAATGCGCGCTTCGGCAACGTCCTGCGCTTCCTGCATCAGATGACGCTGCAGCCCACGTTCGAGTCACCGCTCGACAAGGAGCGCGAAATCGTCCGCTGCGAACGCGAGGAATCCGCCTCGCCCAAGGAACGAAAGATGATGAATGCCCGCGGCCTCGCCATCTTCGGCGACGACCCTCTGGCACGCAGCCATTCCTGGGCCGAAGATGCCGAACTCGATCAGCTGACCATCGACGACGCCCGTGCCGCGCACGGCAGATGGTACCATCCTGCCAACATGTCGCTCATCATCGTAGGAGGTATCAACGAAAATACGGCCCTGCATGCCGCAGAAGAGCTGTTCGTTCCCGACACGCGAGCCTTCGTGCCGCCCGACCCGCTTCCGTCGCGCGCCTTCGACTTGCCGGCGAAGCTTTCATACCGCCAAAAGTCCGAAACCAAGGCCGAGCTGGCAGAAGTGACGGCATGGTGGTTCCTGCCAATGTGCAATGCCCATGCGCTGCACATCGCCGCCGACGCCCTCGAAGAACGCCTGACCGAGAGCATCCGCGAAAAGCAGCGCGCCTCGTACGGCGTCAGCGTCAGCGTTGAAAGCACCGCCGACCATCGCATCTGCAACGTATCCGTCAAGGTGCAGCCCGGCTATGCGCAACGCACCGGCCTCATCATCCTGGAAGAAGCCAAACGATTGGCGGACTTCGACGAGCTGACGCGGTTTCGGGACAAGGCTGAACTCAACTACGAGTTCATTGAACCGAATATCAGCTCCACGTTCGATGCCGCGACCGCATCGCTGATCGCCTACGGGAACACGGTGACGATTGCCGAGTCGCTGACGAAGCTCCGCACCGTCACCGCCGAAGACGTCAGAACGGTCGCGCGAGAGCACCTCACGCCCGAACGTGCCTACGTCGAAATCTTCGAGAAGTGACTCAACGGCCCTCCGGCTTATCGGAGGGCTTTTTCGTACGTTCCAGCCTTGACGAAGCGACATTTTTTTGCTATGGTCGGTTTCGTCGCAAACTGCCACAGGAGGACAAGATGAGACCCAATGCCACTTTCGCCATCGAGATCAACGAAGCCGCGGAGATGCTCGCGACCGAACCGACGACCGCGAGGGCGCGATGAGGATGTTCGTGCTGTGCGGAGTCGCGGTGTCGCCGATCGTGCACGCCGAACCTCACGTCTTAGTCTCGGTCCGCGCGGAAAACATGCGCGATGCGGCGCGAAAGCTCCGCGGCGAGTTAACCGGTCGTCCTCCCGGCACCAAGCATGGGCCGGAAGAGCTCATCCCCGGGCTCAGCGCGTTCCTTTCCCGTGGGCACTTCCAACCGAGCGGCGACACGGCGATGATGATTGCCGAGGCAAAACGAGGCGGCAGGCACGACCCATTCGTCGGCGGAAGCATCGAGCACGAGCACTGCTCGGCCGAAACCGAAACGCTTCGGCTGAGCAGTTACGTCCGCTTCGAGCTCCTCGAGGTCGCCTGCATCCAGTGATACGCCCGTGACAAAAACGCAAAAACCGGCCGATGACTTCATCGAGCCGGTCTTTTTTATCCTGCCGACCGCGCCTTAGCGCGTCGCCATGATCGAACGCTTGTATGATGCCAGGTTTTCGAGCGCGATGCCGGTTCCCTTGGCCACGCACAACTGCGGGTCGTCGGCCACGTAAGCCGGAACGCCAGTGGCCTCCGAGAACAGGTCGGCCAAATTGCGGAGTTGCGAGGACCCGCCGGAAAGAATCATGCCCTTTTCCATGACGTCGGCGGACAGTTCTGGCGGTGTGACGTTGAGCACTTCCTTGAGCGCGGTGATGAGCCCCTCCAGTTCGTGCTGGATGGCCTCGGTGACGTCGTCGGAAGTGACGGTGATGATGCGCGGCAGTCCGGTGACCATGTCGCGGCCCTTCACGTCCATGGTCAGCTTGTCCTTGAGGTACATGGCCGATCCGACGTTGATCTTGACGTCCTCGGCCGTGCGCTCGCCGATGGCCATGCCGTACTTGCGACGGATGAATTCCTGAATGGCGGCATCGAGCTTGTTGCCGCCGATGCGCACCGATGCGGACGCGACCATGCCGCCAAGCGAAATGACCGCGGCTTCCATGGTACCGCCGCCGATGTCGATGATCATGTGGCCCGAAGCCGAACCGATGGGAATGTCGGCGCCGATGGCGGCGACGATCGGCTCCTTGATGATGTAGGCAGCGCGAGCGCCGGCGCGGATAGTGGCGTCATTGACCGCGCGGCGTTCGGTAGAAGTGATGCCGCCGGGAACCGCGACCATGACCTCCGGACGGAACAGGCGGTGCCCGCCGAGCGCCTTGTTGATGAAGTAGCGCAACATCGCCTCGGTCATGCGGTAATTGGCGATGACGCCGTCTTTGAGCGGACGGTGCGCGATGATGGTGTCGGGCGTTCGTCCGAGCATGTCCTTGGCTTCCTTGCCTACGGCCAACACCTTGTTGTCGACGGCGGAAACGGCAACAACGGAAGGCTCATTGATGATGACCCCCCTCTTTGGAACGTAGACGAGCACCGTGGTGGTGCCCAAATCGATGCCGATCTTGGGTATGAACATGTAACTAGAATCCGATAGTAAATGCGCGGTCGATGCGAAGATCAGTCTCCATCTGATAATGCGTGTCCCCCCAGTATTTCCTGTCTTCCTGCGGGTCCGCAGACGTCACTTTCTTACCAAAATCAAGGTCTAGCGTCAAACCGTGCGCGACGGTGCCGGGCTGCTTTTCCACGTCGAGGCGATACGTGCCGCTATTGATGGCCTTTTCCACGGAGGGAGCCAAAGCGAAGCTGAAGGACAAGGTCTTGGTATCACCAGGCTCGATGGAGATGAAAGCGCCAAAGCTGACGCGCTGGAGCTCATCGACGACGTCGACGGTGCCGGCATGATGGCCGGGATCCTTGATCTTGTCGTTCTCCATGGCGCCGCTGACGCTCAGGAAGCGCGAGCCGCTGGGCACGTAGACGCGAGCATAGGTGCGGTAACGCGTGGTCTTCCAGTCAAAGCGGCCCTGATGCGCGTAGGTGATGGCGACGGTGCCCACGCGGCTACCGTCTTTTTGCATGGTAATGGAATACGCGACGGAACGCCGCACTGACGGGTCGGTTTTCAAACTGCCCAGATTCGCATCGATGACCGAAATGAAATCATCACGTACGGGCTTGAACTTTCCGCCCCAATCCTTATCGAGAATGGCACTCTCGATGTCGGGATCGCGCATGGCAATGAGGACATGCTTCTCCGCGAGATTGCGCTTGAGGACGTCGAGCGCGCCGAGGAGCTTGTCAATCGGCATTGACTCCAGATTGCCGATGACCTGTTTGACCAGTTCGCCGACGATGCCCTTGCGTGCCTGAAGGGCGACGCCCTGCTGCACGAATCCCTTCTCGACGGCGAACTCCAATTCGTCCACGACGTTGTCGGCATCGAACGTCTTTCCCTGCACGGTAATCGGGCCGGTGATGCGCAGCACGTCGCGCGCGACTTCAGTATCGATGGTGACCAGCCCGTCGATGGGCGGCGCTTCCGTCCGCTTGGCCACGGCGTACTCCTGCGCGAAGAACTGTGCCATCTGCCGCGAAGAAACAGTGAAGTCGGGAGACCAGTTCGCGTCGCGCAAAAACCACTTGGTGACGCCGATATACTTTTGAATCGGTGCCGGCGGCACGGGACGCGGACCGGCATCCGCCGGCCCGTCGAGCGCATAGACGTCGTCGGTGACGATGTCGGCAAGGTTGGCGTCCTTCACGGTGGCGAGCCCGTACACGCCAAGGAAACCGCCAGTGGGACGCAATTCGGTGTCGTTCTGAAAGAAGAACAGGTAATGGCGCGCGTCGGGATAACCGAGCACGGAAGGCGCTTTTTCGGCCACGGGCAAAAGCAGGGCGAGCGCTTCGCGGATAGCCGTCAGTTTAGGACGCATCGGCCGGAGGGATTCGACGAGCGGAGCGGCAATCTGGTCTTGCGGGATGGCGTCGAAGGCGGCGATGGCCGCGTCGATCTTTTCCTGCGCATCGCGCATGGCAGGGACGCCATCAGCGAATGCCGCCAACACCTTACGCTTCTGTTCCGGGGAAAGGTCCTTGAACAACCTGGCAGCATCAGGAAGCGAACCAGTAAGCGCGCCGGTGAGTCCCTGAGCAGAGGCCAGCGCGGAGGTCATGGAATCGGCAATGCCGAGCACGTCGCCGACCGCATGCGAGGCCGAAATGCCCGATGCCAACAAACGGTCACCCGCAATGACGTGCGGCCCGATGAACGGCACGCCCGCGAGCAGGCGCAGGCTCGACAGTTCTTCCCGTGCCGCGGTGAAATCCTGCTCGGCAGCGGCGACCTGCCCGCTTGCTTCGTTGAACTGCAACGATGACGCCAGATTCTGCGCGGCATCAAGCTCCTGCCTTCCTCGCTCGGCGCGAGCATAGACGCGCTCGCCCACGTACCAAAAAGGCGCCACGAACAGCACGGTGACGCCGACGACCGCAGCCAAAATCACGAACGCGATGACGGCACCGCGCACCGCGGGATGCGCACGCCTGACCGCTGCCGATCTGGCCTTGAGAAAATTGTGAGCGGAGTGAGGCATGGGACTGGCGCTATGCGACAAGGCACGAGTTCGCCCGATGCCTTATGCCGGTGGTCTTTGCTTGGCGTTCTTTTCTGCCGCTTTTGCATCCGCGAAATGCCACTTCCTGAAGTACTTCACGCAGCTCTCGATATGAATGCGAGCGGACTTCCGAAACGGACCCGTGACCCAGCTTCCTTGGGCAGAAAGCCTCTCGTGGAAGTGTACCATGTTCGCGCCCGTGTGATACACCACGCGCCAGCCGGCATTCCAAAAACGGCGGCACCAATCGGTGTCTTCGAAATACAGGAAAAACCGGTCATCGAGCAGGCCGACCTTGTCGAGAGCCGAACGGCGCACGGTCAGTACGGCGCCCAAAAGCCAATCCACGTCGCGGGTCGTCTCGTGGTCGTAGTCGTCCATCAGGTACGAAGCCACGGCACGCTTCCCCGCCGGCAACTTTCCCAGCGGAGTGCGGCGGTATAGCGGGATGGCGTACGTGGGAAAACGGTAACAGGAATAGTCTATGGAACCGTCCGGATGCACCAACTTTGGACCGGCCACGCCGACGTCGGGATTGGCCTCCATGAAACGCAGCATCTCGTCGATGGCGCCAGGGCGCACGATAATGTCCGGATTCATGATCAGCACGTATTTGCCGCCGGAAGCCCGAATGCCGACGTTGTTGCCGCCGGCGAAGCCGAGATTGGCGCCGGTCTGGATGAAACGCACCTGCGGAAACTTCGCAGCCGGAAAATGAGCGGCCAGCATTTCTGCGGTACCGTCCTTAGAGTCGTTGTCCACGACGATGATCTCATACGAGCATTTTGGCGCGAACAGCTCGATGGTCTTCACGCACTGGCGCACGAGGCCGCGACTCTTGTAATTGAGGATGATGATGGACAGGTCCATGTTCAGGCAAACCACTTTCGAATCTCCTTGGCCGAGGTGCGAGCCGTGCGCATGATGTGCGCCCGCTTGCGCCGCATCTTTGGCCACAGCGCCAACGCCGAAGGGACGGCCTTCAGCGTGCGCGGTTCAAGGATGAGCGCATAGATGAACTTTCCCGTCTCATACCACGCGATACGCGGCAAGTCAATAAGTTGGTTGCGGAGCTGATCGTTCTTCATCAGCACCAGCCAGCTGTTGCGGTACGACAGGAACTTCACCAACGGAGAGCGGTTGCGGCGGTTGCGGCCGAGCGACAGGTATGAGGCGCGATCCCTGCCGCGGGCGGTACGGTAATGATATGCCACGGCACGCGGCTCGTACCATGAGGTCCAACCGGCCAAGCGCAAGCGCCAAGCCAGGTCCAAGTCTTCCTTGTAAGCGAAAAAATCCTCGTCAAAATATTCCTCGCGGCCTTCGACGGCAAGCTGCCCGGGCTGCGTCGGACCGCCTACCGGATAGGCAACGGACTCGAGCGCGGACAGCCGATAAAGACCCAGAGCGCCGGACGGCCCGAAAATTTCGCGACCGCGATCGTAGTCAGTGCCGTCCTGCTCCCCCGCCCCGCGATCGTCCATGCGGCGCGTCTTGCGGATGCGCAGGCCGGCCGAGTCGACGGTGAAAGTCTTTTCGCCGCCGTTGGAGAGCTCATCGGCGGAGTGTTTCATGCGCAGCAATTTTCCGGAGACACTGCCCGCTTCCGGGTGCAGGGTCATGGAGCGGACGGCCTCCTCCAGGAAGGTCGGCTCCAGCACCGCGTCGGGGTTCATCACCAGTGCCAAAATGTCCCCGCGCTCCGGGGCGATGCGCGCCTTGGCATAGGCAATGGCCTGATTGTGCGCGCGCGCGAACCCGAGATTCTTGGTGTTGCGAATCAGGCCGGCGCGCGGATGATTGCCGCGGACGAACTCTTCCACGCCGTCGGACGAGGCGTTGTCCACGATGACCAGCGTGAAATCACGATACGTCTGCGTATCAAGAGAAGCCAGCGCTTCCGGCAGGTACTTCATGCTGTTCCAGGCGACGATGGAGATGACTACGTGCATAATCAGGTCTTTCTCTTTTTCTCAGTGACGTTGAATCCCAAATACTTTCCGAACATCAACCTCGTCTGGGCATCGATGGCCGGAAATGAGCCGAAGCCGATGAAGGTGATGGGCACGAGCAGCCACTGGAACAGCATCACCAGGAAATCCCAGCGACGTTTGTGCGACGGGCGAGGCGGCAGCAGCGTGAAGCTGAGCGCAGCCGAAACGAATCCGCCGATCATGGCGAATTGCATCATCGCCTCCAACGTGTGCGGGGTATTCTGGAAGAACACCGAAGTGCGCAACGCTTCCGGCGCCAGCCAAAACGGCAGATAGCCCAAAACGAAGATCATCAGCGGCGCGGTAGCCCAAGTATACATGCCTTCCGACAAGGTCCACACGTGAAAGATCTTCTTGCGCAACGGGAAAGTCTTATTGTGCCAAAAACGGCTCATCAGGTAGGGAAAGTGCTCCACGCCCCAAGCCCAGCGGCGCTGCTGCAAGTACAGATTTTTGAGGCTGTGTCTCCACGTCTCGGCCATGACCGTGTCCATCGAGACGGGCACGTGCATCGGCGTCACGGAATAATCGCCGTCATATTTGAGCAGGCACTGCAAGAAAATGCGCGAGTCCTCGGTGACGATGTCCTTTTGCCAGAAGCCGACGTCCACCAGCGCCGTGAACGACATGCTGTGCGACGAGAAGGTGAAGAGGCGCTCCGGCCTGGTGAGCTCGGTCATCAGCCAGAAGGTGGTGCCGAAAGCGGCCACGCGCACCAGTGCCGGCGCGTCCCACATGTTGTTGTTGTACAGGGCGACCGGCTGGAACGACGAACGCGTGGGGTTGGGATGCGTGAGATACTTGAAGGTCAGGCAGGAAAAATACTGCGGGTGCACGCAGGTATCCACGTCGAAGGAGGAAACGATGACGTTCTCATACGGAAGGCCGAGCTGGTCGATGACTTCCTTGGCGCGATGACCTGCCCAATTGATGTTCGAACCCTTACCGGGCATCTCGTCCGGCAAATCCTTGGGATGCACGGTCACGAGCAAACGTAAAAAACCGGCGCCGAATTCCTTTTCGATTTCTGCCGCCGTGGCCATGAACTGTTCTTTGGCGCGCTCCTCGCCGGCGAGCACCACGATGAACCGCTCCTTCATGCCGGGATACGACGAACTGACGATGCTGCGAAAGGCCTGACGGATGATTTCCACGTCCTCCTTATAGGTAGGCATGAACACCACATGGTACATCTGGCCGTAGCGCGGATGGGCGCTGGCCAGCGAAGTCCAGTCGGTGCGGGTGTCAGCCTGATAGCGCTGCCACGAAGTCAGCAGGAAAATGACAAAGTAACAGACGCGGAAAAGCCAAAACAGGTCGAAAATGACGATGAAGTAGATGGCGATCAGCGGGTCAAAAAACGACAAAAGCACCGCCAGGGCGAGCGTTGCCCAGACCACTCCGCCAGGAATCATCTCCAAGATGCGGTAAGCGCGGCTGCCGATGCGGCGGCGACCCTCTTCGTCGCTGCGGACCATCGGCTGATGTTGACTTGGTTTAGGGCTGTCTTCCATAGAAAAAACGCCCTTTGCGTCAATGGTCACCTTAGCAACTCTCTCTTGAGGAATCAATGGCGGGCGCCCATCCGGATGCCGCCGCCGCGCACCTAAATTGATTACGCGCTCTTCTGACCTAGGCCGGCTTTGGCGCCATGAAGATGCCCACTTCGTTCGCCGAGTAACGCACGAAGGAGGAGTCACCGAGACGCTTTTGCCAACCTTCGAACACCGGGCGTTGGTTGTAGCAGTTCACCGCGACGATGCCGTCTTCGGCGAGATGGGCGGCTACGGCTTCCTGAAAGGCCGAATCTGACACGACGTCGGCTACTTTTTTTCCGTTGAAGAGGTCGATGATAATGAGATCGAATTTTCCCTCCAGCGCGGGGACTACTTCGGCGGCGTCACCCTCGATGAAATTTACGCGGGTGTCGGGTCGGTAAATGCCGATTTTTTTACCCAGCTCGAACAGTGCCGGTTCCCAGTCCACGCCGACGATGTCGGCATCCGGCCAGGCTTTTTGCACTATGCCGAAAGTGCCGCCAAGGGCGACACCCAGCACCAGGCAGTGACGCACGTCGAGGTCGCGACGAAGAAGGAGACGGACGGTTTTCTTCCAGACGCCATCCATGTATGGCGCGGCCTGATAGGTGCCGTCATGGCCCCAGAGCGTCCACTTACCTAACATGCGCGACAGCTTCATGGTGCCGTTGTGCTTCGTCTCAAACGGTTCAGGTGATTGGTGAAACCAGGACATGGATGAAGTGTACAGCGACGGACGCGCGCTGCACAGCCTCGCCTGACTTCGCTCGGGCATTTTTATTCCTTTCCTCGACAAGCATGCCGGATTGCCCTACACTCCCCTCATTATCTTTCCTATGACTCTCACCTCTTCAGAAAAGAGAACGTCGTTTCTGCACAAGTCGTTCGGCGACAGGATGGTCGCGGCAATCAGCCCCAGTACGGGCTTTCTGACGAAACGCCTTTGCCGCCAGATTGATCTGGCCAATGCCAAGCTGGTCATTGAGCTCGGTCCCGGCGACGGAGTATCGACGTTGGCCGTCCTCGCCAAAATGGGTCCGGATGCCCACATGGTGGTCATCGAGCGCAACGCGCAGTTTGTGGCCGACCTCCGCAAGATAACCGACAAGAGACTCACCGTCATCGAGGGCGTAGCCCAGGATTTGGAAAAACACCTGCCCGAAGCCGTCGGCCATGCCGATGCGGTCATTGCCAGCATCCCCTTCACCTATCTCTTCAAGGACGAACGCCGTGCGGTAGTTGCCTCCGCAAAAAAGATGCTGCGTTCCGGCGGAACCTTCGTCATCTTCCATCAGTACTCGCTGCTGATGGTACCGTACGTGAAGGAAGCCTTCGGTCCCGTGCACAAAGAATTCGAAATCCTGAACGTGCTGCCCGCATTCCTGATAAAGGCGACCAAGTCCTGACGACTCGCGCAAACGAAAAGACCCGGCTTCGACCGGGTCTTTTTTGCTTAAAGAATGTTTTTGGCTTTGGTAATCGACGGCTCGCCGCTGTAGATGGCGCTGATCCACTCGCCTTTCTTGGCGCCTTCGGCAGCCTTGAGTGCCAACTCCGCCACGGCCTCGCGCGATTCATCGCCGCAGACTTGCACGGAGGCCACCGGCACGCCCCACGCGAAAGCCAAGGTATTGGCAGTAGCCACTCCCTGACGCACGCCGCTCCAAGAGACGTTGCGCACGGCTTCGGGCGCGTTGACGGCCAGCACTACGCACGACGGGTTCTTGCGCAGCAACCCGAACGCTTTCTTGGCCTTGTCGAGCGCGCGACCGATCATGTTGTCGCCGGACAGGACCGACCAACGCGCGGTCTTGGCGTCATTCGCGTCCAGAGCGGCAATCGTCACTTCGTCCCTGCGGAGGTCCAGATACAAGATCATATGCATGCTGCATGCCGCGCCTTCCTTATTTCCTATGCCCTGACGCCCACGCGTTCAGCCAAGGCGTCAACAACGACCAGCTTGCGCGACTCCAAAATGCTGTAGAGGAAGCGGTCGGTGACGTCGCGGCGATAACGGAATTCCTGGGTAGTGAATACCGTATAGTTGACCTCACGGCCGACTTCGCGCTCGAAGTTACGGATGACGGAGGCGAGCTTGTCTCCGTTGAGTTTCCCGACGATGAGCAAGTCCGTAGGCGATGGTTCCTCACTGACGAAAAATCCGGTAAGAGCCAGGTACGAGATAGACCCGGCGGAGGCCAGCTTTCGAACGAAATCCTTTTCTAGCATCACCTGCGACTTCATGAACAAGGCGCGCAGTTCGGGATACAACAATGAGTCCTGATTGAGGCGATAATACTTGCGCTGCTGTACGGATCGGCGGTTCTTTGCCCGGCCCTTGGTCTCATCCTCCGAATCGTCAACGTCCGTCACGACCGAGATGATGCCCATGCCCACCAAATTCTCCAGTTCGTTACGAATGGCATTGATCTGGGCTCCGATTTTTCGCGACAACTCGCGCACGAAAAAAGCTCCCTTGGCATTGTTCAGGAAAAGCCGCAGTAATCGCACTCTGGTCTTTGAACCAAAAAGCTGTTCAAGCATGTCGGTATCCTAAAATGGCAGTACCCCTTTAAGTTCTCGTGTAGTATAATCCTCGAGTATGCGGCGGTCAACCGCCATTCGATGAGACTTAGAATAACGTGCCTTGCCGATGCCTTTTGCCTCAGAATAGGCTATCCTATGTAGACATAAGGGGGTGTGGAAAAGTATCCATTTCGAATGATCCGCATGGTGGCGGAATCAACGCAGCTGTATGTCACTTACGGAAGCACGCATGAGTCACCTCGTCCGCTGGGATGCGAAGAAGGGCGCGACGTTCGTTCACGCCTTGCGTTTGGATTTGGACAAGGAAACGACGGAACGCGTAGGTCGCGCATACGGTGTCATCGTGGCCGACGCGAAAGGACGTCAGGGCGAGGCGCTCGCAGCACACCTTGAAGACGCCTTCTCCCGAGGCGCAATCGAAGCCGTCCGCAAATTATCCGGCGACGCGCCCCAAGACCAGCTTTTTGAAGCGGCCATCAGCCGCACCAATCACGCGCTCAACCGGCTGTTCGGCGAATACGGACTCGACTTGGAACCCGAACGCATCAGCGCGGCCATCGTAGCCATCAAGGATCACGACATGGTCGCCACGACATGGGGCAGCCCTTCGATGCTGCTGTTTCATCCGCTTCCCAACGATACCGCCCGAACCTTCGACTTGGTCGACGATGGCAGTACCGAACAGCCCCCTTTCAAGACGATCAACGCGCGCCGCTGTTTCGGCAGCATCATTGCGGGACGATTGGGAAAACGCGACCGCCTGCTGATTGCCTCGCAGGATTTGCGCATGTTCCTGGGCGACGACGCGCTCGCTTCGGCCATCATTGGCCACGAACCAGCCGAGGCCACCGCCCGGCTCAACCGCCTGCTTTCTCCCCGCGACGAAATGCTCTCGATGGCGTTGTTGGTACTGGACGTCGCCGAAATCCGCTACGTGGAAAACGAACCGTCACTGGCCCTGTCGGCCAACCGTAACGCCGCTTCTCATACCGGCAAGACGAGCGCCTCCATCGCACAGCTGCTCAAGACCCAATCCGAGACCGGCGAAACGATGACGCCCTCTCTCATGAGCGGCATCGGCAAAAAAGTCACCGGAATGCTGCGACGCAACGAGCATCGCCTGGCCGCATCTCAAAAAAACGGTTCAGTGCAGCAGGCAGATTCTTCACGTGTGCCAGAAAAACCCGCATCAGCCGCACATCCCGTCGCCTCCCCGGACCGCACGCTCATGCGCACGGTCCTCATGATGACCGGCAAGCTGCTCAAGGTCATCAGTTTGGGCCTCTTGGCAACATTGCGGAGCACGGGCTCGTTCCTGCTGGCGATGCACAACAAGGAAAAACGTGACATGCGCATCAACGCCCTCCGCCAAAAGGCCGATGTCTTCATGAACGAAATGGTCAACCGTTACAATGCGTTGCACAGGCCGAGCAAGGCAATGCTGTTCGCGGCATTGGTGCTCATCTTCGTCGCTAAGGGCGGACTGTTCATGTCTGCCTGGAACAAGGCCAAGGACGATCAGGCTGCCGCATACGAGCAGCAGATTTCCTCCATCCAGCAGAAGATCGACTCTGCTGACGCCAGCGCCATTTATCACGACGAATCCCGAGCCACCTCGTTGCTGGCAGACGCCACTTCTGCCGTCGCCGCCCTGCCGCACTCCAGTCGGTCCGAAAAGGACGTCAGGGACACGTTGACCAAAAAAATCGCCGCCGCTCACGACGGCCTGCGACGTGAAATCAAAGTCGGCCAACCTGACATCCTCGCCAGCATCACTTCGACCTCTGGCGCGGCCGCCCTGTCGAAGATGACATCGAACGCCGACACCCTCTGGATCGCATCGGCCACGGGCGAGATCTATCACCTGGCAACGAGTGGCGGCACCGCAAAAAAGGCCGGTGACGTTCCAGGAGGGGCTTCACCTGCCGTATTCATCAGTCAGGGCAAAGACGTGTATGCGGCAACGACTGCCGGCGCAGGAGCCCTCATTACCCTTGCAGGCAAAAAGAACGACATTCCCGTAGACTTTCAAACGTCACAGACCCTCCCTGTCGACGCAGGCCTCTATAACGCGCGTTTGTACGTCCTTGATGCCAGCCACAACCGCATTACCCGCCACATGGACGAGACCAAGGACTTCGGCAAACCGCAGTTTTACCTCAAAGACGGCACCGATCTCAGCGGGTCCGTTTCCATGGCCATCGATGGGACGGTCTGGGTGCTCAAAAAAGACGGCACGGTCATCCACATCGTGAAGGGCCTGCAATCGCCGTTCGCGGTCGCTGTCGCAGATCCGCCAGTCACGGCGGCATCACGCATCCGTACCACCGCAAACTCCGACCTGTTCGTGCTCGACGCCAACCCCGCCCGCATCCTGCGTTATGACAAGCAGACGGGCACTCTGGTGGCCCAATACGTCAACGACGCGCTTGCCGGCGCCACCGACTTCACCATCGACGACAAGGGCACCACGGCTTACGTCACCAAAGGCAACCAGGTACTGCGTTTCGCCCTGCCGGACGCGAAGTAACCTGCGCATAACGAAAAAGGACCGCCCGAAGGCGGTCCTTTTTTTATCGTCGCGGCGATTACTTGAGGGTGGCCTTGCCGCCAGCCTCTTCGATCTTCTTCTTCCAGGACTCGGCGTCGGCCTTGGAAACGGCCTCCTTGATCATCTTAGGGGCGCCATCGACCATGTCCTTGGCCTCCTTGAGGCCGAGCTGGGTGATTTCGCGGATGACCTTGATGACGCCGATCTTGTTGGCGCCGGCATCGGTGAGCTCAACGTCGAACGAGCTCTTCTCTTCGGCCGGGGCGCCAGCGGCGGCGGCAGGTGCGGCCATCATCATGGCCGGGGCGGCAGCGGAGACGCCGAACTTGTCCTCGAGGAGCTTCACGAGCTCGGCGAGATCAAGGACGGACATCTTTTCGATCGACTCGACGAGGTCCTTGAACTTGGCCGGGACCTCCACGTTCTTCATTTCTGACATAGTGGTGGATAGTTAGGATGCCTTTGCATCTTTGATTGCATTAAGAGACGTAACGAGACCGCGGAGGTTGCCAGCGAGCACGTTGACGAAGCCGGAAATCGGCGCGTTGAGCGTACCGACGAGCTGACCGAGGAGCTGCTGCTTCGACGGAAGCTTGGCGAGCGCCACGACCTGATCGGCCGACATCCACTTTCCTTCGAGAATGCCACCGAGAACCTTCACGCCCGCGTGCATCTTGCGGAACTCCTCGAGCACCTTGGCCGGAGCGACAGCGTCGCCAAAACCGAAGAGCATCGAGACACTGCCGCCGAGATCCTTCGCGTCGACTGCCGTGACGGCAGCTTCCTTGAGGGCGATCTTGAGAAGGGTCTTCTTCGCCATGTTGATGGCAACGTCTTCCTTCTTGGCGATGCGGCGGAACGAGGAGGCGTCGTTGACCTTGAGGCCGGACAAGTCCGCGAAAACGACTGCATTTGACTTGGTGAAACCGTCAACGAACTCCTTGATTTCTGATTCCTTCTTTATCCGAGACTTGGCCATAGTATGGTTCTCCTTTTACGTGATTCCTCCAAATCGACCTTTGCATCCCCTTCCGGTAACCCGGAAGTCGGACATAAAAAAATCTGCGCTTGAAATGCCGCAGACAACGGATTCCGAGAGTCCTTACGAAAAGACTCCTGGACGCTACCTCGATAGGCCACTCGCTTGCACGAGCACTTAACCCTCTACGGGACCCATTGTCTTAGGCAATTCAGTTATGCCAACACTATATACGAAGAGGTTATCCACGTCAAGGCAGGCAAGCAAAACGGCCCCTGCGAACAAATGCGCAGCGCAATGAACGGAAAACCCCCGCATTCGCGGGGGTTTTTTTACTTTGGGTTGATTATCACATCCTGCCGAAGCTCGATGATACGCGTGATTTCTGACTTTTGACCGCGGTCGTCAGCGATGGAAATCACCACGGTCAGCTTAGTCAGGCCGATCAGCTTCGGATCGTTGGCGATAAGCGAGAAGGATATGGGCTGCTCATACTCCTTGCCGATCAAGCCGGGAATAGGCAGGTCGATATCGCGACCAAGTTCCACCAATCTCATGTGATAGGTAGTGAAGTCGAGACCGTAGTCGTCGGTGATCCTGAGATCGGCCTTCATGTCCCTAAGTGACACCGGACCGGCCGGTGACCAGGTGAACGAAATCTGAGGAGGCTGATCGGACGCGCGATTCAGCAGTCTCTGGGTATCGCGGGACATGATCAATCCCATGACGCCGAGAATGACCACGGCAAGCGCGACGGGAATGACGGAAGCGAGGATTTTCTTCTTGGTGATGGCATTCATACCCGTCATTTTTATCAACGTGGCGAGATTTCGTCAACGGAACACCCCTCACCCCACCAGAGTCCCCTTAAAGGGCTTTCCGTCCAGCATCCGATCGAGATTGGCAATATCGCGGCCTTCGGCAATGACGACCGTCAGTCCGATCCGATCGGCCTCCTTGGAAGCAACCGGATCGAACGGGCTGTTCAAACCGGGATGCCAGCGACTGCCGAAGCGCTTGCGGAATTCCTTCCAGGTAAGCGAGGGAAAGGCTACGGCATCGGCATGTTTGCGCGGATCCTTGTCGTAAACGTAGGCGATGTTGGAGAGGTTGATGAGTCTGGTGGCGTCATAGCGCTTGGCCAGCAGCACCGCGTCGTAGTCGGTGGAACAGCCGGGGCGCCAGCCGGCGCCGATGATGACCGGTCGGCGTGAGGTCATGTCCTCGTGCGGATCGGTGATGATTCGAGGATGCGCCAAGTCGCGAAAGACCGTTCGCAAAAGATGCGCGTTAAGGCGCGTGGCATGGATACCCAGCCAGTCCAAGTCGTCGCGGGTGAGCTTGGTGACCCTGCCCGCCGCACCCTGATAGTCGCGTGCGGTAGTACCGCCGCCGCAGATGATGACGAAACGCCGGCCCTTCTTTACGTGCCTGCGCACCAAGTTGCCGAACTTCTTCAAAAAAGAAACGTCGATTCCCTCCTTGGGCGCAATGAGCGAGCCGCCGAGCGAAAGGACGACGGTTTCATGTGAGCGGAGCATGTGACGTGGCGTTGATGATGAGTAAGCCGCTCGTCCCGCAAAAAAAGACTGACGATATCTCATCAGCCTTTCTTCGCAAACGGATTCTTTTCGATGGACCGGACATTCTTCACCTGCTCATTGCGAGTGCGGTGTCGGACTTCGAAACGGAAAGTGCTGGGCGTGCGGTAGCCCGGACCTGACTTCCTATTTCCTCCGGCGTGATTCTTCATAGGCGATTATTCGACTCCGTGCTTACGTCCGAGTTCGAGACGTCCGATGTTGGCAACGTAACGCTCGGCCAAGGCCTTCTTCTCGCTGGAAACCGTGTCGGTTTCGCGCAAGTAATCGACGGAAAGAAGCATGGCCGCGATGGAGATACCGCCGACAACACGCGAGGCGGCGGTAAGGTTCATGGCATAAGCGGAAGCGACGACGTAACCGACCGAAAGCAAACCGACGACGGTCCACCCGTAAGCGGATAAGCGACTATCCCACAGTTCCTTGATCTGCTGACGCGATTCGGCAACCGTTCCGGCGGCATGCAGCAGCTCCTGAAAAAGCATTTCGTCCTTGCGCGTGTCTATTTCCGGAATGGTATAGATATGATAGCTGACCTTGCGAAACGCGGCGTTAAACGTTTCGTAGGCGCCGAAATCCTTGCCGGAAAACGAGGAAAGGTATTCGTAGATAAAACCGTGCATATCGGTAAACCACGTCCGGTACTTCGGATTGTTGTCGGCAATGTTCTTGGAAAGATGATAAATACGACGCAGCTTGTTAAGTTCCAAGCGAACGGCTTCCATCAGCTTCTCACGACGAGAAGAGGCGTCGACGATGAGCAGCGCCAGTACGGCAGCGACGAAGATTGCCACGGGCATCAACATGCCGGTAGCCACGGGATCACCCGTGACAGGCACGCCCATTGCAAAGGCCATCGAACCGACCGCGATGGCAAGCAGCCTCCAAAACGTGGAATTGCTGACGGAAGTCTTCATATCTTTTTCAGTATAGCACAAAAAAAGGTCGTTGACGAGGGGCGTGCGGCAGCCTCATCCGCGCTACATAAGCGCCACCTGTTCCCTGCCGTCATCCATCTCGCTGAATTTTGCCTTAATCTCGGTAACCTTGTTCTCGACGTCCTTGAGTCTCGACTTGCAGGATTTGGCCAACTGCAAACCTCGCTCAAACTTCTTGAGCCCCTCGTCGAGATCGACGTCTTCGCGTTCAAACCATTCGACGATTTCTTCCAGCTCCTTATACGCCTTTCCGAAGTCGAAAGCTTCCGTCAGCTTTTCTTGTTTGGGTTTGGGGGACATGCGAATCAGGATTATCTGTAAAATGCGACGTTGGTTGCCATGCGTGCCGAGGGTCCCGTCAGTGGCGTTACTTTTTTCCGACCACCTCTGTTTCGAGGATCCCCTTTCTTAGCCGGACTTCGACCGTGATGCCGATGGAGACTTTCGTCGCATCGGTTATTACGCCGTCTGGGCCTCTCACTAAGGCGTAGCCCATCTGCAATGGGCGGTGCGGGTCGAGGTTCTTCAGCAGGCGCTCTCTGGATTCCAGCTTTTGCGTGAGGTGCGACATCCAGTATTTTGTTCCTGTCGCCAGCCTGGCATTGAGGGTCGCGGCTTCGTTGGCGCTTTCCCTTACCGCGGCTTCGAATGCGGTGAAGCGGTTGGCGAAATCTTTTAGGAGGTGATGAAACTGATCGATGCCTCGCCTTGCATAGGCTTCTATGCGACTGGTGACGGCTTCTACGGCGTCTTCTTTGCCGGCCAAGGAGCCTCGCATGCCGGCGTCCATCTGTCGCGCTCCCCTGTCGATGAACGACAGGATTTCTCGACGGTCCGGGACGAGGCGCTCGGCCGCGTTGGATGGCGTTGAGGCTCGGACGTCGGCGGCGTAATCAGCAAGGGATTCGTCACGTTCGTGACCTACGCCGACCACTACGGGAATGACGGAGGAGAACACCGCACGAGCGACATCTTCGGAGTTGAAGGCCTGCAGGTCTTCCATGGAGCCGCCGCCGCGGGTCAGCACCAGGACTTCGGCGGCATCGGGATGGGCGTTGAACCAGCGGAAAGCGGAGGTGATTTCCGAGACGGCATCACGACCCTGCACGGATACGTCGGCAAGGACGACTTCCAGGCCGCCCCAGCGGTTGCCGAGAATGCGCATGAAATCGCCGTAGGCTGCGGATTCAGCCGAGGCAATCAGGCCGATCTTTTGCGGAAACTGCGGCAGCTGGCGCTTGCGCGCGAGGCTGAACAGCCCCTCGGCTTCCAGCTTCTTCTTGAGCAGCTCGAAAGCGCGACGCAGGGCGCCCTCGCCAACAAGCTCCACGCGCTCCACGTTGACCGAAAACTTTCCGCTCTTGGAATGCACCTTCGGCATGCCGAAAGCGCGCACCTTCATGCCGTCCTCAAGCGGAGTCCGGAGCTGCCAGACCGTGGCAAAGCAGTCCACGACCGCGGATTCGTCCTTCAGCTTGAACCATATCCACTTGCCTTGCGACATGCGGTACTCCACGACTTCGCCCTCAATGCTGGCGCCATCGGGAAACACCGCGGTGGAAAGAGCCACGTTCAGGAACTCGACGAATTGGGAGACGGTAAGGGAGTTCATGGTTTTGCGGCAGGTACTTTTGCCGGCGCGACATCAGGCGGCGCCAACACTTCATTGAAATCAGAAACGGAGATTCCTGGACGCTGGCCGCCGCCGATCAGAAAAAACTTCCCGTCCACGACCGTCCCGCCAAGTCCATGCCGGGGATGCGGCATCGTTTGTTTCATGGTGGACCAACGGTTGGCGGCGACGTCATACACGTCGATCTCGCCGAAGGTGAGCGTCGGAGCTTCGCCGCCGAACACGTAAATCTTCCCCTGAAACTCGAGCGCCGCCAGATCGCTGCGTTTGCGCGGCATCAAAATCGCCGCATCCCAGGTTTTCCGGTCAAGATCATACACGTCGACCGCGTCCAGATTATAGACCAGCGAACCCTGGCGACCGCCGATGAGATACACCTTTCTTCCTACCAGCACGGCATCCATCCGCTCACGACCCACGCCCATCTGGATATCACCGCTCCACGTATCGGTTACGGGATCATAGACCCAGTTCGTATCGACATCGGTACCAAGCGATCTTCCGCCGAACACGTGGATTTTTCCGTCGACAGCCACGGCAGCAGAGCCGCCTAGCGCCTCGGGAAGGCTCTTGCCCTGAGACCATTGGTTCTTGCCGGGATCGTAAATGTAAAGCGTGTTGAGTGAAGTTTCGGCCAGACCCTCGAACCCGCCGATAACGTAGAGTTTCCCGTTCACTGCCGCTATCGCCGATTCCCGTACGCCGTGCGGCAACGGCTGTACGTTCGTCCACGTGTCGCTCTTGGCGTCATAGATGTCCACGTCCGTGACGGTACGGTCAAAACCGTCCACTCCGCCGACCACGTAGACATGCGAATCGATGGACGCGACGGCCACTCCGGTGCGGGGATTCGGCATCGATGCCGCCCCGTACCAGACGTAGGAGCCTACATCGGCAACGGGCGCGGGACGCGACGGAGTCTCCTGTTTGCGTGGCAGGCGCGCCGTAATATCGTACGAGGGCAGCGCGCGCGCGTCCTGGCGTTGCAGAAGATTGATGCCCCTCACATACCAAAAGTAGGCGAAGACCGTTCCGCCGACGAACAGCACGAAGAGCAGGAATTTCTTCATAAGCGCTTTGACTTATTTTTTCCAAAGTGATTTTTTCTTTTTGGCGTCCTGCAACAAGAAATGCGCGCCCTGATTATCGTCGGGATTCAGCGCCAGGAGCTGCTCGAATGCCTCGATGGCCTCGTCGAGATGACCCATGCGAAAACGGTTGATGCCGATCCCGTGAACGGCACGCAACGCGGGCTTTCCGTCATCATCCCACGCAAGTCGCGAGGGAAGCGTACCGCCAGACGCCTTCTTTGCGGCCTTCAACGCGTGCTCGTAACTCTTGAGGGACAGTTCCAGTTCGCCCTTCTCGAAATGGACGGCACCGATGCCGTTCCAACCGTCGGCAACTTCAGGCTCAGCCTTGGTCGCCTCAAGGAACAGGCGCTCTGCCTCGTCAATGTCGCGCCGAAGAATCGCCTCCCAGCCTTCATGGATTGCCTGCATGACTTTGGACATAGTGAAACGGTTAGCTGAACGATCTTCTAAAGACGACTACGGCAGCAGGACGGTGTCGGACTTGCCGTTGACGAATACGGTGACGTCGTGGACTTCGGGAAACTGCTTGAGCGTGGCGCCGATCTGCGCACGCAAGGTGCTGATGCGGCAGGAACCGGTCACGCCCCTGGACAAGCGTTCGTTAAAATCAGCCGTGACCATTCCCTGACTGTCAATTGCGACCGATTTGAGGATGACGCTCCCGGGAATGGCAGTCCCGTAGCCGGCCGCGACCTCATCGGCATTCGGTCCTGCGAGGAGAGCCTCGATGGCCGCGCGATAAACGGCCGTCTTCCCTGATACGGTTCGGTCCACGGGAAACACCAGCGTGCAGGACTTTTCCGAATCCATGGAATCGTTCTGAAGGTAGACCTTGAGACTGACCTCGTCCGGATGGCCGAACAGCACCACGCGCGAGGCAGTCTCTCCGGCAACGGCATCACGAGCGACCGTGACCGTAACGGGAGCGGTGGGCATGACCTGCAAATTGACCACGGCGACGAAGCGGCCGAACAGCTCGCCCGAAGCGGCGGCAACGACGGCGACTTGGTCATACAACGGACTGCCCGTCGCATCAACCACCGTAATGCGCACCGAATCGACACCGGCCTTGGCACGACCAGACACCTCAAAAGCGGCACTCTGCGGCCTGGTTCCCTCCTCCGGAGTTTCAATGATGACGTTGACGTCCGGCTTTGGCGGAACCTCGGGCTTGAGCGCGGAATCGGCCTTTGGCGGCGCGGGAAACAGCGGAATATCTCGATGACCGTTGGTCAGCGCGGGGATGTCGCCGGTAGAGGTGACATGACCCAACAGATAACCAGCGATGCAGACCGCCAATAACATGGCGACAAAGCGTACTTTTTTCATAAGCGACAACAACGGCAAATGGTACAGATACAGTTTACCAGATGTGCGCGAAAGAGGCAGGGAGAAAGAAAGACCGATCCTTTCTAGGGCAAACTGATGACATTCCCCCTGCGAGCGACCAATCCCTCACGAACCAACGCGTTCACGATGCTTTCGGCGTCATGGCTTCGCAGCAGCGTTCGCAACGCAGTCACCCTGAGGCCTTTCGTTCCGGCGGCGGCTAGCGCGCGCAGAACGGCCCCGCGTGCCTGCCGGCGCGAACCCTCAAAACGCGCCTGCGGCCTGACGAGCTTGCGGGCAGGCGAAAGCCCGCGAAGGAACTTCGGCGCGGCGATGCAGGTACGCAGCAACGGACACGACGCGCACAGGGGCGAACGCCCGATGCAAACCGCGGAACCGAAATCCATCAGCGCGTTATGCCAATCACGCGAGCGGCCCTTCGGCAGCGAAAGGTCGAGCACGCCGTGCAGTTTTTCATCGTTCGGGGCGCTCCGCACGAATTCGCCGCCGAAGAAGTATCGCAGGGCGATGCGGCGAACATTGGTATCCCAAAGCACCACGTCGGCATTGGCGGAAAACGACGCCACTGCCCGAGCGGTGTACGGACCGATGCCAGGCAGTGCCTGAAGAATCTCGACGTTCACCGGCGTGATGCCGCCAAGCTCACTGACAATTTCCTTGGCGGCCACATGCAGATGCTTGCAGCGACGGTTATAACCGAGTCCGTTCCACGCGGACAACGCCTCACCGAGGCTGGCGGAAGCGAACGCCTTCGGCGTCGGCCACTTGGACAAGAACGCCTCGTACTTCGGAATGACACGAGCTACCTGCGTCTGTTGCAGCATGATTTCGGACACTAAGATCTTCCATGCGTCCCGAGTGCGTCTCCAGGGCAAATCCCGTCCGTACGTTCCGTACCAACGTAAAATCGTCCGCCTAAAAAGGCGGGCGGACGATGCCTGTTTCACCGTCATCGAATCGATTTTTGGCATATGTCCCTTGCTCATCCCTGCGGCGGAGGAAGAATCTTTCTGGAGCGGACGAACAGCAGGTAAGCCACGACGAGCGCGATGGCCACGAGCAGCGCGACGGCGCCGACATATCGCCCGAAGAACATTCGGCTCGGATCCTCGGCGACCGCCGCAACCAGCGGTGACATCGGAGTCGGGCTGAAAAAGTCGCTTTGCGTGACCGCCTTGGCCTCCGATACGAAGAACGACAGCGGATCGCTTTTCGCCACGATTTTGCCCGTGCCGTCGACGACGGTGGCATAGGCCTCATGCTGACCGTCGGCCAGACCGGAACCGATATCGTATGACCATGTACCATCATCCTTGGCGACCGTAGTGAATACCAGCGGCAAAGAGCTGTAAACGAAGACCGTCACCACGGCGTTCGGTTTGGCGCGGCCCGCAATCGTAAAGGTTCCGGATTTTTCCGATTTCGCTGCCGCGACTTCCACCCGCAGCTCGGGAACGACGACGCCGGCATCCTTCGGCTGTTCCAACGGAACTCCCGAGATGACGGCTACGTCAACTGAAGCTAACGCGACATTTCCGGCCAACAAACCGGGCCCGAGCGGATTGTACCCGCGTTCGACCTCGAGACCGTCGCCGTAACCGTCGCCGTCGGTATCAGGATTATGCGGATCGGTGCCGATGCGCGCTTCCACGTCATCAGGCAAGCCGTCGTTATCGGAGTCGATCATCAAGACGGCAGGAACCGCCTGATGGGAAACGTTCCCGACGGACGCGGCGAAGCCGGGAGATGCGTGAACGATGACGGTCAACGGCTTGTCGTTCGAGAACGGAGAGTGTTCGAGCATGACCGGCGGTGCGGGAAGGATGCCGCCCGCGGTCGGTCCGGCGGACGTGCCGCGTGCGGGAAATTCCACGGCATGGCCGATTTGCGAAATTACGGTCTCTCGCAAGGTTCGCATATCAGCGTTGGACATCAGTCCGGATATGACCTTTGCCACGGCAACGCCGCACTCAGCCTCGGACTTTCCGTCGCAAGCCGCGATCGCGCCGCCGTGCGTCGCCTTCAGAAAAGCGACGCACTCTTCCTTGGTGACGATGCCCGCGGCGGCACACTCGGACGGGGCCGCGCTCAATGCCAACCATGCATCGCAACGCTCGACAGGAACCTTGCGCGCGACGCACTCAGCGGTCAGCGCGACCGAGGTATCGGCAATCGACGGAGGCAGCGCGTCCGGAAACAGGGGCGTAACGTCGGACGGCCGTTCACGAACCGCCGCGATAACCGCCGCCACCGGCACGACGTCGACTTTCGTGATTTCAGACGTGCTTCCGGCATTGTGAACGCGCACGGCGACGCGAGGGGCGACGACGCGGGAACCTGCCTCATCCGTGGCCGAGACTTCCACGTCATACCTGCCATCGGGAAGCGCGGTAGTGTCGGCATAGGCAAACCAACCGGTCCCGTCATTGGCAGCCTGGCGCAAAAGGACGTTCGCTCCCCCGCCGGAAAGGATGGCAAATGACACGGTACTGGCACCAGATGCCTCGGCAGAAAGAATCACCGGCCCTCGAAGCTCGTAATCTGCGCTCGGCGTCAGCAACTTCACGGCAAGCGGTAATTTTAAGGCCGTCGATGGAGATGAGGTCGCGCCGCTTTCCGTCGCGGATACGGCGACGGAACCGGGCATCGGACCGCCCGCCCCGACGGTCACGCGCACGCGGTCGCTTTGCGCGATTTCACCATGGGCATTTTGCGCAGTCACCGTCACCACGAAAGCGCCGCTCGCCACGGCATCAGGATGCCAGGTTGCCAACCAACGTCTGGAAACGTTGTCGTAACGCGCGTCGATATTGGCGGTAGCGCCGCCCGTAGCCGGACCGATGACGAAACGCACGGCCAGAGCCGTACCGCCTTCCGCTGACGCGACAAGCGGCAATTCGCCGCCGACAGAAGCTCCCGTCACCGGACTCAAAACGCTCACGCGGAATGACGTTGCCGTCGCGGCAGATACCGTCGTCTTCGGAACGACCGTCACTGCGGGCTTTGCGGCGTTTGCGATGACAACGGAACGCGGCGCGCCCTCGAGCTCATGACCGGACTTTGAAGCCACCGCCACCAAAGTGGCACTGCCGTCAGCGACGGCCCCCGTGTTCCAGCTGACTGTCCAAGCCGTCCTGTCGGCATTGCTCGCGGCAGGCAAGGCCATCCTTCCGCCAGGCACGTTAGGCCCCTCGACGATGAAGGTAAGCCCGTCGATTGCCGACGATGCCACGGCCTCCAACGGAACGAACCCGGACACCGACGCCTCCAGCGCAGGCGAGCGAATTTCGAAAGAAGGCACGGCGGCCTGACCGCCGTTCAGGTTCTGGACATGCACGGGCACCGACGTGCTCGTAGCCCTGACGCCGTCGCGCATGACCACGGCCGCTACCATGTATTCGCCGTCAGGAATGGAAGTGGTATTGAGCGTGGCCGTCCACGAAGTGCCGACATCCGCACCATTGGCGGCAACGGTCGCGACGGGTGAAGTATCGGAAGACGCGGGATTGCGCAACTCGAAGATGGCCAAATCCGCGGAAGCGTCGGTACGCGCGGCAAAACTCACCTGCCCTGCGATCGAGGCGCCGGCGCTCGGCACGGTGACGCGCACTCCGGCGGGCGCAGCCGTCAAAGGGGCGGTGACGCTGAACGAGACGTCGCCGCTCTGGCTCGTGACCGCGCCATTCAATGCCATCGCATGAACCAGATACGAACCGGACTCCCAACCGGCGGAATCCCATGGCGCGTACCACGATGTCGGACCTCCGGCAGCGACGATCTTCATGCTGCGCCGGCTGCCAAAATCCTGAGCGATCACGAAGGTCAGCCCGCCAGCGAACGGGGACGTCTGCGCGTACAGCTCGGCAGTTCCCGAAACGACGGTTCCCTTGGAAGGCGAGGTCATCCGCACGGTCAGCACGTTCGCTCCCGTGGCATTGGCCACCGTGAACGGGACTGCCGCGCTCTCGGCCAGCGCGCCCGCGCGAATGGACTTGGCATGAAGGGAGTAACTGCCGTCGGAAAGCGTCGCGGTATCCCACGCGGCGGTCCATTGCCGGCCTCCGTTCGAGGGAGTCGCGTTGACCGAAGCGACAGGCGTGCCGTTGCCGTCGACTATCGTATACGTAAGGCCGGTTGCCGCCACGTTGGTGGAGGAACTCAGCGTCATCATGCCCGTCAGCGCCGCGCCGGACGTCGGCGATTGCACCGAAATGGCAAAGGTCGGCGGCGGGACGGCATTGCGCACCACCAAGGTGAGCGGATCGCTCAGGTCCATGACGGCCGCATGAAACGCATGTGCCACGACGGTGTAGGTTCCGTTCGGAAAGTCAGCGGTATTCCAAATGCCGTTCCATGCCGATGTGCTGTCCATGGCCGCCCGCAACTCAACCAGCCCCCCGCCAACAGACGGCGTAACCACGAAAGTGAGGTAGTCAGCGGCGCGATTGACGCCGGCAGAGAGCGTGACGTCGCCGGATACGGCAGATCCGGATGCGGGAGCCAGAAAAGCGACGTAGTACGGAGACGGAGGCGTCGTGATTGACGACGCCGAAGCGTTCACCGTCAGGTCGACTTGTGCTGATGTCGCGGTAGCCTTGTCGAATGACCTGACCGCGGAAAAGGTCAGGGCATAAGCGCCGGCCGAAAGCGACGAGGAGTCGAGCTTGGCCGTCCACTTAAGAGGGTCAACGAGATCCTGCGTTCCCTGCACGGGCATCTGCACGGCAACGGAACCTCCCGAGAGTCGGAATATCCCGGAGCCGGCGGCGGCCGACACGCGTGCCTCAAGCGCAACGGTGCCGCTCAATGCCGCGCCGGACGCGGGAGAAGTCACGGCCACCGTAAAGGGACTCGCCGTGACCGTGAGCGAAGTGGTTATCGCCTTGGCGAGCGGTACCGACGCCCAAGTCATGCCCAAAAGCACGGCACCGATGGCCAGCCGCAAAATCGCGCTGTCGCCGTATTGTACGGACCGTTTTGCCGAACGCGGCAATCGCTTTTTTTTCGCTTGCATATCCCGAAAAGTATAGCATTTTACGAGCTGCAATCAAAAATAAAAAACGGCCCGCGCACGGACCGTCTTTCCTGCAAGGTTCAATCTTGAAAAATCTTACGAACGTAATCGAAATCGACGCATTGCTTGAAATAGGCGATCATCTGCGCCCGCGCGAATCCGATCTGCTCTTCCGGAATGTCACGCCAGCGCCAGATGATGTCGAAGGCCTTTACCAGCAAACCCACCTGCATCTCGCCCATGTCCACGGGGAAGTGCTTCTTGATCTCACGCGTGTACGTCTGCTGCCATGCCGGATTTCCCCACATCAGCAGCCAGGCGTACATGGCCACGAACTCCCACGGGTCGATTCCTCCCACCCAGTCGGCCACGGCAATCTTGCCACGCGGCAGCAGGATGAAATTACGGGGATGAAAATCACCGTTGGTGAACATCGACCCCTCGTAGCGCTGAGCTTCCTTCGAGGAGAACAGCCTGTCGGCATCGTCCAACGTAACCTGCTCGATGAAACCGCGACGCACCAACTCGGGACTTTCCAAGCGAAACGTCTTGAGCCAGGCAGAAAAATCAAAACGACGAACGAACTTCGGAAGCTCCGCGATGCTCACGAGGCGAAGGTCACGCAAGACGTCAACCGCCGAATTGCCGCCTTCAGGGTCGAGCTTCTTACCGCCAAAAGTTTCCGGCTTAAAGGTCAGGGCTGACCATTCATGCACCAGCGGCTTGCCCGCGACATGACGCATCAACATCCAGCGCATGCCCTCATGCATGCCATCCTTGACGAACTCCGGCAGCACCAGGCGCTCAAAAAGGCCCTGATCGATCATCGGAAGCACGTCACGCATGATGCGGACCTCGTAGTTGATGCTCTCGGCCTTTCGGTCATCGCTGCCGAACTTCAAGATGTACGTCGGCTGCATGCCGGGATCATCCGCCTCGACGCAGGCGAGCACGTTCCAGTTGATGGCATCCACGACGCGCAGCTGCAGGTGATCCAGCAGTTGCGGCAGCCGCGGATGCAACGGTGGCAACAATGGTTCCATACGGCGTTACAGATGCGGGTTGCGGAGATTCAAATCGCCCTACTTCCTGTTCTCGACGGTCACTTTGGTCATCTTGTCACCGACGACGATCTTATGCACCACATCGATGCCGGATGTGACCTTGCCGAAAATGGTGTACTGCTTCGGGAGCGGGTTGTCGGCGAGCATGATGAAGAACTGGCTTCCGTTGGTGTTGGGGCCGGAGTTGGCCATGGCCACGATACCTTCGTTATAGTCGCGAGTCACCGGCTCATCGTTGAACTTGTAGCCGGGTCCGCCCATGCCGTTGCCCTGCGGATCGCCACCCTGAATCACGAAACCGGAAACGACGCGATGGAAGGTAAGACCGTCATAAAAACCGCTCTTGGTGAGCGCCACGAAATTGGAAACCGTCAGGGGCGCGTCGCCGTCGAAGAGCTCGAACACGATGGTGCCCTTGGTGGTCTCGAGCGTGATCTGCTTATTGTGGATTTCGGCTGCAGGAAGGAGTCCGGGAAACGTTTTGG
>JAHFIW010000017.1:30855-31307 GCA_023246195.1 bacterium
TTTTTTTGGTGCATCTGGCGTGTTAGTGATTTCCGGAGCTGCGGGCGCGGAAGGCGCCTGCGGCGGCGCGGCCTGAGTGCCGTCATTCTGACCGGCTTGGGAAGGAGGGCTGTTCTGCGCGGCCTGGAACTGCTGCGCGCGCAAGCGGATGTCATCGGCGCCCGGCGCGACGATGGCTGACTCGCCGTTGGCATCCCCTGCCGAAATGGCCACCTGTTTTCCGGCTGTAGGACATCCGGCTCCCGCAAGGAGCATGGCCGCAGCTGCGGCAGTGAGAACGTATGATGATGTATGATTGCGCATATTGCCGTGTAACCCAGTTCTCAAAGTGTACCATCGTTCCGTCTTTTGTTCACCTCCCTGTCTTACAGCGAATAGCCCTTGCGTCCGAGCATGGCATACATCGCCTTCTTGCCGTCCTCCACGCCAGGCTGGTCGTAGGCGTTGACGTC
>JAHFIW010000018.1 GCA_023246195.1 bacterium
GATTTATCGCACCGGAAATTTTCTGGACCTGTGCCGCGGTCCTCATGTGGCCTCCGCGCGCGAAGCCGGAGCCATCAAGCTCAAGTCCGTCGCTGGCGCGTATTGGCGCGGCAACCAGGAAAACAAGCAGCTGCAGCGCATCTACGGCTATGCCTTTGCCACCAAGGCCGAACTTGAGACGTTCCTCAAGATGATGGAGGAAGCCGAGAAGCGCGACCATCGCAAATTGGGCAAGGAGCTCGAGCTGTTCACGGTCATCCAGGAAGTCGGGCTCGGTTTGCCGCTGTTCTACCCGAAGGGCGCGCTGCTTCGCCGCATCATCGAAAACTACGTCATCGAGGAGCAGGAGAAGCGCGGCTACGTGCCAATTTGGATTCCGCACATCACCCGCGGCGAGCTCTACAAGATTTCCGGGCATTTGGACAAGTACGATGCCATGTACACGCCCATGAAGATCGACGACGAGGATTACTACCTCAAGCCGATGAACTGTCCGCACTTCATGATGCTGTACCGGTCGCTGCCGCACTCTTACCGCGAGTTGCCGCTGCGCTATACCTGCACCACCACCAATTACCGCTATGAGAAGCATGGTGAGCTCAACGGTCTCACACGCGTACGCTCGTTGACGCAGGATGACTGTCACGTTTTCTGTACGCCGGACCAGATCGAGAAGGAAATCGGCCTGATGCTCGACATGATCGGCAAGACGTATAAGACCTTCGGCTTCAAGGAATTCTGGGTGCGCATCTCGCTGCGCGACAGCAAGAACAAGTCCGGCTATCTCGGCAGCGATGACGTCTGGGATATTTCCGAAAGCGCGCTGCGCAAGGTCGTGAAGAAGACCGGCTGGAAGTACAAGGAAGCCGAGGGCGAAGCCGCCTTCTACGGTCCCAAGTTGGACTTCATGCTCAAGGACGCCATCGGTCGCGAATGGCAGCTCTCCACCATCCAGCTCGACTGGAACCTTCCTGAACGCTTCAGTCTCGAGTATGCCGGCGACGACGGCGCCAAGCATCGTCCGGTCGTCATTCACCGCGCCATTCTTGGCTCAACTGAGCGCTTCATGGGGGTGATGATCGAGCATTTTGGCGGCGCTTTCCCTACCTGGCTCGCGCCGGTGCAGGTGCAGGTCATCCCCGTGGGCAAGGATCATGCCAAGACCGTGAAGAAACTGGACGACATGCTCAAGGAGGAGGGGATACGTTCGGTCGCGAATGACGCCAACGGTTCGGTCGGTTACAACATCCGCAACGCCGAAAAGATGAAGATTCCGTACATGATCGTCGTCGGCGACAAGGAGAAGAAACTGACTTCCGTGAACGTGCGCATTCGCGGCAGGTCCGCGGAAAAGAAGATGACCCTCAAGCAGTTCATCGCTTACGTGAAAGACAATGCCGACAAGAAGAAATTGACGCCGTGATAAGCAAAAACCCGCCAATTGAGGCGGGTTTTTGCTGCGTCGGTCAGCGTCTGCCTTCTGCCTGCTTTTGCTTGAGAGCCTTTTGCTCCTCAGTCATCGGCCGGCGCTTCATGATTTTCTCGAGAGCGTCATTGCGCTGGTCGCGGATGCTCGCGTACGTATCCATGAGGCTGTTCAGGTCGCGAGTTTTCTTGTTGAACAGGCCGCCAAAGAATTCCTTGGCCTTTTTCGCGAATCCTCCGACTGCGCGCGTGTTCATGGCTTCGTCTACGTCGGCAATGCCGCTGTCCTTGAGCGCCTGTTCCGCTCGCGCAAGCTGTTGGTCAAGGTTGGGCATTTCGGCGGCAGCCTTCTCTGCCTGTTCGAATTCCTCGGCGTTAAGTTCTCCGCGGCCTCCTGCCGCAGTGCCCTTGTCGAGGGTCCATCCCGCGCCGTGGAGCGAATCCATGATTTTGCCGCGCTTCGTAAACTCGTCGAGCAGGTCATCGGTGGCCAGGTCGGCATCGACGCGCTGCTCCATCGCGTTCGCGCGTTCGCGTTTTACCGCGGCCTTGTCCAGGCGATCCAGCGCCGCGACTCCCTCGGCCTTCGTTTCTTCGGCCTCCAGCGCCGCATCGACTCGCTTTTCCATTCCCAGCTTCCGTGTCGGGTCTATGAGCTCGCTGACCTTGTCGCGAAGCCCGTAGTTCCTGGTGATGCTGTCCAGTGCAGCCGATTTCGGGAATTGGGTCGCCATGTCTATCCAGTCGTTGACCTCCTTGGCGGTCATCTTCGCTCCGCCGCTCGTCTCGACCGTGCCGATCATCCCAACGACGTTCTTGAGCGCGTCGATGGAGTTCGCCGCCTTCACGATCTCGCCGTACTCCTTGTCCTTTTCCATTTTTGCGTTGTCTGCGGAAATCTTGTCCCGTTTCGCGTCAATTTCTGACAATTCGCCGGCCCGCTCTTTTTTTTCGAGCTCCCCGAGAGCCTCTTCGGCAGCCATGCTGTCGGCGGCTTCCTTTTTGCCCTTGATCAATTCAAAGGGGATGTCGTTTTCGTCCGCGCTTTCGTCTTCCTTGGCGTTAGTGCGCATAGCATCTTCTGGCATATGCATTGTTTCAGGGTTCCCCATGGCAAGAGTTTGATGAGGATTTACGCCTTTAATATTAGCATTTTTAAGGCGATTCGTCAACGATAAGCCAAAAAAACGTTCGCAATTATCAATAGTTCTGAGGGGCGGAGATGCCGGAAAAATTATGGCGGCTGCTTCGTCGGAGGTTCATTTCCGGCCGTCGTTTCGTTGACGCAAGGTCTGAAATATGGAAGATTAAGCCGGTTATGCCGCGCGCAAAATACCATCTCATCACCCTGGGCTGCCAGATGAACAAGTCGGACTCCGAGCGAGTCGCGACGGTTTTGGATCGCATGGGCATGGAAGAGACGGGCTCCGAAGACGACGCGGATTTGATTTTGATTAATTCCTGCTCGGTGCGACAGACCGCCGAGGATCGCATCTTCGGCAAGATGCGCGACTTTGGCCGCATGAAGGAAAAAAATCCAAAGTTGATCATCGGCGTCACCGGCTGCCTGCCCGGTCGCGACCGCGATGGCGTCATCCGCGCAAAGATGCCGCAAGCCGATTTGTATTTTCCCATCAAGGATTTGCCGCAGCTCCCGCGTTGGATGGCCGAACTCAATCCGGAGTTCGCCAACGAAGGCGACATCGAGGATGACTATCTCGCCGTGAAGCCGCGCTACGCCAACGAGAAGCAGACTTACGTTTCCATTCAGACCGGTTGCAATAAATTTTGCACCTACTGCGTGGTGCCGTTTTCGCGCGGTTTGGAAAAGAATCGTCCTGCGGCAGACGTTCTGAACGAGATCCGCGAGCGTGCGCGGAATGGGGCGGTGGAAATCACCCTGCTCGGGCAGACCGTGAATGCCTATCTTGCCTCCGATCGCGCGACGGGATTTTCGAAAGAAAATCCCTACAAAGATGATTTTGCCGCGCTGCTTTGGGAGGTCAACCAAATTCCCGGCATTGAGCGCATCCACTATACGGCTCCGCATCCGCGCCACATGACGGACGAAGTCATCGACGCGCTGACGCTGCCCAAGCACGTCAATTACCTGCATCTTCCCGTGCAGGCCGGCAACGACGAAGTGCTGCGTCGCATGAACCGTCGCTATACTTGCGCCGAATTTTTGGAAGTCATCCGCAAAGTCCGGGCGAAGTCGCCGACCATCGGCATCGGCACCGACATCATCGTCGGCTTCTGCGGCGAATCCGAAGGGCAGTTCGAGGACACCGTGGCCATGTACAAGGCCGCAGACTTCGATATTGCCTACACCGCCATGTACAGTCCGCGTTCCGGCACTGCGGCATATAAGGCGTTCAAAGACGACGTGCCGCGGCTTGAGAAGAAGCGACGCTGGATGAAGTTGCAGGGCCTGATGGAAGACACGGTCCTGCGCAAAAATCAGTCTTACGTGGGCCGCGAAGTGGAAGTGCTGGTCGATTCCTGGGACCACGGCGTAGCCAGCGGACAGTCGCGCGAGATGAAACTGACGCGATTCAATTCGGCCGAGGACCTGCGCGGCGCCACCGTTCGCGTGCGCGTGACCAAGGCTTTTGAGTGGATGCTTTCTTCGGAATTGGTTTCGGTAGTGCGGAGGTAAGCGGCCGAGGGGCCGCTTTTCGTTTCATGCTAAACTGTGTCTATGCTTTCCAAGTCTGACTTCATGAAGTACAAGCGTTGTCCATGCGAGCTCTGGTTGCAGAAATGCAGGCCGGATTTGCTGCCTCCTGCCGATGCCGGCTTGGAGCATGTCTTTGCGATGGGCAATCAGGTGGATCGCGAGGCGCGTCTGCTTTTTCCGGGAGGTCATGAGGTGCAGGGATTTGTCTTCGACGGCTGGCGCAACACGCAAAAGGCCCTGAGTGAAGGTCATGAGGCGATTTTTCAGCCGACAGTCGTGGCAGATCAGATTCACGCCCGGGCGGACATCCTCACGCGCAACCGCGCGCAGGGCAGCTGGGACATCCGCGAAGTGAAGATGACCACCAAGGTGAAGGAGGAGCACATTATCGATCTCGCCTTCCAGCTGACATGCTTTCGCACGGCGCACGTCGAGGTGTCGAAGACCTATGTGGTGCACGTCAATCCGCGCTACGTCCGTCATGGCGAAATCAATCCGCAGAAATTGTTCACGATGGAAGACGTGACCGAGGAGGTGCGGAAGGAAGTCCTGCGCGTGAAACGGGAGATTCCGAAGGCCCTCGAGATCACGAAGTGGGGGAGGAAACCGACGCAAAAAAACGTCGATGCCTGCGTTAATACGGAGACCTGCGAGTTTCTGGGATATTACTTGCACGAGCTTCCCGCGGCGATTCGCGAGGAGCTGATGGAATTACGCGCAGGGGAACCGAGGCGGAATCCGCCGGTCATCGCCATCGACGCGGACCGCATTCGCCGCGCCCTCTCCGGCTTGCATCAGCCTTTCCAATTCCTGGACTACGAAACCTATAGTCCCGCCATTCCGATGTTCGACGGCTATCGTCCGTACGAGGCGGTGACGTTTCAGTATTCCCTGCACGTGCAGGCCGAGTCAGGCGCAAAACCGTCGCATGACGCGTACCTTCACGACAAGCTCTCCGACCCGGCGCCGTCCCTGGCCGCGCATCTGCGCGAGCACTCGCGGCCCGGCGGCGCTTTCATCGCCTGGTACGCGACTTTCGAAAAGACCCGCAACGATGAGATGGCTCGGCGTCTGCCTTCCTTTGCGCAGTTCTTCGCGTCGGTGAACCAGCGCATGTTCGATCCCATTAACCTGTTCAAGAAAAAAGGCGGCGCGTACTTCCATTCTGACTTCGGCGGCAGCGCCTCGTTGAAGAAGGTGCTGCCCGTCATCGTGCCGGAGCTTTCCTACAAGGGTCTGGCAATTCAAAAAGGCGACGTCGCCTCCTACAGCTGGCCGACGCTTATTGATCCGACCGTCCCTGCGGAGAAGCGCAAGACATTGCGTGAGAACATGCTGGAGTATTGCGGTCTCGATACGCTGGCGATGGTGAAGATCATGGAACATTTGAAACAAGTCTCGACATGAAAATCACGAAGGGCAACCCGTTGCAAAAATTGATTGCGGTAGTCGGTCCCACCGCTTCGGGCAAGACCGACCTGGCCATAGCGCTCGCCAAAAAGCATAAGGGCGAGATCATCTCCGCGGACTCGCGGCAGTTTTATCGCGGCACGGAAATCGGCTCGGACATCATAGCGGGGAAATGGGTCATGAAGTACGGTCGCCGCACTTACGTGGCGCGCGGCATTCCGCACTACCTCGTCAGCTTCCTGCCGCCTTCGAAGCTCTTCACGGTGGCGCAGTTCAAGCGGCATGTCATTCGCATGGCCAACGACATCGCCAAGAGGGGGCACGTACCAATTCTGGCTGGCGGTACCGGCTTGTACATCCGCGCGGTAATAGATAATTACGCAATCCCCGAAGTCGCTCCAGATCCCGCTTTTCGTGCAAGGATGGAAAAGAAATCAACGGCAGATCTCTTTACGCTCCTTCAGAAAAAGGATCCGGCATACGCGGCCCGCATCCCCGCGAACAACCGCCGTTATGCCGTTCGCGCCCTGGAAGTGATGGCCGCCACCGGCAAGACGGTCACTGAAGTCCAGCAGATGGGAGAGCCGCTGTTCGACGTGCTGCAAATCGGTATTCAGAGGCCGCGGGAAGCCATGTACGAGCGCATCAACGCCCGGGTGGACGTGATGATGACGAGAGGATTGCTCGATGAGGCCGAGAAGCTCGGCAAAAAGTATGGCTGGGAGGTTCCGGCAATGAGCGGACTCGGACATCGGCAACTTGGAGCTTTTCTGCGGGGCGAAACCACTTTCCAGGAAGCGGTCGAGCGCATCAAAAGTGACACTCGGCACTTCGCCAAGCGGCAGGTCACCTGGTTTAAGCGTGACTCGCGCATCAACTGGGTCAAAAATGAGGCGGAGGCAGTTCGGCTTGCCAAAAAATTCTTGAAACCGTAAGGTGGCACCGTCCAGTTCCAAAAAGGAGACCGGCGATGAGCGAAGATGAAAAATTTACCGTGACCGAAGAATGCAAGGTCGAACCCGTCGGCGAAGAGACGGCAGCCTACAAATGCGGCCATGAGGGCCCGACGGCAGCCGTCTTTAATCTGTACGGTCAGACGTACGGCTGCAATCCTGCCGCTCTCGTGGGACGCGAAAAGTGCCCCGCCTGTCTGAATGCGGAGGGTCTGAAGGGGGTCATCCGCTGCTGTTGTTGCGGCTTCGCCATCCTCCCGGGGTCCGGCGTCGTTCGTTACGCGGATCCCAGCTCGTACAGGAAGGAATGGACCACTATCGACGGCGGCGCCGCAGTCGGTTGCATGCGCCAGAACTGCTGCGAGAACCCTTTTGGGGTATCTGGCACCTGGAATGGCAAAGAAGTCGAATCGGTTTTCGGCGGAATGGTCATTGTTGACCTTCATGGTCAGCGCGGAGGCGGCTACGGAGGTTTCAGCGATTGAGACAATCTTTTCTCCCTTTACGGCTTTGTTTAGGGAGTATTTTTTTTGCTTATTTTAGCCATTTTTTTGTATTTTAAGGTGAAAATCTAGTAAAATAGGCTTATTTTTGCTATACTGTAACAAGGTACTTATACAAATGGCGTACGGGTACATATCCGTGCAAGCCTTAGCCACCACCACTATGGCCGAACCGGTCATGGGTTACTGCGTGAAGTGCAAGGATAAGCGCGAAATGAAGGACGCCTCGCAGGTAGCAATGCCTGCCAAGGGCGGCGGAACGCGCCCCGCGATGAAGGGCACCTGTGCCGTCTGCGGCACCGGCATGTTCAAGATCCTTCCCAAGTCTGCGGCTCCGGCAGCCTAACGGCACCGGCGATTAAAAAAGACCTCCTCAATTTGAGGAGGTTTTTTTATGGAGAAAACCCGCATCCCAAGACCTGACCTCAGCATTGTGACCCCAGCATTGTCACGTACAGCATTGACTTTTCGCCCAGGCGCAGTAGTATGCCCGCGGAGGTACATTATGGAAGTGGTTGCTCTTTTGGATAAGCCAAGTCTGAAGTCGTTCGGCATGGTGTCGATCATCGTGCGGTCCGAAGGGCGAGTTCTGCACGTTCTTGACGGCAGCCTGCACGCGCAGCCGATTAGCGAGGAATCGGTTGCCGTCCTTTGCTGCTCCGGTCACGCATATGACGTTTCCGGTCTCGGCGCTTCCGTTGATGGCCCGCCGCGTCCGCTCGTGGCCGGTTGGCTTGGTTCGGAATTTCTTGCCAGCGTGCGTGAAGTCGGCGCGCCGGTACCGGAAGTGCCGGACGCGCATTTTGCCCTTAAGCCGCATGGTTCCTTCTGGGTGGGGGAGCCGGAAGTCGTCTTCCGGACGCTCAAAAGCTGGACAGTCGCCGCCGCACGTCGCGTCTTCGTAGAGCGCAACGCCGTCTTGGCCGACCTGATGGAGTGGGTCCTGCCAGATGAGGATGAGACGGTCGCCGCCGTGTGGTGGACGCGCGATTCTGAAGAGGATCGCATGCGCTATCTGCGGCTGGTAAAGCGCGTGCTGCACGGTCGCGGACGTGAGCTCGACGTCGAGATGTACAAGTCGGTTCTCGGCAGCATCGTCCAGACGTACGTCGCTCGGCCGAACAGCGAGGGATAGCTTTACGAAAAACGACCGCCTTTGGGCAGTCGTTTTTTTTGCGGATGCCTCTAGCGCATCTTCTTGAGCTCGGCTTCGATGAGCTGTCGCGCTGTTTCCGGTTGCGCCTTGCCTCGGGTGGCTTTCATCATCTGTCCGACCAGGAATTGGGCGGCATTGGTCTTGCCGCTGCGCCAGTCTTCCAGCGCCTTGGGGTTGTTGACGATGATTTCCGCGGCGATGAGGGCCAGCTCGTCGGTATTCTCGTCGACACCGAGGTTCTTCTCTTCCATGATGATCGACGGGTCGGCTCCGGTTTCGGCCATTTCTTCCAAAATGAGGTAGGCGTTGGGGCCGGTGACTTCCTTTTTGTGGAGCATGGCCAGGAGCTCGGCAAAGTCCTCGGGTTTGATCTTGAGGATGCGGATGTCGATCTTGCGCTCGGTCATTATGCCGTTGAGCTTGGTCAAGATCCAACCGGCCGCGAGCTTGGCAAAGGTGTCGCGGGAGGCGTTCCAGTGCGCGCCGCCTTCGGATTTGGCGCTGACCCATTCCTGCAGCTCGGTCATGACGCGCTCCGCGAAGTCGGCAAGGGCTTCGTCATCCACGAAGGTGCGGCTGTCAGACTCGGAGAAACCGTACTCTGATTGGAAGCGGTTGCGGCGGGCTTCGGGGAGTTCGGGAATTTTGGAGCGGAGCGATTCGGCCAGATTCTGGAGCATCAGCGGCGGGAGATCCGGTTCGGGGAAGTAACGATAATCGGCAGCGTCTTCCTTGGTGCGCTGTTCCACGGTGATGCCACGGACGTCGTCCCAGCCGCGGGTGGTCAGGATGACGACCGGTTTTCCGTCGAGGGCCAGCTTGGTTTGGCGCTTGATTTCGAAGTCCAAAGCACGTTCCACCGAGCGGAAGGAGTTGATGTTTTTCACTTCGGTCTTCGGATTTAGGATCGTCGTGCCTTCCTCGCGGATGGAGACGTTGGCGTCGCAGCGCAGGTGGCCCTTTTCCATGTCGGCGTCGGAGACGCCGACGGTGCGCATGATCAGTCGCAGCTCCTGCAGGAAGGCTTTGGCCTCGGCGGGGGAGCGCATGTCCGGCTCGGTGACGATCTCGATCAGCGGGGTGCCTCCGCGGTTGAAGTCCACGAAACTGGAGTTGCCGTCATCGGCATGGATCAGCTTGGCCGCGTCTTCCTCGAGGTGCGCGCGGTGGATGCGCACGGAAATCTCGCGTCGCTTGCCTCCCTCCACGGGCACGCTCACCTTGACCGCGCCGCCGGTGACGATCGGCAGGTCGAACTGCGAGATTTGGTAGCCCTTGGGGAGGTCGGGGTAGAAGTATTGTTTGCGGTCGAACTTGGACTCCCAAGTGACCTTGCCGCCGAGCGCATGCGCCACCATGGCACCGAACTCGACCGCCTTTTCGTTGATCACCGGCAAAGATCCCGGTTGGCCGAGGCATACCGGGCAGACGCAGGTGTTGGGAGGCTCGTTGCCGCCGGCATTGAGGCAACGACAAAACATCTTGGTTTTCGTTTTGAGCTGGACGTGGATTTCGAGACCGATGACCGTTTCAAATTTCATATCAGGAGAAAGTTCGTATCTCTGCTATTTTCGTCGAAATTCGCCTAAAACGCAAGCCCCGTTACGGGCCCTAAGGCGTAACGGGGAGTTGCGATGCGGCCGGCGGCGGAAGTTACTGCGCTGCCTTCTTGAGGTCCATCCAAAGGAGGATGCTGGTGCCGAGGTAGAGCGGCAGGACGAAGGCGTTGATAGTGGTGGGCAGCACGCTGGTGATCAGCAGATGCGTGCTGGAAATGTCGGAGCTGTCAGCGAGCTGGCCGAAGAACATCCCGGGGTTGCCGAAGACGGAGCCGATGAGCAGGTAGAGGATGGCTTGGAGGAACGCTGCCGCGACGTAGCAGAAGATTGCCGGGAGCAGGATGCGGACGGCAACGGCCCACCAGCGGCCGGAGACCAAGCGCTTGCTGGCCGACAGGGCCTTGGTGCCTCGCACGTTGTCGAGCACCGTGAAGTACTGGGCGAACCAGAACCAGACGGCGAAGATGAACAGCGGGATGACCAGCAGGATGAGGCCGCCAACGTAAACGCAGAAGATGATGATCGACACCCAGATGTAGGGAATCAGCTGGTGGATTCCCTGCGAGAATGCCGCGCGGATGTCGATGGGCTTCTTTTGCATCCCTTGGGCAGTGGCGACGATCAGCGAGGACGTGATGGCGGCGGTGGCTACGGCCACGGGAATGGAGGCGAGCGTCAGGATGGCATTGCGCAAGTACAGGTCGGGGATCAGCGAACGGCAGACGATGTAGACGGCCCATTGCAAAACGGCCAAAAACGTGTACCAGACGCCAAAATGAGCGTAGGAACTGATATTTTTTATGAAATTGTCCCAAGAGGCGCTAATCAGGTCGCCCGGGTCGGTAAGTTGGGGCATAAGGAGGAGCTAAATCAACCTGGGTCCAGTATAGCAAATAAAAGGGCGGGTATGAAGCGGCGCAAGACATGAAGGCTCCGGCGTCGACGATTTTTTTGATGAAAAGTCAATCTTGCGCGGTTGCCGGCGCTAAAAGAAAAACTCCTCCGATGGGCATCGGAGGAGCGCGTCATGCCAGATGGCGGGTCAGCGGATTTGGGCGGGTGTGAGTACGGACTGCACCGTGTCCCACACTTTGGCGTGGACTTCCTCGGGAGAGAGGAGCCTGCCGTCTTCGAAGCACTCGATCAGCTTGAAGCCGGGGAAGGTCCTGGCGATTTCCAGGTAGGTGGTTTCCGCGGACGTGAGGTGTTCGAGGTTCTCGTGGGCGTCTTTGGCGTTGCCGCGCTTCTCGATGAGCTGCATCGAGACGGCGGCAGGCACGTGGAGGATGATGTTGAGGTCCGGGCGCGGAATCTTGAACAGCCCGAACTCCAACTCATCGTTCCATTTGAAGAATGCCAGGCGTTCTTCGCCGCGACGTTCCTTGGAACCCTGGTGCCCCATGTTGGAGGCGACGTAGCGGTCGGCGACGACATTCGATCCGGCGCTGAGCCAGCCGGAAATTTTTCCGCTGGCCGCGTAACGGTCGATGGCATAGAAGATGGAGGCCCGTCTTGAGCCGACAGCTTCCGGCGTGCCGAACTTTCCGGCGAGGTACTCTTCGACCATGCCGGCGCTCTTGGCGCCGTACTGCGGAAACGTAATCGTCTCCACGGCCAAGTGCTCACGCAGCATCCTGCCGATGAGCAGTTTGGTTTGCGTGGCCTTGCCCGAGCCGTCGGTACCGTCGATGACGAAGAATCGTCCTTTCATAGCCGTCTCCTTAGTGTCTGAACGTAAAGATCATGTTCGGTCGAGCGCCGCTTCCTTCACCCGCTGCTTCGCTTCCGCGTCACCTCGGCTCCAGAAGTAGTCTCCGTGATCGGCAAAGGCGATGGCCTCGCCGCGCCAGGCAGACCGTTCCGAGATCTTGCCGTGCATCTGCTGGCAGACCTTGCGGTACGACGGGTGGCCTGCCGGCTGGGTGCGCAGCTCGATCATGTGCATCAGCGCGCGGTCGTTGATGCCGAGTGACCAGCGGACCTGCGAACCGTGCAGGGTGGCGTACGATGCCTGCTCGGGGAAGTCCGCGAGAAGTCGATCGTACAGCGCCTTGGCGCGTTCGATGCAGGCGAGGACCTTGTCCGCGAATCCGGCGGTAACCAGATCCTGCGGCATGTCGAAGCCGAGCGTCGGCGTGAACTTCTGGCGGAGCTGGGTACACATGCGGTGCCGTTCCAGGTCCTTGTAGGTGCCGAAGTCGGTCACCAGGTCGAAGGTGTACGGGTAGCCGGCTTCCAGCGCGCGGCCCGGGCGGTCGCGGCGGGTTTTGCGGGTGCCGACGTAGGCGGCGATGACCTCGTCGAGGACGCTGCGCGGGTGTTTGCGCAGCACTGCCTGAATCTGACGCAGCGGATGGCGCAGATACGGGTACAGCATCGCCGAGACGGTCAGCAGGTCCTTTTCTGAAGCGAGGACCGAGCGGATCGCATTGGCGTAGTTGGGAACGCCGCCGGTCCGCGAGTTGAGCGCCTTGGCGATGGCCTCGGCGTCGTCGTCGACCAGCGTGACGTTGTCCTTCTCCGCGCTCGGCGCGACGTCGGCGAAGAGCCGGGCGGACAACGCGCTCATGTTGTCATGAACGGTCGTCACGTACTTGTTGCGCGCGGCGCGCTTCACGTAGCGGGGGATGACCTTGTTGAGCGCGGTCTGCGTGCGACTGGCGACGTCCTGCACTTCGGGGATGTTCGAGGTGTAGCAGTGCGACAGAACGTTCTGGAAGAACCGGCCGTTTCCGAAGATGCCGACGTTGGTCTTGGTGGCGATCGGCAGCAGTGCGCGCAACGCGTCGCAGGCCTTGGTGCGGATGTCGGAGCCGTAAGTGATGCGGAAGGCCTTCTGCTCCTTCTCGTCCTTGCATTCGGCGTAGAGAATCTTCAGAGGCTCGCCGTTCTCGTCCGTCCTGATGGCGTACTTGGCCTCACTCATCGGCTTCAGGCCGGAGTAGTAGGCCTTCATCGGCTCGACCAGGTCGCAGTACGTCTGGAAGATGAAGTCCATCGTCTCCACGTACGCGCCGGCATGCGCCGAAGCCATCACCGCGGGGTCGCGGTAGTAGCGGAAGTTGCCGTCAGCGTCCTTCTGGTCGTAGAAGACGTAGCGCGTGGACTGCTCAATGGGCGAGCCTCCGATGCGCCGATCTTCGATTTCCTTTGTTGCCAAAATCGAGATGTTCTCGAATGACATGTGCGCTCCCTCGAGCTCGCCGACCGAATCGTCGCCATAGGCGATGAGCACCCGTTCGATGAGGTCCTGGGCCTTGGCGGCGTCGATGACGCCTTCCTTGATGAACTCCTTGAGAAGCGTTTCGCGGAAACCGCCCTGCGCGCGGCTATAGCGGGCATAGACGGCACCGACGATGCCTGCCAGGCCGGTGACGGCAAAGATATCGTCGTCTGCACTGGACACGTAGGGCGCGAGAAGCGTCTTTTCTTCGGGAGAAAATCGTGACATGGGAACCTCCGATGGTGCTCGCTAAAGCTGCGAGTGAGCACGGAAAGTGTACTCCGCGGTACCTTTTTGGCCACTTACCGTCAAGACTCCCCGCGCGACCTTGCTTGTCAGTGGCGACGGCAACAAAAAACCGCCCATAAAGGCGGTGTGCGATTACTTCACGACGAGCGGATTTTCGGCCACGAGGCGGTCGATTTTGGCGGCGAGGATGAAGTCGTTTTCGGAGAGGGCGCGGATGGCGTGAGTGGTGACGGTCAGGCGGACAAGCTTCCACTTGTGGATCAGGATGTCCGGGTGATGGCCTTCCTCTTCGGCAATCGTGCTGACCTGGTTCACGAAGGCGAGCGCCTCGGCGAAGTTCCGAAAGGCGAACTCGCGCGTTATTTCCGTGCCACCGTGAAAGAGCGTCCATGTCGGCGTCTGCAGGTGCAGGCGGATGATCTCCTCGAGGGAGAGCTTGGGCGTGGCACCGGTGCAGGCGGCGCAGTGCTTGTCGGACAAATCACAAACGTTGTCGGTTTCATCGGGCATGAAAGACCTCTTATGGTGCGGATGTGCAGCCGCAGCCATAGTCGCTAAAAACGGGTCAAGTGTCAACCGGTCGATCCGAATCCGCCACGGCTGCCTTCGGTTCGCGGCCGGCCTTCGACGATTTCACAGCGGGCGATGGGGACGATCAATGCCTGCGCCACGCGTTCGCCGCGCGCCACGGTCACTGGCGCGTCGGAAAAGTTCCAGACTTGCACCAGCATCTCGTCGTTGGGTCCGCAGTAGTCCTGGTCGATGATGCCCATGCCGTGGGGAGTGAGCAGGTTTTTCTTTTTTGGCGTGGAGGAGCGCGAGCACAGTAGCAGCGCGTGACCTTCTGGCACGCAGACGATCAGATTCGTGGGAATATAGCCGAGCGACGTTGGCGCGATAACCGTTTCTTCTCGGGCATAGACGTCGAAGGCGCAGGCCCCGGCGGTCTCATATTCGGGCAGGGGGAGCGTGGTGTCGATGCGGGTAATGCGGAGTTGCATGGGGGTGCGGTGACGTTTCTTCTTCGGTGATGTTACACGTTGATGCCGGTGGCGTTCGCGATGGCGTTGATGACGAATGCGGCAAGCGATGATGAAGTCATGACGACGATCATGCCGATGACGCTGTTGGTGATGAGCGCCATGGCTTCCGCGCGCTTGTCCTCTTTGCCGCCGTGAGTCATCATCAAAAATCCGCCCCACATGATGCGCACGACCAGGTATATGCCCATCAGCCCGAGGAAATCACGGATGATGCTGACCGCGATGGTGCGGATGTCCACCGAAGGCAGGCCGATTCCCGAAGCGTAGTCGAGTCCAAGATACGGAGCAGCTAACGCCGGCGTAGCGACAAAAAGCAGCGTGACGCCCAGTCCGACCATTTCCATGTTCACGCGAGTCATCTTCATAACGATTCCGTACCCGTTAATGCCTACTTCACTTCTTCTTTTTCTTTGATGAAATTCTTCCACATCTGCGAAGCCTGCGGTTCCTGCGCCCCGTAATATTTTGAGGTCAGCTTGCTGGAGCCGTACGGCTTTTCGCAGGGGGAGGAAAGCGGCGAGAAGGACATCTGCGCGATAGGCATGTTGTAATACAGCTTCACTGGCAGCGAGCCGATGTTGGAAAGCTCGAGCGTCATCTTGAGCTTGTTCCCCGGATCAAGATATCCCGCCGTGGCATGAATGATGATGCCCAGGCGACCAAGAGAGCTTTTTCCCTCAAGCCGTCCCACTACGTCGTTGCCGACGCCGATCTCCTCGGACACCAACCCCAGGGCAAACTCGCCCGGATGCAGGACGAACGGCTTGTCCCCGTCGATTTCGACGCGCCGCATCAGGTTATCGACCGGTTCTTTTACGTCGATGACATGCTGGTTGACCGTATCAAAGATGAGAAAAGTCTTATCCAGGTGCAGGTCAACAGAGGCCGGTTGCACGCACTCCGGCCGAAAAGGGGAGATGGAAATCTTCCCCTCCTTGAGATACTGCTTGATGTCGCGGTCAGACAAGATCATAAGGTGGGCGTAAGGCCGTAATGGAAAAAGTCTCCCAAAAAGTGAGCCTTTTGTCTATGTCCCCGTATCAGGCCCAAACAAAAACTCCCCACCTCGGGGAGCTTTTGATGCGTGCGGCAGGTTTACGCCGCAACCTTGATCGCCGGACCCATCGTCGAGGTGAGGGTCACCGAGATCAGGTAGACGCCCTTCGAGGTGGCCGGTTTGGCCTTGCGAACGGCATCCATGAACGTGGTGAAGTTCTCCACGAGCTGTTCCTTGGTGAACGACGAGCGTCCGATGACCTGGTGCAGGTTGGAAGTGTCGTCGGCCTTGAAGGCGACTTTGCCCTTGCGGAGCTCGCCGATGGTCTTGGTGAGGTTGGTAGTGACGGTTTCGTTCTTCGGCGACGGCATGAGGCCCTTGGGACCGAGGATCTTGGCGACCTTGGCCATCTTCGGCATCATGTCGGGCGTGGTGACGACGATCTCGAAGTCGTACTTGCCGGTCTTGGCGATTGCGTCGATGATTTCGATGCCGCCGACGATATCGGCGCCTGCGTCTTTGGCTTCCTTCTCGGCTTCGGCGTTGCCGACGATGGCGGCGACCTTCTTGGTCTTACCGGTGCCGTGGGGGAGCGAGGCGGTGCCGCGCACCTGCTGGTCGCTCTTCTTGGAGTCGATGCCCAGGCGGACATGAACTTCGATGGAGGAGTCGAACTTGGTGGTGGCAGTCTTCTTGACGAGGTCGATGGCATCGACGGCTTCGTAGGACTTCTTGGGGTCGATGAGCGACTTGAGTTCGGAGAATCGCTTGCTGTGAGACATGGTAGTGGTGATTACGTGGTACGAACGGTCCTTAGGACCTCCCACATTCGTAAGTGATTAGCCTTTGACTTCGATGCCCATGTTGCGGGCGGTGCCCTCGATCATGCGCATGGCGGCTTCGACATCGGTGGTATTGAGGTCAGGAAGCTTTTTCTCGGCGATCTCGCGCACCTGCGCCTTGGTAACCTTGCCGATCTTTTCGGTGAGCGGCTTGCCGGAACCCTTCTCGATGCCGGCGGCCTTCTTGAGCAGTTCGGACGCCGGCGGCGTCTTCATGATGAAGGTGTAGGTGCGGTCGTCGTAGACGGTGATGACCACTGGCGTGACTTCGCCCGGCGGGAGCTTGGAAGTGGCGGCATTGAACTTTTGGCAGAATTCGGCGATGTTCAAACCGTGCTGACCGAGAGCCGGACCGATTGGCGGCGCTGGGTTGGCTTTGCCGGCGGGAATCTGCAGCTTGATCTGTACTTTGACCTTTTTGGCCATAGGCAATGCAGGTATGAGCTTAGCGATTGGTCGCTCGGCCCAATGACCTTGCTTATAACGACGGCGAGAAACAGCCCAATGGGCACACCGCGTATTGGCGAGACTTTACCCGATACCTTAGCGAAAAGCAAGACCCAAGGTACCGCCTGCGTCAGGTGCTGATTTTTTGGCTAAATGAAGCGTTAGCCGTCGGGTTGACCATGCGTGACAGGAGAGTATTCTTGTGAAGTCGTCGTGCAGCGTGCACGCGGCTTTTTCAAGGGGACACCATGTCAGACGCTCCTTCTCCTCCCGAACTTTCCGATGAACAAAAGGCGCTGCTTAAGCGCTACAAGCCGAGCATTTGGCAGTTTGCCGTTCTCTATCTCCTGACGTGCGGCGTCTACGTGCTGACACGCAGTCCGTTGCCGGAAGGCACGACCAAGATGACACTGTTGATTATAGACACATGCGGCGACGCTGTGGCACTGGGCGTTATCGCCGCCTACGTTCATTTCGTTCGGGAGCTTCCGTGGAAACCGGCCTTGGCCTATGCCGCGACCGTAGCTGCGGCATTTTTCTGCGCCGACCTCGTCAAGGTCTTGCTGTTGACGCCATGAAAGACAAAAAAGCGCGAGCCTTTCGGCCGCGCTCTTTTTATTGCTAGATCTTCTTGACCTGGAGGAAGTCGAGTTCCACCGGGGTTTCGCGTCCGAACATGTTGACGAGCACCTTGATCTTGCCGCGGGCCTCGTCGAGGTCGGCCACCTTGCCTTCGAATCCCTTGAACGGGCCGTCGGTGATCTTGACCGCCGAGTTGATCTCGACGTCGATCTTGTACTCCGGTTCGTTCACGCCCATGCGCTTTTGCAGCGCGCGGATCTCCTCGTCGGCGACCGGCGTGGGAATCGTTCCCGTGCCGATGAAACCGGTGACGTTCGGAGTGTTGCGTACGACGTACCACGAGTCGTCGGTGACGACCATCTCGATCAGCACGTAGCCGGGGAAGATCTTTTCCTCCACCGTCTTGCGCTTGCCGTTCTTGATCTTGATCTTCTTCTCCTTGGGAATCAGGACGTTGAAGATCTTGTCTCCCATGTCCATCGACTCGGTACGCTGCTTGAGGTTGTGGGCGACGTTTTCCTCGTAGCCGGAGTACGTATGGATGGCGTACCAGCGGCGACCGAGCTGCTGTGTCTGCTTAGGCATAGCGTTGTGATTGCGACCTTGCGGACGCGAATGAACTTTCAGCGCAAAATGCGCAGGTGATTATTGGAGGGAGAGGAGCTTCTCGAGGCCGGAGGAGAGGCCGAAGTCGATGGCGCCGAAGAAGACGGCCATGGCAAAGGAAATGCCGATGACGATGAGCGTGTCGCGAATGACCAGTCTGCGCGAAGGCCACGCGACCTTCTTGAGCTCTTCCCTTGATTCCTTTATGTAGGAGAGGACTTTGTTGGCCATAAGACGGTGGTTCCCGCACGGGAACATTCTTATCTTAAAAATCCGCCTGTCGGCGGGGGATTCGATTGATGAAAAGACTATACATCGAGGAACGGCAGTTGGCAAGTGGATGAGCCGTAAACCAAAAGCCGCCCGCAGGCGGCTTTTGAGTCGAGTTCCGGATGGTAGGGCTGATGCCCCCCCCCTCGAACGTTCGTCGATTTCTAGATGTCCAGGTTCTTCACGCTCTTCGCGCGAGTCTGAATGAACTTCTTGCGCGGCTCCACGTCATTCCCCATCAAAATGTCGAAGATGACGTCAGCCTTCTCGGCGTCATCGATGCTCACCTTGAGCATCGTGCGCGTGGCGGGATCCATGGTCGTCTCCCAGAGCTGGTCGGCGTTCATTTCGCCGAGGCCCTTGTAGCGCTGGATGGTGATGCCTCCGACGCTGACGGTCCCTTCGGCCGGCTCAGCTCCTTCGGCGACGGCGGCGCCGTCGGTTTCGGTGACTTCCACCGGTACGGCTTTGGCTCCCTTGCCGGACTTTGCCGCGCTCTCCGCCTTCTTCGCGAGGAAGTTCTGTACGTGCTGTTCGCGTTCAGCCTCGGTGAAGCAGTAGTAGAATTCCTTGCCCTTGCTCACGCGGTAGAGCGGCGGTTGGGCGATGAACAGGTGGCCGTCGGTGATGAGGCGGGGGAAGTAGCGGTAGAAGAGGGTCAGGAGCAGCGTGCGGATGTGCGCGCCGTCCACGTCGGCATCGGTCATGAGGACGATGCGCCCGTAGCGCAGCTTCTCGATCTCGAACTGTTCGCCGATGTTGGTGCCGAGCGCAATGATCAGGTTCTTGACCTGCTCGTTGACGAGGATCTTGTCGATGCGGGCGCGTTCCACGTTGAGGATCTTGCCGCGTAAGGGGAGGATGGCCTGCAAGTCGCGGTTGCGTCCCTGCTTGGCCGAGCCGCCTGCCGAGTCTCCCTCGACGATGAACAGCTCGGTGCGCATGGCATCCTTGCTGGAACAATCTGCCAGCTTGCCCGGAAGCGTCAGCCCTTCGAGTGCGCCCTTGCGCAAGACGGTGTCGCGGGCGGCGCGGGCGGCCATGCGCGCGCGGGAAGCGAGCACGCATTTTTCCATGATGGACTGACCGTCCTTGGGGTGCTCTTCCAGATAGACGTCGAGCGCGGCGGAGAAGACGGACTCCACTGCCGACTTCGCTTCGGGGTTGCCGAGCTTGGCCTTTGTCTGGCCCTCGAACTGCGGCTCGCGGATCTTCACGGAGATGACGGCGGTGAGACCTTCGCGCGCGTCTTCGCCGGAGAGGTTCTCGTCCTTCTCCTTGAGGAAGCCCTGCTTGCGAGCGTAGTTGTTTATGGAGCGGGTGAGGGCGCTGCGGAAGCCCGCCACGTGCGTGCCGCCTTCCGGGTTGACGATGTTGTTGGCGAAAGCGTGCACGGACTCCTTGAAGTCGTCGACGTACTGAAAGGCGATCTCGGTATCGACGCCGTCGGCTTCCTTGTGCACGTAGAAGATGGTCGGGTGCTTGGCTTCCTTTTGATGGTTCAGAAAACGGACATAGGAACGCACGCCGCCCTCAAAGTAGAAACCGTATGACTGCTCCTGTCCCTTTACGCGTTTGTCCCACAGCCGCAGGCGGATGCCTTTGGTGAGATACGCCTGGCGCCGAAGGTGATCAAGGATGTAGTTCCAATCGTATTCGGTGGTCGTAAAGATGGACGCGTCAGCCTGGAAGGTGATGGTGGTGCCGGTGCCCTTGGCGTTGCCGACGGCCACGACTTTCTTTTGCGCGACGCCCTTCTTATATTCCTGCAGCCATAATTTTCCGTCGCGTTTCACTTCGGCCTTCACGTGCGAGGAGAGCGCGTTCACCACGGATACGCCGACGCCATGGAGGCCGCCGGATACTTTGTAGCCGCCGTCGCCAAATTTGCCGCCGGCATGCAGTTTGGTCAGCACCAGCTCAAGCGCGGAGACTTTGTATTCCTTGTGCATGTCCACCGGAATGCCGCGGCCGTTGTCGGAAACCGAAACGTAGCCGTCAGGGAGGAGCGTGACGGTGATGTCGTTTGCGTATCCCGCCATGGCCTCGTCGAAGCAGTTGTCGACGACTTCCCAGATGAGATGATGCAAGCCCTCCGGTCCGGTGGTACCGATGTACATGCCGGGGCGGCGGCGCACGGCCTCCAAGCCTTCGAGCACGGTGATTTGTTTGGCGTCGTAGCCGGAGCCTTCTGCCTTTTTGGGTTTCTTGTCGGCCATAAGTAGGGTGATGCAACTGAAAATCCGCATCTGCGGATAAGCATCATGATGGTAACAGGATGAAGGGCTTGCGACAAGATGAATTGAAGCGAAGGTCAAGAGACGTCGGGGCGCTTCTCGGGCGTCATGGCTGCGAACGAATCGGATGACTTCGTCCTTTGCGCTGTCCATCGAGTGTCCGAATCCGCTCGGCGACACGGGAGCTCATGGCTGATCGGCAAGTCGCGGACCTTCGGCGGTCGCGCAAAACAAGTGAACATCAAAAATGTTCGCAATAAAAAACCCGCCATGAAGCGGGGTGTGAACGTCATCTGACAATCCACAGGACGACGGCACCTTGCGTGACGGTAGAGAAGAGCAGATAGGCCGGCGTGATGTGGTTGTCGACATCCTTGCGAAGGGCGAATATCGCGTAGGGGATTCCCACGAAGAATGCGGCGGCGATGAAAGCGACGTGGCCGGAGGCGTACGAGGCTCCCAGGAAGGCAGCTGTCGCCGCCGATGCCATCGTCAGCATGCGAGAGGCAGTGACATGCGCAGGCTCCTCATGTGCCGCGCTTGTGACTGCAAGTCCCGTCAGCAGTCCGAGGGGCAGCAGCATCATCAGTGCCGTCCAGACGGCGCTGTCGGACGGGGAACATCCGGTGAATCGGATGAGCTTGTGCACGCAGGCCGCCAAGGCCGCAGAGATTACGAGGTGCTTTGCGTACCTTGAATTACTTTTGTCCATGATAATGACCTCAGCGCGACTTTGCGTGAAAATGACGCTTTTGTCAACGGCACGACATAGCCAGCAAGCAAAAAAAATGGTAAACTGCATGCAGCTATTATTGCTCTATCCGCATGACATTCGAGCCCTCGCGCGAAGCGCAACTTTCCGAGAAAAAACTCAACATGGGGTTTTGGTGGGTGACCCACAAAATCCAGGTTCGCCGGCTTGCGTCGGTGGCGTTGGCCGTTTTCAGCGTCGTCACGTTGGGATACGGCGCGTTCGGCTTCGCTGACTGGTTCTTCGGTTCCGGCGTGGTGGAACGGCAGCAGATCGGCATGCTTACGACGTCACAGACCGACTTTGCCGGAATTCGCGCAAAGAACGCGCCCCAAGACCTGCAGCCAGGTGAGTCGACCGCACTGCCTGCCGGAGACCGCACTTACGACATCTCTGCCCGCATCACCAATCCCAATGCGCGCTGGTGGGCGGATTTTGACTACCATTTCACGGCATCTTCCGTTACGACCCCCGTTCAGCACGGTTACGTGTTGCCCGGTGACTATTCCTATCTTTCCGCGCTCGGCACCAAGTCCGATGCAACTCCCGATTCCTTGGCGCTCGTCATCGACAGGCAGACCTGGCATAGGGTCGATCAACACGTGACCATGCCCGATTACGAGTCGTGGGCGACGGCCCGTTTGCGCTTGAGCATGGATCAGCCCGTGTTCGTCCCGCCATCCGCGGCCGATGCCGTTGCGGTCAGCCGTGTTCGTTTCCACGTGACGAACGACACCGGTTTCGGCTACTACAAAGTGGGATTCTTCGTGGCGGTGCAAAGCGGGGGACGCGTCGTCGGCGTCAACCACGTGACCATCAGCGAGCTGCGCCCCGGCGAAACGCGCGAGGTGGATGCCAGTTGGTTCGCGGACCTGCCCTCAGCTACGACGATCGAGGTCAAACCAGAGGTGAACATCTTCGATGATCGCATCTACATCGCTCCGGGGAAGTAGCCGGCGCTTCAATTTTTTTCCGTCCCATGATATGAAGCGCAGAGAGCGCTTCTTTCGTTCTCATCGCCTTTGATTTTCTGGATTCCCATGCCGACCTATTTTCGAAAATTTGACTGGATGCTGTTCGCCGCCTGTGCCGTGCTTTCCGCTTTTGGCCTCGCGGCGATTTACAGCACCTCTCTTGGCGCGCAGGGCACCGCCAACGACTTCTCCCTTTTTTGGAAGCAGGTGGCATTCGTCTGCGTCGGACTCTTCGCGGCCCTCATCCTGCCGGTGTTCGATTATCGCCAGCTCTCAGGTCTTGCCAAGGCCCTGTACGTTTTGTCCGTCGTCCTGCTTGTGGCCGTGCTGTTTTTTGGTCACACCGTCCGCGGCGCGCGCAGCTGGTTCGGCATAGGCGGTTTCGGCGTGCAGCCGGTGGAAATCGTCAAAATCAGCATGGTCATCGTCCTGGCAAAGTTTTTCAGCGACTATGCCCGGCATCCCGAAGGACTTCAGCAGATTTTCGGTTCCGGCTCATCCATGTCGGTCGTGCTGTTGTTGGTGCTGTTGCAGCCGGACCTTGGGTCGGCGCTCTTGTTGCTGGCCATGTGGGGTTCGCTCCTGCTCGTCTCGGGCATCCGTCGTACGCACCTCGTGGTCATCTCGCTCGTGTGCGTGTCTGTCGCGGTCGTTTCCTGGATGTGCATCCTTAAGCCGTACCAGAAGGATCGCATTTCCGTATTCTGGAATCCGGCCAATGACCCGAGCGGCAAGGGGTATAACGTGACTCAGGCCATCATCGCCAGCGGTTCGGGCGGCGTGGTCGGCAAAGGCCTGGGGTTCGGGTCGCAAAGCCAACTTCGTTTTCTGCCAGAAAGGCAGACTGACTTCATTTTTTCCGTCATCGGCGAAGAACTTGGGTTCATCGGCGTGTTCATTCTCTGCGGCTTGTATGCGGTGATGTTTTACCGAGGGTACCGATTGGCGAAGGGGAGTCAGGACGATTTCACCATGTTCTTGGCGCTCGGCATCATGTGTTCCATAGGCATAGAGATCTTCGTGAACGTCGGCGGAAACCTGCGCCTGCTACCGGTCACGGGCGTCACCCTGCCGTTCATCAGTTATGGAGGCAGTTCGGTCGTGGCCAAGTACGTCATGATCGGCATCCTTGAGTCAGTTGCCGTTCGGCGGTAATCGGATGACGGCGGCGTGCAATGGCATGCCGCTTTTTTGATGTAAAAATCCCTCTCGACTGTGCACAACTCGCGTTGACCGAAGGTCCAAAAAATGGTAAAGTATAAGCAAGTTCATGCACATGATGTGTGAATAAAAAAGTCCGACAGCGTATCCGACAGCGTAAAAGAAAAACAAAAACGCGCCCTCAAGTAATGTTGAGGCCGCACAACTATGCCGGTTCCATCAAACCATGCATCGCCGTTTTTCGACGAGGGAGTCAAGTTGATTTCCTATTGTCCGCTGTGCGAGTCGAGCTACAATCCTCGCGAGGCCAGAGTCCTCGGCGAAAAGGACGATAGCCATCTTCTGCACATCCAGTGCGGCAATTGCGCCAACGCGATCATCGCATTGGTGCTCATTTCCTCAGTAGGTGTCAGTTCGGTCGGCTTGGTGACGGATCTCGGCTTCGATGAGGTCAATCGCTTCAAGTCGAATGACGCCATCTCCACTGACGATGTCATCGAGACGCATCACCTTTTGCAGGACGAAGCCGCCCTGTTCAGCCGTCTCGCCATCGCGTAATCACGGTCGTTCATGAAGCCCTCCGGGATAGCTCGGAGGGTTTTTGACATAAAAAAACGGACCGAGTGCGGTCCGCGTGTCGCTGCGTGCCTAGTCGCCGTTCAGCAGGTTCAGTATCGCCTTGCGGTAGACCGATTGGAAAGCTCGCGCCTTTTCTTCGTTTACCGTCGTGCAGCCGTCATTCCGCCGAGGCTCGATGCCGCCGTGCGTGACGTGCTCGATGCCGATGACGTGCACTCCGTTGGCCGGATCGCCGTACATCTTGGTGACGCCGTTTGATCCGAGGAAAGGTCCGCTGCCGTCCGAGACGACCAGCCCGGCTTCGGTGAAGGCATCGCGTATGGCGTTGACGTATCGCGGATCCGCGGCGGCGTACCCGTTGTGAATCAGGATGACATCGGGCAATGAGCCGTTTTGCGGATCGAGCGGTCCGCGTCTTGCGGGCGGCCCGCAAACGTATCCGCCCTGCGACAGGGCCACGTCGAATGCCGGCAGCGTGTGCAGGGCGACGTGGACGCAGCGTCCATGGCGCTCGACGATGCGACGGTGCTGTTCCCTGATCTGCGCATGATACGGTTCGTATCCCAGGCGCATCAGGTCCGCGAACTCTTTCGGACGAAGCGGATCGCGCAATACCGGTTCACATTCGGTGTTCACCAGCTCGTTGAGACGTTTTTCGTCGCGGAGCGCTTCCGAATCGAGGCCCATAAGCACCGTTCGTGCCCAGATGACTCCGTGGTGATGGCGTCGCGTGTCCGCGTCCGTAAGCGCGAGTCCGGACACTTCCGTCCTGTCGCGGTTGCAGTCCACGAAAGCGCGAGCGAGCCCGTTGCGAATACCCGAAAGCGAAAGTGAGGGCGAATTGATCAGTTGCGAATACCCCGAAAGCGCCGGAGCCGCCGCATCACACCCGAATCCGAGAGTTTTCCGAACTTCGGCCGATTCAAATCGCACGAGAGATGCGAAGTTTTGGGGCAGTCCGTCGGTAGCCCGATACCCGCGGTAGGCCAAACCGGCCTTTCCGCTATGTGGCATCTCCAGCAATACGTGAGATTCTCCCTGCTTCGTCCGTACGTACATTCGAGTTCTCCTTGTTCGTAGGTTTTCTCAAAGGGCAGAAAAGAATGGTGCCATTGAAATTTTCTGAAGTCAACGGGCTGTCCCCAGCCCCTCTTGCCAAATCCTTCCGCGCAATGTATAAAGGTGGACACGAAGTCGGTTTTATTATGCGCTGGGGTATCCCTTACGGGAGCAGCGCCATTTACGAAAGATATGGAAGCGCTTTCATTGCAGGCTCAAAAACGCGAAGTCACCGGCAAGAAGGTCAAGAAAATCCGCTTGGAGGGTCAGATTCCGGCCGTCGTTTACGGTCATGGCGTCCCGTCCAAGAACCTCGCGGTCGACTACCGCACCTTCGAAAAGCTTTTCAACAAGGCCGGTGAATCGTCCCTTATCGACCTCGCGGTCGAGGGCGGCGACTCCGCCAAGGTGCTGATTCAAGATGTCACGTACAACCCGATGACCGACAGGATCACCCACGTGGACTTCCGCCAGGTGAACATGACGGAGAAGCTCGAGGCCGAAGTCATCCTCAAGTTCGTCGGCGAGGCTCCGTCCGTCAAGTCGATGGGCGCGATTCTGGTTCGCAACATGGACACCGTCACCGTGCGCTGTCTGCCTGGCGCTCTCGTCCATGAAATCATGGTCGACATCTCCGGCTTGTCCAAGTTCGAGGATCGCATCACCGTTGCTGACCTTCCGGTTCCTGCAGGTGTCGAGCTCCTGGCTCGCCCCGAGCAGATCGTGGTCATCGCCAACGCTCCTATCTCCGAAGAAGAGCTTGCCGCCTCGCTTGAGTCCAAGCCTGAAGGCGACGTCACCGCAGTCAAGGCCGCCAACGAAGAAAAGAAGGCCGAGCGCACCGCCGCCAAGGACGCTGATGCCAAGAAGGAGTAATCTCCTCTTGCCAGCGCATGCCTGCGTCGTGGTAGCATGAACGCATGAATTCCAACGCACCCAAAACCCCCCAGCGAACGCCCACCTCAATCGGGCAGTCGAGGGGGGTTTTTCGTTCCCTGCTTTTTTGGCGGGAGGCCTCGCAATTCAGCGTCATCGCCTTCGTGGCAGTCGTGGCGGTCCTGGCCATCGCGGTGACGTACTTCACCGGTTGGGTCAGCGATTGGGGCGGTTTCGTGAAGGCTCCGCCAAAGAAACCGGCGCCGATCACGGCAGTGCTGCCTCCGGCGTCCACGCATAAGCGCGCGATCGACGGCATGACCGTTCCCGATTCCGAGCCTGCCTCGGGGCGCTACTATGCCGCGACTGTCGATAACCTGTTCGTGGCACGCCCGCAGTCCGGCATCAGCAAGGCCTCGGTAGTGTACGAAGCGCCGGTCGAAGCGGGCATTTCACGCTTCTTGTTCGTGTTTCCCGACGACGTGAAGGTCGACAAGATCGGCCCCGTTCGTTCGGCCCGTCCGTATTTTCTGGACTGGATTTCGGAATACGACGCGCTCTACGCCCACGTCGGCGGCAGCAATGAGGCGCTCGATGACATCAAGGCGTACGGCTTGCGCGACATGAACGAGTTTTATCAGGGAGCTTCGTTCTGGCGTTCGGCTGATCGTTCCGCCCCGCACAACGCGTACACTTCCACCGACCTGCTTTCCGCGAATTTCGCACGGCGCTTCGCCGATCAGCCCACCAAGCTGCTTGACGGCTGGAAGTTCAAGGACGATGCGCCTGCGAGCGAACGGCCGAAGGATGCCTCGCTTTCCATCGAATATGGAGACACGCACGTGAACGTCACGTGGAAATACGATCCGGTCACGAACGTTTACGCCCGCAGCCAAGGTGGCAAGATCATCAGCGATAGCGATGATGCGCCCGTGACGGCAAAGAACATCGTGGTGCAGGAAGCCGAGGTATCGATAATCGATTCCGAAGGTCGTCGCAAAATCGGAACCGTCGGCAAGGGTGACGCTACTTTCGCCATCGACGGTTTGACCGTCCATGGCACCTGGAGCAAGGCCGGTCGCACCGCCCGCACCCGCTTCTACGATGCCAGCCGCAACGAGATCAAGTTTGATGCCGGAACGACCTGGATCGAAGTCGTACCGACGGGGACGAACATTTCCGGATGATCCATGGGAGATAAAAAATGACCGAGAGGTCATTTTTTCGTTCTTCAGCGCAGCAGGGCAAGTAACCCGACGGTGATTTTTTGGTGATTGCCGATTCGGGTGACGGTCGCCGCGGGGAAAGACTTTTTTATCGCGTCCGCAAGCGGCACGAATTGCCTCGGAAGGATTTCGAATGCCAAGATACTTTTTTTGTTCGGCCTGTCTGCCGGTCGGTCGTACAGCTTGGCGATTTGTCCGATGAGCCTCAGCGAAGGACTGAAGCCGTCCTTTCCGCCGAACAGTGCCGTCCGCGGCTCGCGCAGCACGCAACGTGACAGCCCTGCGGACATGGCGGTCGGCAGGTAGGGGAGATTGGCGACGATCAGCGTGTCGCCGGCATTTTTTCGGATGGCCGAGATCGCCGGAGCGAGCAGGTCGCCCTTTTTGAATTGTACGTTGCTTGCGCGCAGGGCTTGCGCGTTCTTTCGAGCTGCGCGAAGGGCGCCTGCAGACGCGTCCGTACCGATGACGTGCGTTCGCGGTAAGCCGTGCGCCAGCGAGATGGCAATGCAGCCTGAGCCCGTACCCACGTCTATTGCCAACGGTATGCGTTGCTCGCCTGCCGCCAGCAGGGCCGCCTCGACGACGCTCTCGGTCGCGGGGCGGGGGATGAGCGTATGCTTGTTGATCGTGAACTCTCGCCCCATGAACCAGCCCGACCCGAGCAGCCATGCAAGAGGCTCATGCTTGGCCCGGCGGGCGATGAGCGCGGAAAAACGGCGTGTCTCGGCAGGGGTAAGAGTCTGATTGAATGCCAAAAATAGACGCTCGCGCGTGAGTCGTGTGGCATGCGCCAGGATCGCCTCGCTTTCAAGTCCCGGGTCGGCGCCGTCGCAGCGGTGCGTTGATAATGCCTTTTTCCCCTCGATGAGGGCTTCGCGAAATGTCATGAGCGTTTTTGTCATCCCCGCGACGCCGCCGATCTTCGCGCTCGCAGGGCTTCAGAAGCTTTCTCCAAATCCTCAGGGTATCCGATCGGACACCAAAACTCGGCTCGTACGATGGCTATCGGATGATCATTGGCCATGGTGACGACCGTTTGCGGCAGGCCGAATTCAGTGCCGTCCTTGATGGGCACGAGCGGATACGCGAAGAAACGCGTATCGAGCACGTAGAGGCCGGCGTTCACCAGGCCACCAGGTTCCACGTCGGCCCCTTCGATTATTCCCAACAGGTTTCCGTCCGTGTCGGTGCGAAATGCTCCGAAGCGGCCCTTCGTTTCCGCGGGTTTTGCGAGAATCGCGAGGTCGTGCCTGCAGGCGGCGGCAATGTCGTCCCTGCCGTACAAGTCGTCGCCGTTCAGTACCATGAATTTTCCGTGGAGCAGCGAGGAACATCGCGTCACGGCATGTCCTGTGCCGCGCAATTCGGCCTGTTCCACGTATCGGATGCGGCGTCCTTGCCACGAGTCACCAAAGTGCTCAATGATTTTTTCCTTGAGATAGCCCACCACCATCACCACTTCGTCCACTTCTGCCGGCAGCGACTCCAGCGTCCATTCCAAAATGGGGCGTCCGGCCACGGGAAGCATCGGTTTGGGGACGGTGA
>JAHFIW010000019.1 GCA_023246195.1 bacterium
CACCGAAGTGCCGTTGTAGAACCCGCCGTAGGCATCGGCAAAAGACTTGTTGCCGGGCAGGCGAAACTGCGTGGAGATGATGTGCGTACCGGGCGCGCTGATATCCGCGCAAGCCGCGCCATAGTTGGAGAACTTCGCAAGGTGATCGTTCTCGTCGGTTGCGGCAACGCCGTACACGAAATTTTCGTCAGCTCCCGTGTCGAGGCAGACCGGATAGAGCGGACTCTTGTCGAGATCGATCGCGTCTCCCCCGTCCGGCGCGTTGCCGACGGCGGCCACCACGAACACGCCCTTGTCGTACGCGCGACGTAACGCCGCAGCCAAGTTCGGATCGCGCGTAGGGCCGGCAAAGCTCAAGTTGATGATCTTGGCGCCGTGATCGACCGCATAATTGACCGCCCTGACCACGTCCTTCGGCTCACCGACGCCGTTGGAATCGAGCACGCGAAGGGGCATGATGGTCGCCTGCCAAGCCACGCCGGCAATGCCTTTGCCGTTGCCGCCCCGTGCCGCAGCCACGCCCGCATCAACCGTGCCGTGATTGGCACCGATAACGCTGTAACCGCTGCTGATGTCCGGCCGGGGGTCGTTGTTGTTACCCACGAAATTCCAGCCGTTGACGTCATTCACGTAACCGCTTCCGTCGGTGCCGTCGCCCGGATTGAGATTGCGCCAGATGTTGTCCTTCAGGTCCGGATGATCGATGTCCACGCCGCTGTCGATGATGGCGATGGTCACGCCCTCAAACCCGAGGCTGGACTGCCAGGCTTCCGGAGCGCCGATCTTGGTGAGATTCCACTGCTTGGAGAAATACGTGTCGTCGGGAATGCGCCCGAGAGGGACCGCCGAAACGGCCGCAAAAGCCGGAGACGCCGAAACGGCGCACGCAATCAACGCAAGCGCGACCGATGACCGACGCATTGTACGGAGAGTATTGCGCATTGAACGCAAAAAGCTTAACAGAGCCGCGATGGAGAGGCAATGACGGCCACGGAGTCAGGCCTTGAGACGGTTGCCTCCTCTGCCGACTGGAAGCGGGGCAGCTACCGAGCAACTGCCGGGCTTGACCCTGCTCCGAATTTTTTGGACCCACGCTCGACGCTCGCGCTTTTTTCAAAGAATGACATGCAGCCTATCGCATTGACGGAATCACCCGATGCGAACAGGTCCGAAATAATTCGAAAAGAGCGGTTCGCGCACCGAAAACCGCTCTCTGACATGACTCCGCATGATCACAATCTATCGCATCGCCTTCATGTTGGCGATGAACTGCAGACCCGTGGCGAGGACTTCGCTTTCGCGGGCCTCGAGCGGTACGGCGATTTCTTCCACGTCGTCGCCCAAGAAGGACTCGAACATGGCATCAGCGGGCGGAGGTCCGCCTGCAGTGCCGCCAAATTGGTCGTCGTTGGGAGGGAACATTGCCGTATTCTTTTTTTTTCTTAACGTCTTGAATGCAGTATAGCATTTTTTTTCGTCCTTGGCTAGTGGCGCTTTCGGCCCTTCGCGCTCAGCGAGTCTTTGCGCCGGACGCGACGATCGTCGGATACCAGAAGCGCAGCGGCGTCGTGCCGTTGCCGCCGTCGAACAGCGAGATGCCGCTCCGAGTGACCGACACGACATACGCGGTGCCGCTCGGAATCGTGACCGGCACGTCGGCGCGGACCTGGACGAAATTGACGGAGTCCTTCTTCGTGGTGAAAGCGCCGGAGAAATTGAGCGTCTCCGTCTCGTTCATGGTCACGGGCAGCTGCTGGATCCCGAACAGGTCGTTGCCGTCGCCGTCGGTCACATGCAGGTTGGTGAGCGGCGCCGCGCTCCCCTGCGGCAGGCCGGAGATGGCCACGGAAAGCGTGCGCAAGATCGCCGGTTTGCCCGTAACGAGCCGGAACGACGTCAGCACGACGGACTTTCCGGGCGCCAACGCCTGGTTACGCTCGGGAAAATCAATGGCCGGTTGCGGCTCGGTCTCCACCATCGCCATCTGCGAGGTGTCCAAATAGAGCGGGTCTTTGGCCAGCACGGGAATCGCATCCGCATAGTCGGAAAGGTCATCGTCGGTCTGCACGAAATTCTTGGAGTACATGCGCAGCGAAGACGCCGCATCAAGCGAGATGGGGTGCTTCATCATGCCGTCGATGACAAAGACGGCCCCGTCGGTGAGCCTGCGCACCGCGGTTCCCGTGGGCCACACCGGCACGGTCAGCGGTACGCCTTCGTGATACGAGCCGAAGAACGACTCGGCCACGTCATCGACGCGCTTGTTCCAGTCGTTGCCGTACAGCGTCTTGGCGACCGCTTCGGATTCGATCCAGCGAAGCGCGCCTCCCGGCTCGACCGCGTACACCTTGGGCACCGAAGCGATCTTCACCAGGCGCGTTCCGGGGCGATACGACACGGGCGTGCCCATGCGGAACGTGGCCATGTCCTCGGGCGAGAGCTCCTTCACGCTGAGAAAGTCGTGGTACCAGCTGTAATACACCTGCAGGTTTGGAAACGGGTGACGCTTCCAGTCTCGATCCAAATAATAAACGACCCTGTTGCTGGGATTGGAAGGATTGCCGTCGCTCTTGATCTTGATGAGGTCACCGTCGGCAACGCCCAACACGGTGGCATGCACCGGCAAAGCAAACATCAGGCCGAAAAACGCAAAGAGAAAGGCTTTTTTCATATGCGCCGAGTATGCCACGCCCCGACCAGCCACGCAAGTTATCCACAACCTAAAATGGGGCCAGGCCCCATGACAGGTCTACTTCACGTACAGCGGCAGCGGGTCGCCGACCCTGTAGTCGAAGAAGAACGCGTCCGAAACGTCGTCGATCTTCTTGTTCCAGTTTGCTCCATAAATGGCCTGCGCGGTGGCTTCGTCCTGCACCCAGCGTAACACTCCCCCGCTGGCGACGGCATACGTCTTGGGATCGGTTTGCAGCTTGATCATCCTGACACCGGGGCGATAGTCCACGTTTTGACCGAGCGAAATCTTGGCGAGCGTGGAGTCATCCACCGTGACCACGCCGTTGAAATTGTCGAACCAGGAATCGTGAATGCGCTGATTGGGGAACGCGTGACGCTTGAGGTCGCGTCCGCAGTAATACACCGCGGAGCTGGACGTGCCCTTGATGCGCGTGCCGGCAACGCAGACGGTCGTGCCGCTCGCGGGCGAGGGAGCCGCAACCAGCGAGCGATCATCGTCGATGGAGTTCGCGGCCATTGTCGTGGCCTCGGCGTCGAAGCCGGCGTACGTCGCCGGAACTGCGGACGTCGGAGTCGGAGTCGGCTCTGCAACCGGAGCCGTTCCGGAAATCGAGAACGGCAAGCTCACGGAAAAGGCGGTGACGGCGCCCTGATCGACAGCCTCGATCTTGATGCGGGCCTTATCCGTAGAAGTCATCGATGGCACGTTCCAAGTGTCATAACCGTTGTTGACGACGCCGTCAGCGATGACCGTCGGATAGGTGCTGCCGCCGTCGACCGAGAGGAGCAGGCGCAGGCTGGCAAAGCCGCTGCCCAAAGTCGACCAGAACAACTGATATGGCTGGCCGGCTTTGACGATTTCGCCGGCGACAGGCTTAGAAAAGCCGAAGGAAGCCGTCTTGTCATCGGAGGAACCGACGGTGGAACAGGCGTAGGCGGAAGGACGGACGGTAACGGTGCGGGGACCGGTGATGAACAGCCGGTTCGACAGGTCCGTCATGATGTGACACGGGGAAAACAACCCGTCGTTTTGGAGCTCGAGGTGCGAACCGCTGGTGCGGACGTCGAACTGCTCCCCGTTCGGCACGACGACGGTGAAGCCGTCCGTGTTCAGCGTGAAGCTGCTGGCTGCCGAGCCGTCCTTGATGACCAAGGCGGTGCCGCCAGCGGTTACGAAAGTGTCTTGCGTATACGATAGCGTCGCGGCCATGGTGGCAATTGGCGCAACAAGCACTGAAGCCAACAGGCCCGAGACGATGATTCTTGAGATGAGATGATGATGTTTCATACGCCTCAAGTGTAGCAAAAAGAAAAGGCCGTGCATACACACGGCCTTTTCTTTTTGGATACGGGAAAGGAGGCGTTGCCGCCCCCTTTTCCCGTTCGGCTTTTGGTGCCGTCCTTCAAGCGTCAAGAACTTGTCGGGCGGAGTCCGTAAGAGCCGCTAACTCATGAGGACTACTTGGACAGGGTCTGCGAGTCGGTCGGGAGGACCTTCACGTAGAGACCGTTGGCCCAGTCGGACGAGCTCGCACCGAGGGTGTCGATGTGAGCGGGGTTTCCGTCACCAGACGTCGTGTCCGAGTTGTCGGACCAGACGAAGGATGACTGGGTCGAGCCGACGATGGCAGCGTGCGTGGCGTCGCCAGCCGTAAGGAGGCGGGTACCAGCGAGAGTGCTGTCACCGAGGAGCTTGGCTGTGATCGAGTTACCGGCCGCTGCGGAGGCTGCCGTCACGCGGACCTCGTAGGTGCGCGAAGTACCGGCAGCGACGACCTCTTCAGAGGCGAACACCATCTTGAGCGTGCAGACCAAGGTGGTCGTACAGGCGGCCGAGAAGGCGGACGAACCGGCGCGGTTGGAAGCATCACCAACGCGGCGGATGCTCGAATCGGTGGTGGCCATCTCAGTGAGAGTGCCGCCAGTGCCGTTGTTGATCAGCGCAGTGAGACCCTTGAGGGCGACGTTGTCAGCCGCATCGGCCGAGACCGTGAAGCGGAGGACGACGTTGTCGCCAGCGACCAAGGTGGTCGTCGGGAGGGCCACGATGCTGATCGTAGGCTTCGTGCGGCGAGCGAGCTTGGAGTTGCCAAGGAGGCTGCCGTCGAGACCGCCGGTAAGCGTTGCTGCACCGAAGGTGAGGTGCGTAGCGCCCGTAGTGGTAAGGGCGTTACCGTACGTACCAGCGGATTTGGCAGAGACCTGAAGGGTGGTCGCGGTGACCGTTCCTACCGTGACATCCGGATTGATGACCGTACCGGCGCCGTAATCGGTGTTTGCCACACCGGTCAAGTTGATCGCCTTACCAAGGTTGATAAGCGAAGCTGCGACGGAGCCACCGATGAGCACCTGGTTTGCCGAAGGCGTCAAGGCAGTCTTGAAGGTGTAGGTCACCGAACCGACGACGACAGTGGCTGCATCAGCCACGAGCGTTGCGTCAGAGGTCAGGGTACCAGATGCCGTGGAAGTCGTAGCGAAGCTGGTGAGCACGGTGCTCGAACCGGCGGACGTGCCGCGGGCTTCGAAGGTGCTCGTGTCAGCCGACGGGTTGCCTGAGCCGCCGTTGCAGAGGCTGTTGTGGTCGTTGAGGCCGTCACACAGGGTGACAAGGGCATCAGAACCCGTGGTCGCGCCGCTGCTGCCGACGGTGTTCATGTTTCCCTTGACGATGAGGGTCTTGTTGCCATCCTTGGGGATGACGAAGCCGGTCATGCCAGAGAAATCAGCATTGCCGTAGCCGTCGATCGAGACCGGGCCGCCAACGAGCGTGGAGCCGTCGTAGAGGCTCAAGCTGGAGACGGTCTTCGGCGAGTTGACGTTGAGGCGAGCCTTGGAAAGCTTCATCTCTTCGTTCTGAGCCGCGATCTTGAACTTGGCGAGGACGACGTTCGAGGAGCCGCCGACCACGAGGCCGGCTTCCGACTCGCTGTCATCCGGTGCCTTGGTCACGGTGATCGAACCGGTGTCCGCAACGCGCATGACCGCGCTGGTGGCAGATCCGGACGGGACGACGGTGTTGCCATCCACGTCGGTCGCGACGACCTGGGTGGAGCCAGCAACGGTGTACTTAACGTCGTCAGGGAGATTAGCCGTAAGGAGTGAGCTCGACAGGTTACCCGAGAGGGTGAGGGTCAGCGACTGACCGGCCGGAACCGTGAGGCTCAGGTTGTCAAACGTGACCAAACCGCCGCTGTTAGCGGTCGCCGAGGTGGAAGGAGACTTGGTCTGGCCAACCTGCGTCGCACCGTTCCAGAGCTTGAGGGTCTGGGTGATGTCGGCGATGGAGGCACAAGACGCGTTCTCACGACCGTTAACGAAGGTAGTGTCCGGACCTGTGGTACAGGTCGACGTTCCGTTGTTGGTGTCGACCATGCCCTGCAGGGTGATGGTGTTGACCTTGACGTCAGCACCGGTGCCGGCCTTGAGCGAGAGGCCCAAGAGCGAGGCGTTCTGCGTACCCTTGATGTAGGTCTGCGCGACCGGAGTGGAAGCGGCAGAGACCACGAGGGTCGGGGCCTTCAGGTTGATGAGGTTACCCGCGATGGCCGAGTTCGGCACAATCTGCGTAATGTCGACGTTCGTGCTCGAGTCGAGGTTGCGGATGTCCGCAGCGACGAACGGGCTGAGCGACAACTTGACGCTGGCGAGCGAACCGATCGTCGTGGTGTTGGCGATGTTCGCCGTCACCTTGAACGTGCGGGAGCTGCCGGCAGAAAGGTCGAAGACGTCGTTGAAGTCGAGCGCCGAGGTGGTGCTGCTGTTAGCAATGTAACCCGTGCCCTGGTTGGCATCCTTGGGGCCCATGACGGCCGCGCCGGTCGCGGTGTCGATGACCTGGATGTTGGTCAGGCGGGCGTTGCCGGCACCGTCATCGAGGACAACGCCATTGCCATCGAGAAGGAGGTGCATCTTCTTGACCTCAAGGTTGGCCTGGGCGGCCATCGTGAAGTTGAAGAGCTCAACGTTCTTGCTGTTGGCAGCAACGTCCTTCGAAGCAGGACCGTTGAAGCTGAGGGTCAGCTGTCCGGCGTCGATCGTGGACGAGCTGGAACCGGCCGAACCGTCGTAGGTACCAGTAGGAGTGCTGGAAGCCGACGTTCCGACGACCACGCCGTAGCCGAAGGTGTTGCCGGTGGCAAGCACGTCGGTCGTCTGGTCGACGTAGAAGTTCAGCGTGTCGCCGGCGCGAGCCGCACCGGAGATGTCAGCGAAGACTTCGAAGACGCGGGAATCACCCTTAGCGATCGTGATGGGGTTGGCGAGGGCGAACACCGCGAGCGTCTTGCTGTTAAGCGAAGAAACCGTGGCGATCGTCAGGCCAGCCTGCTTGAGGGCGAGGTTGGAAATCTTGTCCGAGCTGAGGTTGCCAGACTGATAGAGCGAGACGCGCTGAAGCGTCAGGTCTTCGCTGGAACCGGCCTGGAGGGTGAACTGCGCGACCTTGGCGGCCATCTGACCCGACTTCGGATTGGTGATGGTGCCGGACTGCGTCACCTTGACAGAGCCAGCCGAAGTGCCGGCCATCGTGAACGACGGGCCGGACAGCGGGAGACCGCTGGCGAGGGCCGAGCCGGACATGAGGCTGGTGATCGAGAACGAGTTGACGTTAGAAGCGCCGGCAATCGTCGAGAAGTCGACGGCGATCCAGAGCGACTTGGTCTCGCCTGCGGCCAACGAGAGGTTGAGGCCGGAGAAGGCGGCGTCGTTCGTCGAGGTGTTGACCGTGCGACCAGTGGTCACGCGATTGTTACCCGCGTAGACGTACATGTTCGAAACGTCGGCAGGAGCGCCAGCACCAGTGCGGTGCACGGTGAGCGAGTCAAGCGACGCGGCGGACGAGCTGCCGTTGTGGACGTCGAGCTTGAGGACGTTCACGCCAGTGGCGCCCTTCGGAAGCGTGCCGCCAGCCGGCTGGCCGGAGGAAAGCGACGCGGAGAGCGAACCGGAGATGGTCGTAGCCGAGCCCAGGTTCTTGTCCGAGTTGATGGACGAGGCAGCCGCGGAAACCGTGGCCGGGCTGAAATCGGAAGCCGAGCTGACGTTGGAGCCCAGGGTGTAGTTCGTGAAGAACGCATCCGGGACGTCGTCAATCATGTGGTTCCAATTGGCGCCGTAGAGAGCGGTGGCGACGGACTCCGAAGCGATTGCGCGGAGGTTGCCGTGCGCGTCGACGGTGTACACGACGGGGCTGGTGGTGATCTTCACCATCTTGACACCCGGCTTGTACGTGACGTTGCCCCCGATCGGCATGGCAGCCAATTCGGAGTCAGTGATGGTGACGACCGACGAGAAGTCGGCGTACCAGGTCTTGTAGGTCTTCTCGTTAGGGAAGACATAGCGCTTGCCGTCCTGGCCGACGTAATAGACGGCCGGGAGGGATGCCTTGACGAGCGAACCCGCCGTGGCTGCCTGCGCCGCGAAAGGGGCGAGGAAAGCCGACAACGAGACGGACCAGGCGATCGTCGCGGCCACGACGGCTGCGGTGAGGGCCTTGCGGCTCATTTTCATTACTTCGTTCATATAGATGTGTACTGCCTTTCGGTAGTTTACCCGCTTCCACTAAATGGGAATGCCGGGCTGATGTACCGCGAAGGCGATCCTTTCGGGATCCCGACCTTTCTGCCTGTCACGTAAATAGCGATATACAGGTCATGGCGACCGATTTGTCGGGCGGTACAAGTTGTGGCAGGGGGACTTGCGCCCAGCATGGGTACGTTCCCCGTCTGGGGACAGTCCCCCTACACCACAACTGCATTGCACGGCCCGACTATCGATTGCCAGACCCAGCATCGACGTCCGAACGGTTCGGGCGACGGTGCCGGGCCTGGCGTGCCCCGCGTCACGGTGACGCGGGGGCGCTCTTTTTATTGTTTGGCGGGAGGAGTCGCGGGCGCCGCTTCAGCCGGCGCGCTCCCCTTCACGGTAGCAGACGTATTCGTGTCGGTGTCCGTTACGGCAGGCGCAGGCGTTACAGCGGCGTCAGATCCGGCTTCCTTGGTAAGCTGCGCGACTTCTTCTATCTTAGAAAGCGCTGCGCGATAGTCTTGGTCCTTGACCAGCTTCTTGGCTTCGGCGATGGCCGCCTTGACCTTAGTATCCGTTGCGACCTTGGCGGCGTCCGTCGAAGGCGTCATGGCGTTAAGGTTGTCTTCGGCCTGCTGAATGCGTTCCTCGAACTTGTTGGTGACCACGGTATTCGATACGGAGGAAGCGTCTGCCAAATGGCTGTCGACGATGGCGGCGATGGACTTGAGAGTGGAACCGTCCACGAGGTCACGCGATACGGCCAACGAGGCCTGATATTCGGGAGGCACGCTGCCGGAGGCCTTGCGGAGCTCGCTCTGGTAGACGGCCATCTTTCGTTCCATCAGCTTGGCCGCTTCCACCACCCCCTGCGGATTGGCGGCCTTCATGGTGTCGAGACCGGTGGTGAGCGCGGTGACTTCGGCGTTGAAGGAAAGGAGCACTCCGGGCATCAGCGCTTGGTGCGAGGCGTTCTCCTCGGCAAGCTTGGTCGCCTCGTCGATGCGGCGATCGGCGAACTCGGCATGGAGGCCGGTCTTGTAGTCTTCGTTGGGCGCGAGCAAAAGTTGGGCGCGCTCCACGGCAAGTTTCACATTATAGAGCATCTCGCCAGGCGCGGCGTTGCGGTACACCTGCGCGGAAGCGAGTCCCCCGCCCAGCACCGATCCGACTGTCAGCATGAAAATTCCCACGCCATGCGCGACGGTCATCAGACCTTCCATGGGCAGAAAAACAGAAACGAGGTTGCGCACCACTTCACCGGCGCTGGGCTTGGCGTTGGCATCCGTCGTGTTCCTGACCTGCATCAGGAGGATGTCTCGGTTACGCTTAACCCAAACGTCGTGTGGCGCGCCACCCCGTCGTTCATTCTTTGTGTGATTCAAAATTGTCGCGAGTTCTCGATTGGTCATGCCCTTGTTCGTGCCCTTGTTCATGAGAGATGGCATCCGAGAGCGCCTTGGTCGCCCGATGAAGGATGACCCTGACGTTCGAGGCGGACTTTCCCAGTACTGCCGCAATCTCACCCGTCGACATCTCGTCGAGGAACCGCATGATGACCACGTCGCGATACTCTTCCTTCAAGCCGCGAAGCTTTTCCAGGACGAGCGTCGTGTCGAATTTGGTCTCCATGTCCTTGAGGAACTTCTCGCTGGCCACGTCCACGCTTGCGTCGGCGATGTTGTCGTCGAGCGAGATGGTGGAGCGTTCAGCCGCGTTCGAGCGGTAGTGGTCGATGACCACCGATCGCGCGACGCTATAGAGGAGCGCCTGCAGGTTCGGAACTTCCCTCTTCTCCTTGAGGTACTGCCAAGCTTTGAGGAAAGCTTCCGAGGTGAGATCTTCAGCCTGTTCCGCGGACGAGACTTTGAAGTAGATGAAGCGGTAGATCTGCTTCACATAGGCGTCGTAGATGGCGCCAAATGCTTCGGGGTCCTTTTTCGCCCTAATGCGGAACAGGAGAAATTTTTCTTTTAAATGGCTACGCACAATCAGACGAGAAAAAAGAAAAAGCGTTACAGCAGACGACCTTAATACGCTGTCGAAGAGTATAGTGGTTCAAGACGACTTTGGCAATGAAACAAGCTCTTTTACAGGCTTAATTAAGGCGCGAAAATCTGATGGCATGTTGTGCCATAGTTAAGAGGAGCCTGTCTCTCAGAGAAGAGCATGAGGCGCGAGGCAAAAAGTAACCGCACTTTTTGATTGACAAAATGTCCATAGTTGTCTACAATATTGTAGACAACTAAAGCATCTTTTGCCTTAACTGAGGATTGACATCTTAAGGCAAACATGATACGTTTCTGCGTTCGTATGAATATCATTCGCATCTCCGTCTCAGAAGCCTCTCGCCTCTTCGGCATCTCATCGAAGACGATTCGCCGTGCCATCGCCGATGGCGAGGTCACCTATGTGGTGGTCCGCGGCCGATACAAGATTAACTTCGAAAGTCTGGTACGCTGGTCACAGGAGAGGCCGACGGTCCGCAACAAGCTGGCCAAGGAAGGGATCGGGCAGTTCGTGAATCAGTGGAAGATTCGGAATCGGCTGTACAGTCCGAATCCGAAGACGCTGGAGAAAAAAGACGAAGGGTAATTTCATGACGCGACCCCCCGCACAACGCATCGCGCTGGCACTCACGACGATGGTCGTGGGCTTTTCCGTTTTTACTTCTGGCGCGTGCGCAGACATCAAGACTCCGGGTGACAAGTTCGTGCGCACGGCAAACTACTATCTCAAGGCCGGCACGGACATCACGCCTAAGGAGTATCCGGCGCTGGCCAAGTATGACCTGCTGGTGTTTCCTGCCGAGGCCCAAGTCTACAACCCGGGAATGTTCGCCAGACTGCGCGAGCTGAATCCCCACGTCATCATCTTGGCGTACGTGCCGACCAAGTCATACAACTTTTCATGGGCGGACCCGCTGCACGAAAAATTGCGCAGCGGCATCGACGACTCCTGGTGGCTGCTCGACCCGCAGGGCAACCGCGTCTCGGTCTGGCCGGGCACGTCGGTGCTCTCGGGCGTTTCGGGATGGAACTCCTACCTTCCTAAATTCGTACACGACGAGATCTGGTCGACCGGCGACTGGGACGGCATTTTTTATGACGAGTTTTCCGCGACGGCCTCGTGGATGAACGGCGGCAACGTGGACCTGCATCGCAGCGGCCAACGCGACGACAAGACGCTCCTGGACATCGCGTGGCAGCGCGGCATGGTCAACATGCTCAAGGCCACGCGCGACGCGCTCGGTCCCGACGCGATCATCGTCACGAACGGCGACTCCACGGACGCCGTGCAGTCCTCCGTGAACGGTCGCATGTTCGAATCTTTTCCTACGCCATGGGAGGCGGGCGGTTCGTGGGCGGGCGTGATGGCCAACTACATGCGTCTGCGAAAGGTGGTCGGCAGCACGCCGGTGTTCATCATCAACGCCAACACGGGCAACACCGGCAACGACGCCGACTATAAGAAGATGCGCTACGGACTCACCTCGACCCTGATGGCCGACGGCTTCTTCAGCTTCGACTACGGCGAGAGCGACCACGGGCAGCTGTGGCGATACGACGAGGAAGACGTGCTGCTGGGAAGGCCGCTCGGCGACGCGGTGAACCTGCTCTCCCCCGCCGACCGACGATTGACGCCGAGCGTCTGGCGCAGGGACTTTCAGGACGGCGTGGCGCTGGTCAATTCTTCTCCGGACGCGAAGACCGTCAACTTGGGAGGCGAGCTCGAGAAGCTGCACGGCACGCAGGATGCCGCGGTGAATGACGGCTCAGTGGTGACCACGGTGACCATCCCGCCCAACGACGGCCTGCTGCTGATGAAGCGCATCGAGACCGTGGCCAACACCGTCTTCTCCAACGGCGCCTTCGTGCGCCTGTTCGACGCCAACGGCGGCAAGCTGCGCAACGGCTTCTTCTCCTACGAGAGCGGCTACGACGGTAACGCCAACATCATCAACACCGACATGGACAAGGACGGCACGCCGGAGAAAATCGTGGCGGCCAAAGGGCGCGTGTCCGTATACGGCGCCGACGGGGCGCTCAGGGCGTCCTTCTCCCCTTTTGGCGACAGCTACGCCCAGGGCGTGAATATCGCCGTCGGCGACTTGGATGGCGACGGCAAGGGTGAGATCGTCGTCGGCGCGACGCAGGGCAACAGCCCGGAAGTCCGCGTCTTCGACCGCAACGGCAACTCGATGGGACCGGGATTCCTCGCCTACGCCCCGGGATTCCTCGGCGGCGTCAACGTGGCCGTAGGCGACGTCTACGGCACGGGTCGTCCCGTCATCGTGACGGGCGCGGGACCCGGAGGCGGACCGCACGTGCGCATCTTCAGCCGATACGGGAAGCTGATCGACACGGGCTGGTACGCCTACGACCGCAACTTCCATGGCGGCGTCAGCGTGGCAGTCGGCGACCTGAACGGCGATGGCAAAGCCGAGATCGTCACCGGCGCAGGGCCGGGCGGCGGACCGCACGTGCGCGTCTTCAACCGCTACGGCGTGCCGCAAGGCAAGGGATTCTTCGCCGCCGACCCGTCATCGCGGACGGGCGTGCGCGTGGCGGTAGCCGACACCAACGGGGACGGCATCGACGAAATCGCCGCCATGACGAGCGACGCGTTCCAATTCTCGGCAGCCGGCCATTGACCTCAACACTATGTCTGATCTCAAAAAAAATCCGATGGGAATCGATTCCGGCGTGCTGTCGCGCATCTGGAGCAAGTGCCAGGACATCGCCGAGCCGCTCCTGAAGTACGCGGACCCGGTCAAGAAGGTCTGTTATGACCACTTGGCCAACCACTATGACCGCAAGTACCGCTCCAAGTTCCCCAAGCACCATTCAAAGGTGTTCTGGTTCGACATGGGCCTGCTGGCGATGCTCGGAGCCCTTCTGGTGACCTGGTTTTTTGCCGATACGCTGCCTTCGCTGATTCCGGTTACCCCGCTGGCCCGCATAGACGCCGTCTCCCCGCAGGAAATCGTGAGCGGCGCGGACACCGAATACGTCTATGCGTACCGCAACGACTCGCCCAAATCGATGGGATGCGCGGTGCTGCGCGTGTACCTCCCCCCCGGAACGGTACTGACCAGCGACGCAACCGACGTCGATCTCGACCCGAAAGTGTGCCTGACCGACACGACCACCATGGGCCATGCGCTGTCAGAAAACACCCAACACGACATTTTGATATTCAGCCTCGGCACGCTTCGGCCAAACAGCAAAAACGAGATCCGCTTCAAGGCGCGCTCCTACGGCGCGACGGGCGACACTTCGGTGATGTCCGCCGAGATGATCCACTGGGATGACGCGGCCACCGTTTCCTCGCGCGTCTCCACGCTGGACGAACGGCCCATCACCGGTTCGGTCTTATCGCTCGACCTGCATATGCCGCCCAACGTGGACCGCGGCGTCATCCATGAAATCGGCGTTACGTACGCCAACAACGCCGCGCGTCCCCTGAACGGCGTGGCGATACGCGTGGCCGCCCCCGAAGACTTCACGGTCACGGGTTCGGTCCCCGCGATTTCGGCCACCGACGAATGGTCCCTGGGTACGCTCCCCGCAGGCGAGCACGGCACGCTGAAGCTGTACGGCTACTTCCGTGCAGTGCCGGAAATGCAGCGCGTCGCCTCCACTTTCATTGCACGCGCGTACGTCCGAGAAAACGGCCAGACCCGCAACGACCTGCTGGAGCGCGTCAGGAAGAACGCCGACCCGCGCGCCGCCTCGCTGTCATTCGACTCGCAGATCGAAGAACCTGCCGGACGTGATTCGATTTTGCCCGGAGATAAGGTGCGCGTGCGCATCAGCTACAAGAACGACGGTGCGCAGTCGATCAGGCACCTGCACGTCACCGTAGACCCCGGAGCGACGTTTATCACCGACAAAGTACCGGCATCGCTTTCTTGGGACGAAACGTCCGCACCGGCATTGGCCGAAGTGAAGCCTGGCGAATCCGGCGAGCTGACCGTGACGTTTGCCGTAAAGAACTCCATTACCCCCGCAGATCTTGGCACGACGCTCATCCCCTCGCTGCATGTTTCCAGCCGTGCCGAATACGCGCTGGTAGATGACGCCGCGATGCTTTCCGACAGATTGTCCGGAATCGTGCGCGTGGACGCGGGCATCATCGACGTGCCCATATCCACCGAGCTCGGCCTGGATGCCGCCGCGATCTATTACACCAAGGTCGGTGACCAATTGGGCGTGGGACCGCTGCCGCCGAAAGTCGGCGAGACCACCAAGTATCGCGTCTTCCTGACCGTTTCGACCACGACGAGCGGCGTACGCAATACGATCGTCGAGGCGACACTGCCCCCCAACGTGACTTGGACCGGGAAGTCGAGCGTGACTGCCGGCACGGCCATGGACTACTTGCCCACCTCCCGCGTCATCCGCTGGAATCTCGGTGACATTCCGGCCTTCGCCAACGGCGATGCCGCGAGCATCGGCGGCAGCTTCGAGGTGGCATTGCTGCCGACCGCAGCGGACGTCGAAACCTCGCCCGCGCTCATCAAAAACATCAAAGTCACGGGGCGCGATAAGGCAACCAACTACGCGCTTCATGCCATAACCGCAGACGTCAGCACCGAACTCCCCTACGACCAACGCGCTGCCGGCAAAGGCGCCGTCCTGCCGGCAACACCGACCGGCACATCAACGAAGAAGGCCAAGCGGTAAACAGAGACGTAAAAAAGCCCTAAAATAAGGGCTTTTTTTTGATATCAGCATTTGCCCGTCCTTATTGACAAACGGCCATATTTATGCTAAGGTATGTGGTTCTCAAGTACTGCTTCTCTGGCGGTATTGAACCAAAAACGTCTATGAAGATCGCCATGATCGGACAAAAAGGCATCCCAACGCAATTTGGCGGCATTGAGCGCCACGTTGAGGCTTTGGCTGTCCGCCTTGGTAAGCGCGGTCACGACGTGACGGTGTACACGCGTTCTTGGTATGCGCCGGCCAAACGCCGTTTCGCTCCTGGCGTAAGCACGGTTGCCACTCCCACCATCAACACCAAGCACCTCGACGCCATCGTGCACACCTTCACGTCGACCCTGCATGCCATCCGCAACGGAGCTGACGTGATTCATTATCACGGCGTCGGCCCGTCGCTGCTCTCCTGGATTCCGCGAGCGTTCGCACCGAACACCAAAGTCGTAGCGACCTTCCATTGCGTCGATCGCAACCACCAGAAGTGGGGCTTCGTGGCCCGCACCATGCTCGGCATCGGCGAGCGCGCCGCCTGCATCTTCCCCCACCAGACCATCGCCGTCTCCAAGACGCTGCAGTCGTACTGCATGAACCGTTTTGGCGGTGACGTCGTCCACGTGCCCAACGGCATCGAGCCGCCGGGACGCATCGGCACCGAAGTGCTGGCCAAGTTCGGCCTCAAGAAGGACGGCTATGTGGTCATGGTCTCGCGCCTGGTGCGCCACAAGGGTGCGCATCACCTCATCGAGGCCTATCAGCGTCTGCAGAAGCGCGGCCTGACGCGAGGCAAGAAGCTGGTCATCGTCGGAGGTTCCGCGTTCACCGACGACTACATTGCCGAGCTGCGGGCCATGGCCGCCGGCAATGCCGACATTCTCTTTACCGGTTACCTGAAAGGCCGAGCACTGGAACAGGTCTTCGCCGGAGCGTACGCGGTAGTGCACCCCTCGGAATCCGAAGGCCTACCCATCGCCGTTCTCGAAGCCATGAGCTACGGCAAGACCGTCCTCGGGTCGGACATTCCAGAAAACATGGAATGCATCCGAGAGCACGGCATGAGCTTCCGCAACCGCAGCGTCCCCGACCTCACCCGCAAACTGCGAGTGCTGCTCGACTCCCCCGCGATGGTCGCGACGCAAGGTGCGAACGCAAAGAAATTCGTCACGGCAAACTATCATTGGGATGACGTGACGCGAGCGGTCGAGAAGGTCTACGAGTCGCTGTTCGTCCCTGAGAGGAACCCGAAACGCATGGCACCTCACCGAACCGCCACGGCGGCGCTCATCAGCGCAAAGCGTCCGAAGGTTACGGCATAAGATGACCGCAAACTAAAGCGAGACCGCCGAGGTCTCGCTTTTTGGTTGTCTGAAACGACGACGGCGCACACGCCCTAGCGCGCCCCGACGCTCGCATAGACTTCCATAATTCGCCTGTAATGTTCCTCGGGAGTGAAATCACTCTCAACCCAGGCTCGGCCGGCGAAGCCCATGTCAGCTGCCGCTTCGGGGGCGTCCCAGAGCGCTCCCATTTTTTCGGCAAGATCCTTGGCGTTACCGGCTGAAGCGAGGAGGCCGGTTTCTCCGTGGCGCACGAGCTCACCGAGGCCGCCGATATTCGAAGCCACGACCGGCTTACCTGCCGCATACGCCTCGAGGACGATCAAGCCGAACGCTTCGTACCAGACGGACGGCACCGCCAAGAAACGCGCTCCGGCATATTCGGTTCGCAAATCTCCTCCGGACATCCAGCCCCGGAAAATGACGTTGGCAGCCTTGACCTGTTTGGCGAGGCCCCTGAGACGCGCCTCGTCGGGTCCGGAGCCGACGACGTGCACGGGGATGTCCTTGCGCCTGGCTGCGGCTCGAATCAGCACGTCTACGCCCTTCTCTTCGGAGAGGCGACCGACATACAGCGCATAATTTCCGCCGCGCACTGGACGCCACGCCTTCGCGTCGACGGGATGCGGCACGTGCACGATCTTGTCGGCGGAGATGCCGTACTCGGCCAGCAGCTTTTGCATGAAGCGGCTCGGCGCGATGATCTTGCCGATGTTGTCGCGGTACAAGCCGAGCGCCCCGTGCAGCGTCATCTCCATGGCCGCGAGCGCGCTGGCGGCGGCGGAACCCTTGATGCAGCGATGCGTGAAGGCGCTCCAGTATTTGGCGGGCTTGGTGCGTTCGCAGACGGCCCCGTCGTGGAACAGCGAATAGTTCGGCGCCACCAGCTTATAATCATGCGCGGTCATCACGACGGGAATGCCGCGCTTGCGCGCCTCGGAAAGAATCGACGGCGAAATTTGGTGGTAGATGTTGTGGACGTGCACGACCTGCGGCATCGAGGCATCGAGCAGCCGGCCGAACTTCCGCTTGGCCTCGAACGAATACAGCATCCGACCGGCGGTCTTCAGTCCGTCGAGCGACAGGCGCACGCGCTCGGTCTGCACGGCGCTGACGAAATATTTTTCCCATGGCGTCTTGAGGTTGCGTTCGTCCTTCATGGCGAAGGGAATGACCTCGTTGCCGTGACTCTCGAGCAATTCCCTCAAATCAAACAGGTAGCGCTCGGCGCCGCCCTTCACGAAAAAATACTTGTTGGCAAAAACTATCTTCATGCGCGTTTATCCAAAGACTTTTGCACGACGACCGAGGACGTACACGAAGGCCGCGTACATCCAGAAGTACAGGGCGATGGTACGGACTTCGAGATACGTCGCCAGGAACGCCTGGAAGGCAAAGGCCAGCACGCAACCGGCAAAGCCGAGCGCCAGGCCGCGTACCGCCGGATCTTTTGCCTCGCGCCAGACTGCCAATGCCATGCGCCAGAGCGCCACGAACATCCAGGCGTAGAAAATCAGGCCGAGCGTGCCGGTCTCTCCCCACAGGGAAAACCAATTATTATCGATGTACCCGTCGGTGCCGTATACGCCGAAGGGCAGGTTCAGCTTTTCGTACACCGCGGTGTTGCCGAGCGCGGCCGCCGCTCCCCCGCCGTACTGTCCGGGGCCCACTCCCACCAACGGAGACGAGCGCACCACCACCATCGGCGTCTGCACGATCCAATACAATCTCCCCAAACCGTAATACTCCCCGCGCCAGCGCTCATACGAGAAGGACTCGAACAGGCGTTCGACTGCCGTCTGCGACGGATAGTCGGTCAGATATTTTACGCTGATGCCGGTCACGGCCACATAACCGACGGCCAAGAATATCGCGCCCACATAGGCAAACCGCACGCGCCAGTCACGCATCAGCATGCCTCCGACGTAAAAGAGCGCGATCAGCAAACCGAACCACGACGCGCGAGACAGCGTCAGCACGAAGGCGGGCAATGCCATCAACGCGAAAGGCATGAACTTGCGTCCACCCTGCTTACGTCCGTGCACGTACCAGAATCCTATTGCCAAAATGATGAAAAAGCACAGGAACGTGCCCAACTGATCGTACCGGCCCATGGTGGCAAACACGCGCGTGCCGGGAGACCACGACTGGTCCGTGCCGCTGGTCAGCTGGATGCTCTCGTAAAAATGCTGCTGGCTGGGAATCAGGAATTCATCCATCGGCGCGCCGATGAACGCCTGCACCAAACCGAGAAGGCCCTCGAAGGCCACCACGCCGAACATCGCCGTGGTGACGTTGCGGATAAACTTGTCGTCGGGGTTGAGGTAGACGGTGACGAAGAACAGCAGGATATAGCGGATGATCTGTCGCAAGCCGAGGATGCCGATGAACGGCGGCACGAAGTTGACCACCAGCGACGTGACGGCCACCAACAGAAAAAAGACGAACGGCAGGTCAATCGGCGTGGCGACCAGCTTTTTTTCGCGCGAGAAAATGCGTATGGCCACTGCGGCCAGCAGCAGGTAGACCAGGCCTTCTGAAAAATAGCGGGCGTAAATGTAAAGTTCATCCGGTACGAATTTGAGCAAGAACGGTTCAAGGGGCGTATACACCGCCAAAAAAAACAACGCCCAATTCGGACGGGCCATGGTAACGATGACGACCGTCAGCGCGAGCGCCAGGCCAACCGCCTTCCAGGGAGATATGATGATTCCCAGAAGCGCCGCTAAGGTCAGGAGAGTGCCCAAAATAGGCCCAAACGGACTGCGCGCAGCCTTGGTGGTTTCCTCGGCCATCACTTCGGCCAGCGGCTCTCCATAGTGCATACGGCCTCATTGTAGCACGTTTATTCAACGTAAAAGGGGCAGGCTCGAAAGCAAAAAGAAAAGAGGTCCAGCAAGCGCTGGACCTCCTCATCTGCCGAAGCGTTCGGCAGGTCTTCGCGCTTACTTGGAGGCGAAGTTTCCCATGTTGCCGGCCGGCGTGATGTTGCATGCCTCGTCGACCGTGATGCGGATGTCGCAGCTCGGTTCGGGGACCACGTTGATCGCGCCGGTTGCGGCGTCGTACCAGTTGCACTGGACGTACGCGCGACCCTTGGCGCTCATGTGCGAGAGGTCTTCCGCCAGGCCGTACTGGGCCCAGGCGGGATTCATGTTCGCGCCCTGATAGCCGACGTACGAGAGGTTGAACGTGCCGACCGGAACCTTGGAAGTCCAGGTCATGCCCATGTACCCGTCGCCGTTGTCGTCGGCCAGCTTCATGCCGGCGGTCCAGGTGTTGAGCGGCAGGTCGCCGCGCATTTCCCCGGTCGTCGCTCCGGACACGTAGTGCTCGGAGAAGTTGAAGTCGCAGGGACCCGAGGTCATGAAGACGTCGGGGAACGTGTCCGTCGCCACGGGCGCGGGGACGGTCGCGCTGACACCGGGGGCGGCGTCGGCCTGGAGGCCGCAGCCGTTGATGCAGGTGACGCAGATGACGAAAGAGACGAGACCGATGACGAGGAAGAGAAACCAAAGAGCGTAATCGTTCTGAGCGGTCTTCATGACATGACTCCTTTTTGTGACGATGCGTTGAAAACGCAGTGAATCCGTTGGGCGGTCCGACGAATTTCGGACCGCCCATTTCACTCAGGGCAGAAGCACCCCGAGAGTGAGCATGCCGCCGAGAGCGAACGACGCCCCGAGCGGAGACGGCTCGAAAGCCGGACCGGCCATGACGCTGCCGTGTGCCGTGAAGCGACCGTTGACGTAAGTAGGACCGACGTCAGCCAAGATCGACGCTTGCGCCGCCTTGAGCTTGTAGTCGAATCCTGCCCACACGGAGGTCGCGCCGACATCGACGGACCAGTGCGAGGTGGCGCGGTACTGCATGGCCCCGTGAAGGACCGAACCGAGGCTGTACTTGTCGCCCGACACCGCGATGCCCGCTTCGGTGATGACCGAAACGCGACTCGAGATGGGAAACGACAGACTGGCAGTGATCGGAAGCGCGGTGTAATCGGTGCCGCTGTTGAAGGCGTGCAGTCCGACGAAGCCGACGTGGAAACCGACCTTGATGGACGGCGGCGTCAGCTCGAGCTTCTCGATGCGCTTTTCGTGCTCCGCCAGCCACTTGTCGTGGGCGGCGAGGCTCCCGTCGTGGGCGGCGAGCGATTCCCCGATCGCGTTGAGGCGATCTTCGACGTTCTTCATGCGACGCGACAGGTCGGCGATCTCGGCGGTCATGCCGTCGAGCTTGGCCGTCTCGTCCGCGAGCGCTTTCGCGACGCGTGCGATTTCGGACTCGTCCGCGCCCTGTTTGGCACGGAGCGCCGCAAGCTGTTCCTGCAGCTGCTTGACCCTGTCGACCTGAGGCTTGAGGTTGGTCCGCTTGGGGAACAACTTGTTCTTCAGGTCGTTGAGCTGCTGTTCGAGTGCCGAGACGCGCTGGTCGTTGCCGTCGCAGTTGACCTGCGTGACGCAGGCCGTTCCCGAGAGGCAGCTGTTGACGCACGCGGCCACGTCGGCCGGAAGCTTGACCTGCGCGCCCTCAGCGAGGGCGTTGCCGGACACGAAGACGAAGCAGAGAATCACGAATCCGAAAACGGCGAAATTCTTCACGGGGTACTCCTTCCCAATAGGGATGAATGGTCGTTTTGATTGTCAGAGGACTTACCAGAGGCATGAAGCCCTGGGACCGTTCGGCGATCGACGAGGACAAGGAGGAGATGTCTTCATTGTCCGCCAAACGGTCTCAACGCTCCGCTGTTGTTAATCAACGGCAAAATATATCATAAAATGCACATTTTGTCAAGGCTATCAGACACCCGATGCGACATGTACATAAGGCTAAATGACGTCTTTATTTGACCTCATAATGACAAAATCCGCCCTTAATTAGGCGGATTTCATCATCATGCCGCTGCTTTTGACGACCTAGGACCCGAATACGCTGTGCTTGCGAGCGCCGGCCAAGACATAGCCCGTACCGATGATCAGGCCGAGCATGAGGCCAAGCACGGCGTTGACGGGAATGTTCGGCTTCACCGGATATTTGGAAATCAGCGGGTCGTCGACCAGCTTGATGTCGAGGTTTCCCCCATCGATGTAGAACGTGCCTTCGGTGGAAAGGATGAAGGCGATGGCCCGCGAAATCTGCTCGGCTTGCGCCGGATTGACATGATACACGGTCACGATGAGCATGCCGGAATCACGAATGACCTGCGTGCTGATCATCTGACTCCATTGCTTGCGCTTGCTGATCTCATCAGCCTTAAAGACCGACTTATCGATATTGAACTTGGAGCCCATCACCTTGTCATAAAACGAAGTGGTGTAGATGATCTGCGAGAGATTGTCAGAAATGCGTTCCGAAGCCTTGATTGCCGTGTACGGATCCGATGCCGAAAGCTGCCTCTGGATGACGAGCATGCGTATCGACGAGCTGTATTGGAGCGGGAAAAGCAAACTCAAGCCGGCGCCCGCGAGGGAGGTCACCAGGGCGAAAGCCAGAATCTTCTTCCAGCCGCGCGACAAGACGAACAGATAATGAGTGTCGTATGAATGCATGGAGGTGTCGTGAAAGACAACCGTGAAATCTAGCACGAAAAAGCCGTTTTGTCAATCGTGCCTGACCCGTTTGAGTGTACCAAAAAAGGAGTCCGAGCGCATCTCGAACTCCTTTTGCATCAATGTTACTGGGTATTTTTGACTGTTCCGAGGGTGACCACCACATCAATCGTCGTGGAGGCATTTCCACGCTGCACGGAGAACGTGGGCTTGTCACCGGGCTGATATTGCATCAACGCGTCGGCCAAGGGGTTCTTCCCCGAAATCTGTTCGCCGTCGATCGCGACAATGACATCCCCCGCCCTGATGCCTGCGGCCGCGGCAGGACTCCCCTTGAGCACGGCGGGAAACCTGCCGTCGGTCGAGGCCGTCACCATGGCGCCACGCGCAGGCTCTTCGCCTTCACGACCGGCAATCAGCGAAAGGTCAACGTAGTTGAGCCCGAGGTACGGACGTTGCGGAGCCTGTCCGCGCAACACCGCGCCGACGACGTCGGAGAAGGACTCTATCGGCACTATCACCGAACCAAAGCGTCCGTCGCCCTGCACCAGACCGATGATCTCTCCCTTGGCGTTGAGCACCATCGAGCCGACGCCTGCCGAACTGCCGGTGACGCGCAGCACGCGCTGCACCTTCTCCGAGGAACGGAGCAGGTCATCGGCGGTCATGGCGGGCAAGGTATCGTTGGCGAGCACTTCCAAACGCCGGAGTCCGCCGGCCGAATCAGTGACAAAGACGGAATCGCCGACGGAAATGGTCCCCGTGGTACCGAAGGCGGTCACGGGAAGATTATCGGCATCGGCCTTAAGGAAGGTCACGCCGGAAAAGGTGTCGTGCACGATGCGGCTCACCGTATACGCACGCCCGCCGACAAGAGCGATGATGCCGGACAATCCCCTGCTCTTGGGATCGGCCGCGCCATCGACTGTGGCCATCCAGCCGTCGGAAGTGACCACCACGCCCATGGCGATCGCATCGCCTGGCACATAGGCCTTTCCGGAAAGGCCAGCACCCGTCTTAACCGACGCGAAAGCGACCGAGGCGCGAGCAGAAGGTGCCAATGCGCCGAAGGTTGCCGTGCTGACGACGCGAGTCTTTGGCAAACTGGATATCGACACCGAGGCTGTCGACGCCTTTTGGACGATAAGAGAGGTGGCGTACGGCAACATGAACATGGTGCCAGCCACCCCGGCAGCGACGCCCAAAGCCACCGTTAAGAAAAACGTCTGCAAAAAAGAAGAATGTTTTTGACCCGCGTTTTGCTTTGACATAACTATCAGGCCCACCTTGCGGTGAACAGTACGAGAATGACAATGGCGAAGGAAAGCGCGAAATGACGGCGAAGGACGGCGGGGCGGGGCGTCGGCGCGAGGATGGCCGTGGCAGCATGCAGGCAGGTAGCATATACCACGACTCCAATCATGGCGTCCACCAGGTTGCTCGTGGGCAACTCGCTAAGCGCGACCGTCACCTCGGCCATGACGACGGCCATGACGACGGCGAACGACGGAATCGACGAGCTCGGCAGGCCGGCGCGACGCATGGTTTCGGCCACCGTCACCAGCGTAATCAAGCCGGCAATGGCTGCCAGCGCTGGCAGGGGCAACGGCAAAAAGTCGGACAGACTGAAGGCGCTGGCCAGCACGAAGAACGTCGCCACCACATGCAGGGCGAACGACAGGTGCGCAAAGTCATCGGCGCGAAAGCGCGCATCTCCCCTGCCCATGCCATGCCAGTAAGCCAAAAACAGGACGCAGAAACCGATGGCAGTGCTTGCCACCAGCAATTGCGCCGCGATGCCGTCTACCGTCATGAATGTGCCGAGCGCGCCGGCCACGAGCACTGCCGGGGTACTCGACGACAAGATGGCGGACGAGCGGCTCGTGTCGCGGTTGGTGAAAAACGTGATCAGGCCGATGCTGAGCGGAGCCGTCACGCAGACCCACGCGACCAGGATGAGCGAAACGCGAGCGGGCAAACGCGAGGCCTCAAAAAGCGCGGCGAAGGCACCGACTACTATGGCGGTAGAGATCCAAGCGATGGCAGTGGAAGCAAACCGTTTCATGAACGTAAGGTCATTGCCGGTAGAAAACGAATGTCATGACGCCACCGGAAAGCTTGATGTCGGACAAGGTGCCGACGGGTCCCAGCGAACTGCCGAGCTTGTCCATGAGGCTCTTCGCGACAAAGTTGAACAGGGGTTGGGCCAGCATCTTGGGCACCGCCTGGTTGCCGAGCACCACGTTTGGCGCGACGACCGTCAATATGCCGCCGTGGACTTCCGGCTTGAAACTCATGCGGACGGTGACATCACGGCCGTGCTGGGGCGTCACCGCGTAGATCTCTACCACGTCCGGCTCGATGACCGCCTGCAGCCTGTTGACTGAGAACGGCAAAGAGCCGGGAGACAGGGCAACCGCGTCCTGCATGACGGTGGTAAGCTCCTGCTCGCCCACGGGCAAGCTCAGCCTCGAGGTAAGCGGATCATAGCCGCGCATGGCCTTGATCTCAAGTTCCTTCATCACCTGATCCGCCGTCATGCCCTTCAACGGAACCACGTCACGGACGGGTGCCGACGGACGATAGAAGGCATTCGACAGCAACGGCACGTCCACAAAGCCGGTCTTTGCAAGAAATAATGCCGCCATGAACGCGGGGACACCGACGAAAACGGCCAGCAACAGCACACAGCCGCCGAAACCGGCGAGCTTCTTGCGCCGCTCCTCCCCCCTGATTTCGTGCCGAATTTCTTTTTTGAGCGCTTCCCTGTCCTGCAACGAAGAAACGTTATCGATCCTGGTCATATTATTTTTGCATCACCCATGAATGTGCAGCGACTAATTCCGGAGTCTTTGCCAGTACCGCAGCCTGATCTGACTTGGAGCCAGCAAGGGCGCGCTTCCATTGATCAAGAAGCAGCACGAACGACAGGTGCGCTTCTCGGGAATCCTTGGGTACGCGCACGCGCAACATCAGCTCCTGCGTCTTAGTGACAAGTTCGAGCATCGAGGGGATGTCGGCGGAAAAATTCTGCACTTGCACGTTAGCGGCCTGCCGCAGGAACGGCGTCATGACGTCACGCGTTTCTTTTTGATAAGCCTCGGTCGTGGGCGCGACGACAGCCGGCGCGACGACGCGTTTTTCCGATGCGCCCAAATCCAAGTCGCGTAAGCCGAAGATGCCCCCAAAGAGCAGCATGCCCAATCCGACCACGCCGAAAACGACGAGCACGGTGAACTCATTGAAGTTGCGAAAACTGAAGCGATTTTTGTGGACCATACGACGGTTGAAGTATACCAACGGACGCCCTGTCGGGTCAAAAAAGACGCCTCTTCTCATCAGGCTGCCCATGCTATACTGACGTTGTTACGCAAAAAATCATCAACTGCCAATGCCTACGAATATCACCAATGGGCTGCAAGGGCTCTCCCATCATGAGGCCGAAGACCGCCTTGCCCGGTACGGACGCAACGTCGTGGCCGGAAACGCGCATTTTTCCGCGACGGAGCACTTGCTGCGGCAGTTCTCCAACCCCCTCGTGCTCATCCTTATTTTTGCCTCGCTGATTTCCGCCGCCACCGGAGAAAGGGTGAATGCGGCGATCATCCTTGCCATCGTCATCGGCAGCGCGGCCATCGACTTCGCCAACACCTACAAGTCGAGCAAGGCTGCCGAGGCGCTGCGACGCCGCGTCATGATCACCGCCACGGTGATCCGCGACGGCGACGAGGACGAGATTCCCATCGCCGACATCGTTCCCGGCGACGTCGTCGTGCTCAAGCCGGGCGACATCGTCCCGGCGGACGGCAAGGTGCTTCACTCCAAGGACTTCTTCATCAATGAGTCTTCGCTCACGGGAGAATCCTTCCCGGTAGAGAAGACGGCGTCGGCCGAAGTCTTCATGGGCAGCAGTGCCGTCAGCGGCAGCGGCGCCATCGAGGTCACCGCCACCGGCAAGGACACCAAGTTCGGCGCCATCGCCCGCTCGCTCTCCGAACGCGAGGCCCCCACGGAATTCGACAAGAACATCCGCGACTTCAGCGTGCTGGTGATGCGCATGACCTTCATGCTGGTCACCTTCGTCTTCTTCATCAATACGCTGCTCAAGCACAACGTGCTCGAGTCATTCCTGTTTGCCACCGCGCTGGCCGTCGGACTCACGCCGGAACTGTTGCCGATGATCATCGCGCTCAACCTCTCCAAAGGTTCGCTGTCGATGGCCAAGCACGGCGTCATCGTCAAGCGCCTCTCGGCCATCCAGAACTTCGGCAGCATGGACGTGTTCTGCACCGACAAGACCGGCACGCTGACCGAAGACAAGATCGCGCTGGTCAAGTATCTCGACGGTTTCGGCGAGGCTTCGGAGAGCGTCCTGCTGCACGCCTACCTGAGCAGCTCGTTCCATACCGGCCTGGCAAATCCGTTCGATAAGGCCGTGAAGGAATTCCGAACCCTGGACATCGCCTCGTATCAGAAAATCGATGAAATTCCCTTCGATTTCGGAAGGAAGCGAAACTCGATGGTCGTGGAACACGACGGTCAGCGCCTGCTCATCACCAAAGGCGCGCCGGAGGAAGTCTTCGCCGTCAGCGACTTCTACGGCGACGAGTCGACTCCCCTCAGGGGCCACGCGGCCACGAAGACAAACGACGAATACCGCCGCCTGAGCGCGGACGGCTTCCGAGTCCTCGCGATTGCCGTCAGGAAAATCTCGGAACGCAAAGAAGTCTACGCAAAGGAAGAAGAGCGCAACATGACGCTGATCGGCTTCGTCGCCTTCTATGATCCTCCGAAGAAATCGGTGGGCAACGTCATCCGGCAGCTGCGCGAGCACGGCATCGAGGTCAAGATCGTCACCGGCGACAACGAACTGGTCACCCAAAAGATCACCGATGCCATCAACCTGCCGGTGAAGGGCGTGATGCTCGGCAGCGAAATACGGTCGCTCACTGACGACGCCCTGCGCATTCGCATCGAAAGGACGACCATCTTCGCGCGAGTGAATCCGATCCAGAAGCTGCGCATCATCGAGGCGCTGCGCCGCAACAAGCACGTCGTCGGCTATCTCGGCGACGGCATCAACGACGCGCCGTCGCTCAAGGCGGCCGACGTCGGCATCTCGGTCAACAACGCGGTGGACGTCGCCAAGGAGTCAGCCGACCTGATTCTGCTCCACAAGAGCCTGGACGAACTCATCCACGGCGTCATCGAGGGCCGCAAGACCTTCGCCAACACGCTCAAGTACCTGATGATGTCGCTCTCTTCCAACTTCGGCAACATGTTCTCGATGGCCGGCGCATCGATCTTTCTCCCCTTCCTGCCGATGCTGCCCACGCAGATTCTGTTCAACAACCTCATCTACGACGTGTCGCAGTTCACCATCCCGATGGACAACGTCGATTCCGAAGACATCCGCACGCCTCGCCGCATGAACATCGGCTTCATCAGGAAGTTCATGTGGGTCTTCGGACCGATCAGCTCCATTTACGACTTTGCCACCTTCTTCCTCCTGTATTTCGTCTTCAGGATGGGCGACGGGCCATTCCAAACCGGCTGGTTCATGGAATCGCTGGCCACGCAGGCCTTCG
>JAHFIW010000020.1 GCA_023246195.1 bacterium
GAAACCTGCGCGGGAGGCGTCGTTTTCAAACGAACTGACCGATGCGTGCGCATCGGCTTCATCCGCAACCCGCAGAATGACTGGGCCTTTGCAAAGGGCCACGTCGACCTCGGAGAAACGCCGGAAGAAGCCGCGTTGAGGGAAACCCGCGAGGAGATGGGCCTGACCGAGCTGCGTATCGCGGCTGCGCTCGGCTGCATCGACATCCGATTCCGCGAACGCTTTCGTGCGGAACTTCGCGGCACATGCATCAGGAAACGGATCCATTTCTACCTGATGGAGGCTCCAGCCGATGCCGTAGGCAGTCCGGAAAGAGCCGAAGGCATCAGCGACATCATCTGGGTGGCCCGCACTCACGCCCTGCGCACCACGCATTACGCCACGCTTCGCCCCATCATCGCCGCCGCGCTGACGTGGCTCGACTACAACTGCGACTGACCGACGTCTTTCGTCGGTCACACGCCATCCGCGCTTGCGGATGGTTTTTTGTATCCATGCGAGTGTCCGCACGCCGACCACAACGCACGCCATGCCGTAGATTTTTGCTTGATGCAGCATAGATATGCCGTCTGGCACCCTTGACAAATTGACCATTTTATGCTATATTTCTTGCACGAAAACGTATCTTCGTCACATCCGACGTTCATTGCAAGGAGAATACGAATGACCGAATACAACGATTTGCCGCTCAGCTCGCGACAAGTCACGGACGCATACGCGTGGTTGCGAGACCAGCGCGATGACTGCGAACCGCGTCTCGACGAACAGGGCGCGGATCGCACAATGCACTGCCTCCGCACCGGCGACGGCGTCTGGCACTCGCCTCTCCCCGTGCTGATCGAACGCAGCAAGGCCGCCGAGTTCGAGGAGTCCGTCGACGCCGACGACTTGACCGATGCCATCGCCGATGACGCCTGCGTCACCGGCGCGGATCTCGCCGAGCCGGACGACAGGTACTCGCGGATGGCAGAGCAGCTGCTGAACGTCCCCGACATGCCGAAGGCCGTCGAGTACTTCAATAGCCGCTACTACGACGAAGTCTGCGACGAAGGACTCGACGGCCTCGACGACTTCGTCTACGACTCCGACGAAAACGCGAATCACGAAACGGACATCTTCGAGGACTACGACGGCCCCGATGCCGACATCGACACCGTCGACGAACCGGAACGGCCGGACGGCGGCAAGGAAGAGTCCACGTCGACGTCCGCCCGACTCTCGGAATACTACTGGATCGATACGTACGACCCGACGGGCAATGCAAGGCTCTCTAAGCCGAGCTCCGAGCCCAACAGGCTTGGCAAGGTCATCCCCCACCGCTTTTTCTCGCGCTGGCGGATTCGCAGAATCCGAGAAATGAAATCGTGGAAGTCGGCCACGACCGCCGAAAACCAGTGCTTTCGTCACGAAATCGGCGCTCGCCGCATTCGCGGTGACGCCATGCTCCACGTCGACTGAACGTCTTTTCTTGCCAAGCCCCGGCCCGCATTCCTGCGGACCGGGGCTTTTGACATCTATGGTTATCCACATGCCGACCGCAAGACTTACCCTACCGTCGATTTTTGGCTTGATTCAGCAGAAACAAAATACTTCTGTCAAATACTTGACACTTTTCTGCTACTTCCCTATTCTCGTCGGTGACCTGCAGGTCAGTGACATAACTCAACGCCCGTTGCACGCGACGTCATCACGAGACGATTCGGCGCACGAGAATGACTCGTGCTGGCAAGGCGACAACGGCGCACCACGATTGCCGTACGCCATATGAAGCCGAATGCCGGAACGCAAAGCGCAGCGAAGGACATGCGTGATCAGACTGCGGACGATACCGCAACCGATGACGGCGACGAGGAAGCGATTCGACACCTCGAACAAAAAATCGACGAGGAGCAGGAGTTCGACGGTGCAGGCGACAGCGCCGAAAGTGACGGACTCTTCCCCGACGCACGCACGCCCGAAGCCCGCGAGGCCGCGTTAGGACGCATCCGCGCGTTCCGCGATGATACCTTGCTTACGCTGACGTACCGTTGCACCGCGCCGAATCCGTACAAGGATGACGACGCGAAAAAAGTCGAAATATATGCTGACGACCGAGGAAACGAATACTGGATCGACCCGGCAGGCGACGTTCTGGTCCAAGCAGGTCCGAGTGCGCGTCTGCATTCAGCGGCACGGAAGACTCGAACAGAAGACCGCCTCTCCGTTTCGGAACTTAGAACCAAGGCCGTAGCCATCGTCGAGGCCAACGTCGCCGGGTTTGCCGGCCGGCGCAGCGAGTACCATCCGTTGGAGGACAATCGCAACCGCGAAACCTACTTCTTTCGCTGGGATGACTTCTCCCAGCCAGCGAAGGAATCGGAGCTGCCGCCTTTTGTGCAGGTGGGCATCAACGCGGACGGCTCGCTCGCCAGCTACACCAACACCCTGCGCCGCTAGCCCGCGAGGCAGCGAAACACGCCCGAAAAAAACCAAAAAAGACCGGCGGATATCCCTAATTATCCGCCGGTTTCTCGTTTGGCTGAGTACGTTGACATTCAGCCAAAATTACGCTAGACTTCGCTGTTCCCTCTACGGCCCTCTGCCGACTTGGGAAATGCCCTTTTCATCGACACAAACGAATGGAGGATGACGTGGAAAAAACGCTCCCGATTTATGCGCATCGCGATGAAATCGTCCGGCTCACGAAGGAGCATCAGGTCGTCGTCGTCGTCGGTGAGACCGGCAGCGGCAAGACGACCGTCGTCCCCCGCTTCCTGCTGGAGGAATACTTCTTCAGCAGGCGAGGATCGATCGTCGTCACCGAACCGCGACGCATCGCCGCGGTCTCCGTCGCCACCTACGTCGCCGAACAGCTCGGCTGCGAGCTCGGCGGACTGGTTGGCTATCGTATCCGCCACGAGAACCGCACCGACGTCGACGCCACCAAGATCGCCTACATGACCGAGGGCGTCATCCTGCGGGAACTTCTCAAGGATCCGCTGCTCCGCCGCTACGACGTGCTGATCCTGGACGAGGTGCACGAACGCAACCTGTTCCAGGACCTGCTGATGGCGCTGGTGAAGAAACTGCTTCCCAAGCGGCCTGACCTCACCGTGGTCATCATGTCCGCGACCATCAACGAGGAGAAGTTCGCCAAGTACTTCGACGCGCCGGTGGTGCACGTCAAAGGGCGTACCTTTCCCGTGGAGATCGAATACGTGCCCGGCGGCGAAGACGACCACGTGGCCGCTGCCGTCGACGCGGTCAAATCCGCTCTCCCGAGGACGCCTGGCGACGTGCTGGTGTTCATGCCTGACTATGCCTCGATCCGCGACGCCATGGAAAGGCTTCAGAACGAGACCTGCGGCGTGGACATCCTTCCGCTCTACGGCAACCAGTCGCCGGAAGAGCAGATGGCGGTCTTCGCGCGAACGAACCGCAGCGTCATCCTCTCGACCAACGTCGCGGAAACGTCCGTGACGCTCGACGGAGTGACCTGCGTGATCGACACGGGGCTCATCAAGGAGATGCGCTTCTTCCCCAAGACCTCGACCTCGTCGCTGAAAGTGGTCGACCATTCCAAGGCCGGCTGCAACCAGCGCGCGGGACGCGCAGGACGCACGGCGCCGGGACTCTGCATCCGACTCTACTCGGAACGGGGCTTCGAACGCCGAAGGGACTTCACCCAACCGGAAATCCTGCGTTCCAACCTGGACAGCGCCTTCCTGCAGCTGCGGGCCATGGGTTTCACCGAACGGCAGATCCGCGAGCTCGACTTCATGGACTGTCCGAACGGCGCGCTCTGGGCCAATGCCAAGGAAACGCTGACACTGCTCGGCGCGCTTGATTCGAACGGCGACATCACCGAGGAAGGGACGACGATGGCGGAAATCCCCCTGCCGCCGGTCGTCTCAAAGATGGTATTGTCGGCACAACGCTACAAGTGCGTGAAGCCGGTGGTGACCGTTGCGGCGTCATTCTCCACGCGACCGATCTTTCTCCGTCCGATGGGACAGGAAGAAGAGGCCGACACGGCGCACGGCGTCTTCAGGAATTCGGACTCCGACTTCCTGACGCTGCGCAACGCCGTCGAACGGTGGCGCGCCGCGGCCGACCGCAAGAACTTTGCGGAACGCCATTTCCTGCACCAGGTCGCTCTCGAGGAAATCGAGAAGGCCGAACAGCAGATCATGGCGATCCTCAAGGACTGCGGCATCGAATGCGCCTCGTACGACGGCGACAGCGAGAGCATCAAGAAGGCCGTCACCTGCGGCCTGATTGCCAACCTGCTCACCAACGCCGGCGAGCACGGCGACGGCCGCACCTACAAGAAGCAGAGATGCGACGGCATCTTCATCTTTCCGGGATCGGTCGTCTTCGAAAAAAATCCGCCGCCCAAGTTCATCGTGGCGTCGGAAATCGTGGAGACCAACCGGACCTACGCGCGGCAGGTGCAGATCGTACCGGCACGCTGGCTCGAGGAGATCTTCGGACTGGAGACGCACAAGCACCGCAAGCCCACGAAGAAGCGTTTCCGCCGCGACCACCAGCATCACAACGGCCGAGGAAACCGACGAGGCCGGCACTGCTGACGCAATCCGCCCTCCGACATCATGTCGGAGGGTTTTTCTTTTACCGAAGCTTCTTCGCCAACGAGTTGAACTGGTCGCCACGGTCAAATTCGTTCTTGAAGATTCCAAAGCTCGCGCAACCCGGGGAGAGCAGCACCACGTCGCCCTTCACGGCATGGCGCACGGCTTCAGCCAGCGCCTCGCGCATGGAGCGTACGCCCGCGCGCGGAGTGACGTCACCTATGGCGCTGAGCGCGGCTTCCATCTTGGTCGTGGCGGAACCGTCGAACAGCACCAGGTACTTCACTCCCCCGGCCTTCACGGCGGCCGCCCAGGCCTCAAAGTTGAGCAGCTTGTCGGCGCCACCGGCAATGAGCACGATGTTCCGTCTGGCTTTTTTCTTGAAGGTCTGGACGGCGGCGATGGAAGCGTCCGGCGCGGTGGCGGTAGTGTCGTCCACGAAGCGGACGCCACGCCTGATGGCGACGGTCTCCAGGCGATACGGTACGCCTTCGAAGGTACGGATGACCTTACGGATGACGGCCAACGATACGCCCGCGGCGCGCGCCGCAGCCACGGCAGCAAGGACATTGGCGCGATTATGCTCGCCTACGAGCGCAATCGACGACACCGGCGCCACGACCGTGCGCTTGCCGTTTTCCAACAGCACGATTTTTCCGGCGGCAATGCAGCAACCGTTTCCCTCGGTCAACGTCTTCACCGAATACCACAGGCGCTTGCCCGCGTTCGGCGCGTCCTTGATCAGGCCCTTGCGCCTGCCGATGGCCGAAGTCCAGGAGTTGTCGGCGTTCAGCACGGCGATGTCGGTCTCTTTCTGATAGGCCACCGCGATCTCCTTGGCGGCCGCATAGTCGGCCATGCCGTCATAGCGATTGAGATGGTCCTCGGCGATCATGGTGAGCACGCCCACATGCGGACTGAGGCGATGCCGAGCCAGACCCTCAAGCTGCCACGACGAAAGCTCCAACACGACGGGCGGCGCCTTCACGCTGCGTTTTTTTGCCAGCGCCAGGAGCGCATCGAGCTTGTCGAGCGGCGAGATGCGGATGTTTCCGCCGATGACCGTACGCTTGTCAGCTTCCCTGCACATCGCGGCGATCAGCATCGTGGTGGTGGTCTTCCCCTTGGTGCCCGAGACCCCGATAATCGGAAACGGGCAAAGCAGGAAAAAAATGGAGATGTCGGACTCGACCAGCACGCCGCTCTTTGCAGCCAGCGCCAGCAACGGATGTTCGCGCGGCACGGCAGGATTGCGGATGACCATGTCGGCTTCCGAAAAAAGTTCCTCAGGATGCGAACCGAGCACGTAACGGACGCGATGCATGTTGCGCTTGCCGATGCGACGCACGTCCTGAAGGTACGTGCGTTCCAGATCGTCGATGGACGAAGCAAGCGAATGCTGGTCGCGCAAGTCGGTAACGGTGACTGCCGCGCCGTGACGACGCAGCCACTTGGCAATGCCAAGACCGCCGCCGTGGACGCCGAGTCCCATGACGGTAACTTTCTTATCCTTGAACCATTCGACGGTAAGCATTCTGGGTTGCTTTCTAGTGATGATGACTCATGTGCGTGCCGCGCTCGGTGAACTGCCTTCGCGCCAGCCTTACGCGAAGCGATGCTGCCATCACCTGCGCCCACATGCGCGCATATTGCGGAATGGCATGCAGCAGGCCGACCTTGCCCACCTTGGTGACGATGCCCAATCCCGTGAGCTGCACGATGCCGAACGGCAGGCCGTTGACCGCGCAAAAATAATTGAGCGCGGTTTCCGCGCCGTATCCTGCCATGAACTTTCCGGAAATGGCATCGAACACGTCGCGTCGGAGCGCACGCTGGCCGCTGACCCACGGCAGCACCTGGGCAAAGGCGTTTAGCACCGAACCATGATCGCGCATGCCGATGTTCATGTATCGCTCACCGCGCGCCACCGGTCCGAGGATGCCCTCGGCATGCGCGGCGGTGAATCCGCGCAAGTCGGCGTCGAAAAAGCAGATCACGTCCGCATCGGTGTGCATTACCCCATGCGCCAGCGCCATCCCCTTGCCGCGATTATGCGAAAGTTCATGGACCAAGGTGGCACCTGCCTCACGCGCCGCGCGAGCGGTACCGTCAGAGGAGCCGTCGCTGACGACGATGACCTCGCGAAAAAATCCGCTGGCCGCGATGACGCGCACCACCTCACCTATGGTCTTTTCCTCGTTGTGCGCCGGAATCACGGCGGCCGCAATCAGCTTCTGCATACGGTTCGGTGATCAACTGCGGCGCAACGTCACTTCGTACAGGACGTCTTCGGCGCGGCGCAGGCTGTTCTTGGCCTGATCAAACTTGGTGCGCAGGTATCCCGTAAGGTCCATCTCCAAAAGCTGCACCACGATTTCCTCGATGGACTCCTTGATGACGCGCACTTCGTCGACCTTTCCTTCCGTCGCCAGGCGAACCTGCCTTCTCTGCATCTCACCGGTAAGATCAGAAAGTCCGCCAAGATATATTTCGTGATCAACGCCCTCGAGCGCGACCGGACCGACAGTGCCGTCCTTCACCCACGCGCGATACAGGGCCGCCTCCGCATACTCTTCCATGGCAGCGCGATAAGCGCCCTCATCCGCAAGCTCAGGACGCCCGGCAATCTTGACGCGAATCTCCATGAGTGCCGCCGAAGAAGACCCCAAAAGGGCATCTGCGCCGGCCATGTCATCGCGATGCAAGGCGAAAATCGCCCGCTTGGCCTCCGACTGAGCCCCAGCTGCCTTGGCGATGAGTTCGCGCCGAATGGCCACGTGAGAAGCCTGCCGCTCCTTGAGCGCCGCGAAAAAAGTAGTGTCCAGCATACGCACGAAGTATCGCAAAAAATGCGCCGAGAATCAAGACGAAAAGCGCGCAAATAAAAAACCCCGCAAAATTGCGGGGCTGCCCTCAGACGTAGTCACGCAGAGAGTCCGTGCCGGGCTGATACTCCTTGAGGTCGACGCACAGGCTTCCGTCTTTCCCATGCCTCACTAGGCCGAAAGTAAGACGCGTGTCATCGACCTCGTGCGGCTTCACGGCAAAAATCCGGAAGATCCCGCCAAGGACGAAGAACACGAGCATGATGCCGACCGGCAGTTTAAAGTCGAGCAGGTCGTACCACAACACGTGGAAACGATTCCGCGCGAACGACGTCAGCAGGAACGCCGACATCGCCGCCGCCATGCCGATGAAACCGATGAGCTTGGTCAGCTGCCGTCCGTAGCTGAACTTGCCGGTGCTGAGAAAATGCCGCAGCGAATACCACAGCACCTCGACCGTCCTGAAGTGCCGCCATCGGTATTCGAAGGTCGGATAGACGAAGCGCAGCTTCTTGGACCAGGTACCGGTGTTCAGGTATGAGCCGCCGAGACCTTGCACGAGGCGCGGGGAATGCGAATGTCCGAGAACGAACAGGCGCACTTCCGGCCGCCGACGCATCTCGCGCTCCGCGTACGCATCGACGGGATTGCGCTGCGTCGTGGAAACGACCACGGCAATGGATTCGCGCAGCTTGTCGAGCATCATGCGGAACAGCATCAGGAAGCCCGTCTTGCGTCGCCAGTCCCACAGCACGCTCACCTGATTCGAAAGCAGATGCGCGGCAAGATGAAAGGCGGCAAGTACGGCCCACATCCACTTGAACTTCGCCGCGTAGCTCCAAATCTCCTTCTCGGATCGCAGGCGCCCCACGTGGCTGTTCTGCAGCTTGATGCGGTTGGCGAGTCCCACCGACATGTCGGAGCCGAGCGGCTTGTTGAGCATCGGATGCTTCAGCCTGAGACCGAAGCGCTCGAACAGGATGGCGTTGCGCGGGTCGATGACGTTGTGCGGCTCGGCGTTCATGCCGTGGTAATACTCGATGCCACGATGGCTGTCGGTAAACCCCACGGACTGATCGATGAAACGCACGCGTCCGCGCCGTACCGGATCGTATCCGGCCACGCGACGAAGCAGCAGGCGCTGCACCGCCGTCCAGCACAGGAACTGATCGTGGTTTCCCACGAACACGTCCAGGCGGGCGTTGGGCAGGCGCACGAAGGCTGCCAGCGCGTCGAAGTAGCGACCGTGCCCGCGGATGATCTGGCGCATCTTGTAGGCGCCAACGGACTCGAACGGCGGATCCGCCATCTTTCCCCTCCAGGTGACGGCGAGAGGATCGAAACAGTCGCCCATCAGGCGCAACCGCAGCACGCGGGCCCTGCCGAACGACTCGACGATCTTATCGAGAAAGGCGACGAACTCGCCGTCGAACAGGAAGTCCTCGAGCGGGTTCTCCGCCTCCACGACGTCGGGCGGCTCCGCGAGTCCGCGCAGCATCTTTACCAGGCGCCGTACCTTAAATCTCCAAGTATGCCGCACGCGCACCAGGAGCGTTTTGCCTGCGCTCAAGTGCAGATCGCTGACAATCACTTCGACCTCATCGTACGGGAATGACGCATCATCAGACGCGCCGGCACCGTTTGACGTAACGGAATCTGACGTATCCATGACAGGTCTCCTGCATCGGTAAAAAGGGCGCGGACGCGGGCTCGACGGCCCGTATCCTTGATGCGTTGACTCCAACAAAAAAAGACGGTTTTGTCAATGTTCCCGCACTGAAGGTTGACCTTGCGGCCAGAACCTGAAACCATGCACCTGCCACGAAACCGAGAGGAACCCATGGCAAGAAAAACCGTACTTTTTGCGCTTTGCTGCCTGCTTCTCGCCGTCACGGACCTGTCGTATCGGACAAAATGCGAGCAGGCGGACGAGAACGGGCAAACCAGCCCCGCCGACATCGCGCAGCAAGCCGAAGACGCGCGACAGGCGCAGCTTGCGGCGCAAGAGATGTCGGCGACGCAAGCCCTCGCGCGACGCGAAAGGCTGTCGCACGACCAGCTCCTCGAAAAAATCGAGGAAGCGAAGGCGTTGCTGCGCGCCGTACCGCTGCCGACTCGCAAGATCGGCGGCGACAATGCCGTGCTCGCCATCTGGAACCCCGTCACTTGCGGCAGCCTCCGCCTGGTCACCATGCTCGACGGCATCTGCAAGAGCAGCGAGTGCAACGTCACCGTCGTTCATCCGAACGGCGTGAACTCGCAATATCAGGTGAACGCGCCTTCCGGCGGCGTCGTCATCGCGCTCAAGACCAACGTCAAGCATCCCAAGCTCAGCGGCGCCTCGATGCCGGTGGTCTACGCCCCCTTCTCCCCCGCGATTCGCACCGGCGAAAGCATCCGGGCGGGCAGGGAGTACCTGCTCGATTTGGTGAAACGCGGAAGCGACGACATCAACGACCGCGACGTGCGTTCGCTGCTCGACCCGCACAAGCGCCCAACCAATACCATCCCGTGGAAAATCCTGATGACGCTGCTGGTAGTCGAACACGTCAACCCCGACGACTTCGACCGAGACGGCATCGATCCGGAGGCCGGCAAGGTGCTCACTGTCCTGGCCACCAACCGCGAAGACGCGTACCGCTACGCCGTGTCGTATGCCAAGGCGCGCGGACTGGCACAGTTCATCGAAAGCACCTACGTCATCACGAGACATCGCTACCCGAAGGCCCTTCTGCCGGAGGACTTCGTCCAGGGAATGACCAACCACGAAAACGCCGTCTGCGCCCAATTCTGCCTGGCCGACTGGTCGCTGACGCGCCTCCCGGAAAGCCACCTGAAGAGACTGCAACTGCCGCAAAATCAGGAAGACCTCGGGGCCTTCCTGGCCGCCGCCTACAACGGCGGAGAAGAAAAGGCGGCTCAAGCGCTCATCGCCGATCCCGCGAACTGGGAAAAGGCCGGTCATGGCCTCTTTCCCCAGACGGTAAAGTACGTCGAGATATTCCGAGCGACCTACCGCTACCTCTTCCCGTGACCCAGCCTCGTGCTGGGTTTTTTCTTATGCGCGCGCAAAAGCCGAGAACAATAAAAAAACCGCTCGCAGACGCGAACGGTCGTGGATGCCTGTTCAGGCCGGGCCGGAGACGATGCCGTCCGCGTAGCGCATCCTGATTTCCTCAGAGATGATCTCGTTCCGCCTTTTGCCGACGTAACGCCAGTACCATTTCCGAAACTCTTCGTCTTCCTGATAGTCGGGCTTCTCCCTTACCATGGCGACGATCTCGGCCGGCACTTTTTCCGACGGCACTTCTTCCTGTCTTTTCCGCTCTCGCAACTTGTAGTTGTAGAAGGCCTGCACGCCATCGACACCCGTCGTGTTCGGAGGACAGGAGAAACGCATGCGCGAAGTCGCAACGAGTTCAGCGCCGAGCGACGTGCAAAACGTCATGACCTCTTCTTCGAACTTGGAATCGGCTGCCATTCGACGACGCAGCGGCTCCGGAATGACGATGTCCGTATTAAAGGCCACGCGACGCTCATCGGGAGTGTCGCGTTTCACGCGCACCAGTTCCGCGACAAGCGGTCGCTTGTCCGCCTCCCAAATGACGAAATATTTGAGGAACCTTCGCGACTTGGCAGCCTCGACGCCGCTTGTCGGAACGGACACGATTCGATCATCATCTTCCTGTGTCACGGCGAATCTCCCGTCTTTTTTTCAAAATGACCGTCGGCTGCCGATCGCCCGCGAACGAGAACGATGCCTCGCATTTCGCATGGCGTACAGACGACGATGCACATTTGCAGTAATCGGCTCCAATGTCAATGGAGTCTCATGTCACGGTACGTAAAAACCGCAGACAAAGCTGCGGTTTTTACGTGGTGGGTCGGCCGGGGATTGAACATTGCGACCCGACTTCTGGAAACAAAGCTTCGTTCAGCGAAGATACGAACTCGTAGCTAGAACTACGTAAAAAAGAATCGTTCTCATCTGCACGCTCGATTAGAAAGGCGCATCGATTTCCACACCTCGCGGGCAACCGGTGGTCAACGCGACGACCGACGAAGTGCGGAGAAAATATGCCCTACGGACGGTAATTCACGTTCACCCATCTCATCAATATGACAGCAATACGACCGACGAAACCTCCCGCCGACAAGACCGGGAAACCCGACGAGAAGATGCTCAAGCCGAGGGAGGTCGCCGCGATACTCCAGGTGTCGATCTGCTCGATCTACAGGATGATCGACCGGCGCGAGATCCCCTTCTACCGCTTCACGCACAAGCTCCGTTTCCGCGCGTCAGACGTGGAGAAGTACGTGGAGCGGTGCAGGGTGGAGAGCCTGCGCGACCCGAGGTCGCTCGGCTGAATCCTCACCTCTACCCCGGACGAAAGGCGGGCCCATCGAGGTCCGCCTTTCGTGGCTGTAGGACGAGATGCGACCGAAGTCTGTTTCATCGAGCGGCAGGAACTCCTCTGTTACTCCTTGACCGACCTTCCCGCCGCGACCAAGAATTGCTCTAGCAATTCGAGATACTTGACGCAGAGCGAAATTACCTCTCGAGGCTTGCCGTTCACCGAAACAGAATACGACTGTTCGGTTATTTTGGGAGAATCCGGAGCCTTTACTGTTATTTGCTTTGTGGATCCATCGTCGATGTGAACTACCTCCGTGAGCTCGATTGCGATGCGCCGATTCGGCCGCAGTATCCGCTCGTGCTCCACAGTATCGCGCTCGTCTTTAACGTAGTCCACTAGCTCCCTATCGTCGGAGTTTAGCGATTCCACCCACCCATCAAGTACCCCCATCGAATCAACGCCGCCCTTTTTGAAGACAGCTCGATTATTTGTACCAACGAAGAAGCCGACGACTCGTTTTGACTCGCAGATGAAAACACCGAACTCGTGGTTTACCGTGTCCCGGTTGGTTGCCGCTTGAATTCTGTCGATGATTGTCAGCGAATATGCGAGCTTCTCGCGCATGTCCCGCAGAATATTGCCGATTGCACCGTCCTTCGGACTTGCGGCGGGTGGACGCCCGAACGTTACTTCACCGGAGCCGCCGGTCTCTATGACGGCATTCGTCGGTTCGTTTAGCGGAATGAAAAATGAAGCGAACCCGCCAGGACTTGAGCCAGTGGAGAGCTCGACCGGGCCCTCGAATCTGAATATCTCCCTCTTCTTTGGTTCGGCATTCGGGATGTCAGGTTCGTTCATACCGCCTACTTATTTCCAAGAAAATCGTCGAACACGCCGGTTCCAGATCGATAAGTTTCATTATCCCCGCTCCGGTGAAGCGCTCTTCTTTGTGCGGCATCTACGCCATCAACTTCCGCTAGCAAGCAGCAGAACCGTCACCCAACAGCTTGAAGCACGAAAGCTGGTGGAATAGCTGCGCCGCGACGTCCATCTTGTTTCTCATCGAACTGCGAGTGACGACATCGAGCGCCACCGCATACCTGTCCTGCCCCCGCTTCAGCGCCGCCTGCGAATCGCACCCTTCCACCAAGGCGATGGCCGTTTCGAAAACCGGATCAAAGAATAATTTTGCATAGTCATCCTGGAGCCTGTCTGCATGGCTCGCCCTGCCCTCGCACCAAATGAAGATCTTTTCCGAGAACCCGATGTACGACCGTGCGCCCGCCGTGACGGCCTTCACGCCCAGTTCGTCAGCGGTCCAGCACGATATCGCCTGCGTCACCCTGCCAGCCAGCACTTCGGGATTCTCATCGGCGTGGACCAGGACTCGCAACTCGTGGCCGTAGACGATGTCGGGAGCGCCGTGGCCGTTGATGATCACTAGGTCCGGCTTGTGCTCCTCAATTGCCGCTTCGATATTTTCCCGTGTGGCCTGCGGCCCCGACAGCTCTACAAGCAGGACACCGTCCCTCTTCGAGGCGGCGTCCCGTATCTTGTCGCTCCACGACTGCAGGTAGCTGGTCCACGTGTCGTGATCGGCGTTGGAAAGCAATATCGTCATACCGGCGGCGCCTTGGGCGTGAGTATCTGCCTCAGGCGCCCGTCGCGGATGGCCTTAAAAAACTCGAACTGGATTGCCATGTACTCCTTGCCGATCTCGTCGCAATCACGAACGTGCTTTATCATATCATCCCGCGAGATCGGCTTGTCGGAGCCGCCCGAGACCAGGAACACGTCATGCGGGGCAACCTCAAGCCTGGCGACTATGAGTTTAATCGCCTGCTCGGAAAACTGCTCGTCACATGTCTGCTCCGAAACCGAGACCTCTGACATACTAAATCATCTCAAGCTCTGCGAGCTTCTTAAGAATCTGGTCCGCAACACCCGTGTTCGCCCTGACCTCCAGATACGCAACGTCCCAACTTATGGGCTTGTCGTGGTCATCAAGGGTTGCAACGATATCATCTCGCATCGATAATGGCACGTTTGCGTAAGTCTTGAGAAAGCGTTCCCGCAATTCCTCCATATCAGGCCGTGTTACTCGGGTTATTTGGGGCCCGAATGCCGCCACCCCGAACAGTTAACAGTATAACAAAACGTGCGGTCAATACCTATGCAGGCACAGCCGACTGCCCTGCCTCTCGGCCGTCGACCCCTTCCAGATCAGAAAGACGTCACGAAGCACGACCGTATCTGTCGCCTCACTTCGTCTTCGAAAGAAGGGTTGATACCTCAGTTGCCAGTCCCGCATCCTGCTTTTCGAGCTGTGTAATCAGGTCTGGAACCTCGCTCTTGTTCCCAGTTATGAGATCAAGGATGGCAAGATAGTAAAGTGAGTCCTTGTCGCCCGGCTTCAAAGAAAGTGCCTTCTTGTAAGATTCGATTGCATCCTGATATTGCCCCTTGTCCTCGTACGCACTTCCCAGATAAAAAATCGGCTCAAAGTTGGTCGGGTTGAGTTCGGTCGCCTTTTTGTATGCCGTTATCTCGTTGTCGAAATCGCCCTGCTCGTAATAGATTCCGCCAAGTGCCAAATATGCCGGAACGAAATTCGCGTCGGCCTGAAGGGCACGGTTGTACGCCTCGATAGCGGCGTCAAAATTGCGGTCTGCCTCCTTCAACTTGCCAATTGCGTAGTCCTGCTCTGGGCCGGCTTCTTGGAGAGACTTGGCCGCGTCGGAAAGGTGGTCGCGAATCAAATTTATCGGTACGGCGAAGTTTAGGCTCTGTGCGGATTCAGTCGCTGCAAGCTCGGGTGGCAGGTTAAGGGTCGCCGCAGTCAGTCCGATAACCCTGCCGTTCTCGTCATAGAGCCCGCCGCCGCTGCTGCCCGAAGAAATCGGTGCGGAGAATTGAATCACCTCGTTGCCGTCCAGCTTTCTATGCGCGTTGCTGATGACGCCCTCTGAGATGCTATTGGTCAGACCCTGCGGGTTCCCAATTGCCAAAACTTTCTCGCCGTCCTCGACGACATCGGAATTGCCGATAGTGACGAAGGGGACGTCCTTCGCCTCGAACTGGATGGTCGCGATGTCTAATTTCTTATCGACGTACAGGTAGTTCTTGGCACGATAGATTGCGCCGGTCGTCGGCAGGGTGGCTTCAACGTACGCCGCATCTTTCACGACGTGATAGTTGGTCACCAGAATGCCGTCCTTAGAGATGAACACCCCACTGCCTTGTTCCATCGGCTGATGTTTCTCATCGAAGGTCTCAATGAGCGCGGTGGCGTTGGTGGCCTCGGCAATCTGTGCACGCGCTCTGGTTCGCTCGTGAGCCATCAAAACCGGATCGGCCATGAATGCAGCGATCACCGCGAGGACGAAGGCAATCGTCAGCTCCTTGGAATAATGTTTCGCAAAGTTCCAAAGGCCACGTCCGCGCGCAGGATGCCCGCCAGCTTCGGCCCCTTTTCCCGGCCGCTCCGCAGAACCGTTATCCATGGGAAGCGTGATATGATATTTAGTAGCATACCAATGATAGCAGTTTCCCGGCGAAACCGCTCTGCCGCGCCGTTCGACTTGGACCTGCCACAGCAGACTCCCATCCCGCAGTGGATAATTAGAAGTCAGCGTGTTCCGGAAGACATAAAAAGCCAGTAGGCGGATAACAGTGCTCTTACTACAATGGCCATACAAAAAGGCCGCGTCACCCGTCCGGCCTCAAACGAAAAAACGCACCAATAAATGATGCGCTTTTTCTGGTGGGTCGGCCGGGGATTGAACCCGGGACCATCGGCTTAAAAGGCCGTTGCTCTACCAACTGAGCTACCGACCCGCGGACGGCGTCCGTGCATGGAGCCGTTCCAGCAACCTAACAAGAAAACCCGACCAATTCAACCCCTCGGTCTACATTTCCGGAATGTCGGCCTCGAAGTCGTCGTACTTGGCCTGAAGAGCCTCGCGGATTTCAGCCCAATCGACATCGTCGCTGATCTCCTCGAATTCGCGTTTCGAATTGAGCAGATCGTCGACGATGTCATCCCATTCCTCGCGCGCGAAGGCGCCCTCGGTAAAGGCCCGGTCCTTCACCTGCTCGTAAAGTTCTTCGAGATTGAGAGTGAGATTTTCCATAAGAAAAAATATGACAAGGCGCAGTGTATACCAAGTACCGTGAGGAATGCAAGTCCTTTTTTCACAAATATGACCAATGTCGAAATACGGCTTCATTAAGCAAAAAAAATTGACCAAACGACGAAAAAATGACATGCTCATGCAAGAAGCTTTTATCTCACACCCACGATTATGAGGGAGCGACCCGACCTGCAACGGATGGCCGAAAACGAAGCTAAGAGGCCGCACCCGGAAGAAAGCCGACCGCCGGCCACGACCGACATCGAAAAGATGCTCAAAGAATCGCTGGCCGAATGCGAGATCCCCGAAAGCGAATCCGGCAAGCCAATCGACTCGGAAATCAGCCCCTTGACGATTGAGGAACGGATACGTTCCCTGCCAAAGCGGGAATAAGCGAAAAAAAACGGCCGCCTTGATCAGCGGCCGTTTTCGATTCATTCACGCTTGTCACGGACCCAAAGTTTTACGCACCTCGATCAGCGATTGCCGTTCATCGCGGGCCCTCTTGAGTTCTTTCACCAGCTGCGCGTTCTTGGCGCGGGCTTCATCAGTCTCATGACGCGCGTCTGCCAAAGCGCGCTCAAAATAGCGGATTTTTCCGTGAATTTCGATAAGTTCGGCGAGAAGGGAGTCTTTCTTGCCTTCCTTCATGCGCGCACCCTGCACTCGGTCCGCCACCCAAACTTCGACATCCTTCCGCATCTCCGGAGCCTCCTTGCCCGAAGCGGCGAGCGAACGAAGATACTCCGCTCCCCCGGCTTCGGCGAACAGCGCCTTGTTGGAAAAGCTGATGAGCATGTCCACCTGCGTGGTACGGGAGGGATCCTTGCCGTAGTTCGGATCCCTGAGAGCTTCTGCCAGCATCAGGAAACGGTTGACGGCCTTGTCCGTCTCGATGGACTTGTCGGCAATGACCGTCATGAGTTCGGCCTTCATGTTGGCGACATCATCCGGATTGGACAGCTGCTGTTCGGTGTATGCTCCCGCCTCCTTGAGCGAGGAAAAGACGTCTTCGGTCAACGACGTGTCTGATGATCCGGAATTGAACACCAGTTCCGTTGGCACGTAACCGTCGGCATCACCGCGACGTCCGGAAGGAACGGCGCCGGCAGCGTCACGCAGTTCGCCGAGCGCGTCCTGGAACTTGCGCAACTCCCGCTCGTCACCCTGTACCTGCACGGTGAATTCGTCGCCGCCGTAACGGTACGCCTTGGCATCCACGCCTGATTTCTCGATGGCCTTTTCCATCAGGTCAGAAGCGACCCTGAGCGCGCTGTCACCGACGTCAGGACCGCCCTTGTTGTCGAAATACCTCAAGAATCCCATGTCGACGAACGCCAACGACACCGGCTTGCCTTCCTTAAACGCGTTCTGGAGCTCTTCGTAATGGAGGCCGCGTTCCAGCAGGCCCGTACCGCTGTCACGTCGGGCGTTTTCAATCTGATAATCCAACGTCGCCTCCTCGATCGCCGAAAGGTCCCCCAACGCCTTGGCTTCCGCGAGCGCGGCGGATTTTTTCTTTAATGCCAGCTCGCCCTTAGTTTCAGAAGGGATGACGGCAAGCTTGATATCCGAAGAAGCCAGAGACGCGGGATAGGCGGAAATGCGATCCCGCCGACTGCGAATTTCCTTGACGCGCAGCTCGACGACGGCCCGCTTTGCCTCATGTTCATTCTTAGCGTCGGACAGGCCCTTGCTGGCATACTCAAACGCAAGGCGTTCGGTGTCTTCCCGCGTGAGCTTCTTGAAGGCGTCGATCTCGGCAAGTTCGGTGCCGCGAAACATCTTCTGCATGTAATTTTCAAAAAAAGCCCGTGCCTCGTCAGGGCTTTCGTTGCCGATCTTCTCGCGCACGCGGGTGACGCGAGAAATGAACTTGTCGACATTCAACGACCAGTCGGCGCGATTTCTCATCACCTCGACAACTTCGCTGGCAGCGGCTCCGGAGTCACTGCCGTCAATGCGCTCTTCTGGCGACAGTTCGGCCTGCAGCTGGTTTACGATGTCCACCGCCTCCTGAAAATTGAACCCGTCGGCGACCAACGGCACCGCGTCCGCGACACCCTCCACGCGAGGCCGCGCATCCCGGACATCGCTGAGAATCTCCTCAAAGTCCTCACTGGAGACAGAGTCAAAGCTGACCATGAACTCGTTACCGCGGTAACGCAGCATCTGATACTTAGACTCATTCCCCTTTTTGTCGCCGATGTGCCGTCGCACGGTGCCCTCGATGACCCGCACGGTTTCCTCGAGAGCCTTGTCGCCGGCCGCATGGCCGCCGCCCTCCTTGTTGATGCGGTCCAGCTCGCCCATGTTCACGAACATCACGCGGCGATTCTTCTCCGACTCGGCAAGCTTGAGTTCACCCGTCTCGACGTCGACGGTAATGCGCTTCTCGACGCCGTCCTTTTCCTCGAACATGCCCGCGACCTCACGGCCAAACCGCTTGAACTTGAAGGCTCCGGCATTATCATGCTCGTAGACGAACAGTTCGACCTTCTTTTCGGCAACGCGCAAGGCACGCTGCGCGTCAGGGCTCTGTTCGGCCTCTGCACGAAGCCGTTCGACTTCGCCCTCGAGCGTACCAAGCTGCTTAGAAGCCTCAATGCCGAAGTCGCCGCGACGCTTGGACGAAACAGGAGACTCCGCGTCAGCGGCATCTGGGGGCATTTCCGTCAGGTCGTTGAGATTGCGGTCTGCGATCATATGCGTATCAGTATCGCCGTCCTGCCAGACAGTGTCAAAAGCATTAACCCTTTCGCCGAGCATCCGCCAAACTGATTACCGTACGGGCAATCCTCCCCGCGGCATCGGAGACGCTCATGGCGCGCATTTTATCGGCCATGTCCGCGCGACGCGCGGGATCATCGAGCAGCCCGAGCACCGTGGCGGCGAACGACTCCGACGATGCCTGGCGCTGATCGAGCACGACCGCGCCGCCGCCCGCCGAAAACGCCGCCGCATTGGCTTCCTGATGACTGCCGGGCATGGGAACGATTACCGTCGGCTTACCGAGGGCGGCAAGCTCCGTCAGCTGCCCCATGCCGGCGCGAGTGACCACTACGTCGGCAACGGCCAGTGCCTGAGGCATGTCGCCGGTAAGCAGTTCGAACTGATGATAACGCGGCATGCCCTTTGCAGGATCAGTTTTCCCGATTCCCGCGGAATGGATGACCTGCGCCTTTGCCGTCAGCGCCGGCAGCGACTGCCAGACCAGCTGGTTCAATCCCCTTGCACCAGTGCCTCCGCCGACGACGAACACGACCGGAACGCCGAACTCGAGTCCGAAGGCCGAGGAGGCAAGACTGCGCGATCCCGCCAGCACTTCGGCACGCACGGGATTTCCGGTCCAAACGGCCTTATGCCGGGGAAAATCCTTCACGGACGTTTTTAACGCCACGGACAACGATATCGCCGCCGGTAAGGCAAGCCTATTGGCAAGTCCCGGAATGACGTCCTGCTGGTGCACGTGCACCGGAATGCCGAGAGAACGTGCCGCCCATGCCACGGGCACCGCCACGAATCCGCCGGCGCTCACGACCACGTCGGCACCCTCGGCCCGAAGCAGCCGTCGAGCCTGAAAAAAACCGCGAATGACGGCCATCGGTTCAGCAAAAGTCCGCCATGAAAAATAGCGCCGAAACTTTCCTGCGGATACCGCGGAAAAAGGAACATGAGCCTCCCCCACCAGTCGTTCCTCCACGCCGCCCTTCGTGCCGATCCACGAAAAAGAAGCGTCGGGCCTGATCCGACGAACCTCGTGCATGACCGCGATGAGCGGCGTAACGGGCCCCAACGACCCTCCGCCAGTGAAGACTATTCGCATAACGTTGTCCCGTGCATGGCGCGGCTCGCGCGCAATTTTCATATTTGGCCAAGATCGCGGAGGGGCCAAGCGTCATGTATGCCTCCGTCGCGCGACCGCAGGTTCGGCATGCGAAGAGACGTTCGCGATGATTCCCATGGCAGCCAGCAGCACCGCAAGTGACGTTCCGCCGTAACTTACGAACGGCATCGGCAATCCCGTAATGGGCATGATGCCGACCATCGACCCCGCGTTAAACAACGTTTGGCTGAACACCCAGGCGACCATGCCGACGGCAATCAGCTTGCCGAAGCGGTCGGGTGCCTCGCGTCCGATCCGCAGCATCCGCAAAATGAAGACGATGAGCAACGCGAGGACCGCCAGCATGAAGATGAAACCGAGCTCTTCTGCCATGACCGCGAAAATGGAATCGCCCGCGACTTCCGGCAAGTACATGTATTTTTGCCGGGAGTGTCCGAGCCCGAGTCCGAACCAACCTCCGGAACCGATGGCCAAAAATGCCTGGTTGATATGATAGCCCATGCCCTGCGGATCCAGCCCCGGATGCATGAAAGTCATCAGGCGAGCGGCACGATACGGCGCGCTCTTTACCAGCACGAACACGCCGGCCACGCCGGCCAGCAGCATGCCGCCGATATGCACCAACGACGCGCCCGCCACGTAATACACGGCCACGGCGATGGAGGCCACTTCCAATAGGCCGCCGAGGTCAGGTTGCAGCATCAGCAATAAGGCCACGATGCCCACGGACGTGATGAACGGTATGAGGGTGAGATGCGCATCACGCATGCTTTCGGCATCTCGGCGAGAAAAAAAATCCGCGAGATACGTCAAGAGCAGCAGCTTGGCCAGTTCCATGGGCTGCATCGAAACGCCAAAAACGTGTATCCAGCTCTTTGACGTCCCCCAATTCGCGGCCAAGCCGGGAACGAACACCAGCAGCAGCACCGCGACGGCGGCGTACATGCACTTCGGTGCCCATGATTGCCAGTGGCGGTAATCGATTGCGGCAAAAACCGCGAAAAGAAGGATTCCCGGAAGGAAACCGTTCAGCAGCTGATGCTTAACGTACCAATACGGATCGTTGAACTTCTCGAAAGCCAAGGGGCCAGACGCGGAAGTAAGCATCACGAAACCGAGCGCCAACAGAGCGCAGAGCATCATCAAGAACTTCGCGTCCGGTTTCCTTTCGAACATACTATGCTTTTTTCTTTTTGGCAGCCTTGTCTCCCGGAGACTTTGGGGCAGGTGAGGCCGGCAGCAGCGCATGCTCCAGCACGCCCTGCAAATCCTTCACGAACACGAATGCCAGCTTCTTTCGAATCTCGGAGGGAACGTCAACCAGGTCTTTCTTGTTTTCTGCAGGAAGGATGATCGTCTCGATTCCCGCACGGTAGGCGGCCAGCACTTTTTCCTTGACTCCGCCGATCTCCAATGCCTTGCCGCGAAGAGTGATTTCGCCGGTCATTGCCACGTCGCGGCGCACCTTGCGGCCCGTAAGCATCGACACGAGGGCGGTAGCAATGGCCAAACCGGCCGACGGCCCGTCCTTGGGGATTGCGCCGGAAGGAACGTGCACGTGCACGTCGGCATCCTTGGTGAAGTCTCCCGCGATTCCCAGTCCGTTGGCGATGGAACGCACGTGCGAGAAGGCCGCCTTGGCCGACTCCTGCATCACCTCGCCCAAGTGGCCGGTGAGCGTCAGGTTGCCGCGACCGGCCATTTTTGTGGCTTCAATCTGCAAGATCTCCCCGCCAGCTTCGGTCCAGGCGAGTCCAGTGACCACGCCCGACTCGTCTTTGGCCTCCTTCAGCGTTTCGCTGAACTGCGCGGGGCCGAGGAATTTCGCCAAATCGCCAGGACCGACGGTGCGGTGTTTGGCCTTCTTCTCCGCGACCGCACGGGCGATCTTGCGGCAGACGGCCGAAATTTCGCGTTCCAAGTTGCGCACGCCGGCCTCTCGCGTGTACGAACGGATGATGGCGCGCACGGCAGCGGCGGTGAACGTGCACTGCTTTGCGTTCAGGCCGTTGTCCTTGATGGCCTTGGGAATCAGATGCCTCTCCGCGATCTGCACCTTTTCCTCGTCGGTATAGCCGGGGAACTCAATCACTTCCATGCGATCGCGCAGCGCCGGGGGAATCGTGTCGAGCATGTTCGCCGTGGTCACGAAGAGCACGTCGGACAAGTCGAATGGCAGTTCCAGGTAATGGTCAGCGAACGCGTTGTTCTGTTCCGGATCCAACGCTTCCAAGAGCGCAGCCGACGGGTCACCGCGAAAGTCCGAGCCGACCTTATCGATCTCGTCCAGCATGAAAACCGGGTTACGCGTTTTGACGTTGGCGATACCCTGAATGATGCGTCCCGGCAGCGCGCCCACGTAGGTGCGACGATGGCCGCGTATCTCGGCTTCATCACGGACGCCGCCCAAGCTCATGCGGAAAAACTTTCGTCCCAGCGACTTGGCGATGGATTTGCCGATGGACGTCTTGCCGGTACCCGGTGGCCCCACGAAGCATAGGATGGGCCCGCGGATGCGGCCGACCAGCTTGCCCACGGCCAGATACTCGATGATGCGTTCCTTGGCTTTGGCCAACCCGAAGTGATCGTGATCGAGAATTTTTTTCGCGGCCGCGATGTCAATGACCGAATCGTCCTTTTTATTCCATGGCAAATCCGCAAGCCACTCCAAATACGTGCGCAGATAGGAAATTTCAGGGCTGAATGACGGCATGGCCTTGAGCCGGTCATATTCCTTCATGGCTTTTTCCTTGGCCGACGCGGGCAAGGCGGCACGCTCAAGTTTTTCCCTGAGGTCGTCGGCGTCGGTCTTGCCGCCGATGCCCTCGAGTTCCTTCTCGATGGACTTCATCTGCTCGCGCAGGAACACCTCCCGCTGCATCTTGTCCAACTCCTTGCCCGTCTCCTGCTGGATCTTGGAGGCCATCTGCAACAGCTTTATCTGCCTGGCCAGCGCGTGACCGACGGCGTTAAGCTTGTGGTCGATGTCTTCGGATTCCAAGATGGCCTGCTTCTCGTCGACCTTCATTTCCAGGTTGGCGGCGATGAGGTCGCCGAACAGCCATGGATCGACGACGTTCATGATGACCAGTAGCGCGTCGAACGGGACGTTGGCGCCCATGTTGACCACGCGGCGGAACTGGTTGAGCGCGCTGTACATCAGCGCCTCGATGCGTTCGGTCTTCTTGATCACCGGCTCGGGCATCAGCTCCACGTCGGCATGGACGAAGCCTCCTTCGGTGTCGAGATTGATGAGGCGAACGCGCGCCAAGCCCTCGACCACCACGCGCATGGTCTTGTCCTTCTGCTTGGCGGCCTCGCGAATCCTTGCCACCGTAGCGATGCCGTACAGCGCTCCCGGAGCAGGGTCGGCGGCTTCAGGGTCGCGCTGAGCGACCAGAACGATTATGCGATTTCGGCGCATCGCCTCGTCTAATGCCTTGCGTGATTTTTCGCGACGCACCACGATCGGCGTGGCCACGCGCGGAAAGACTACCGTGTCGCGCAGCGGAATCACCGGCACGCGTTTGTCGTCACCGGCAGTGCCGAACAGTTCAACCAGATTGTTTTCGGAGTTTCCCATGGGCAAGAGGACACGTGGCGTTAAGTGAAAAATCCGGCATCGACCAATGCGAGCACCAGGCCGATCACCGACGACACGGCGGCGATGATCCACAGCCGCATGACGATCTTCGGTTCGGACCAGCCGATGGCTTCAAAATGATGATGCACCGGCGCGGACAAGAACACTTTTTTGCCGCGGAACTTCTTAGACGCGACTTGCACGATGACCGACAGCGACTCCAGCACGAATACCAGGCCGATGATCGGCAGCAGCAACGCCGTATTGGTGAGCATCGCCACGATGCCGAGAGTGACGCCCAAGGACATCGCGCCGGTGTCGCCCATGAAGAATCGCGCGGGATTGATGTTGAACCACAGAAAGGCCATCAGCGCCCCGCAAATGACGCCGCAGAATGCGGCAAGGTCAACCTTGCCCTGCATGAAGGCGATTGCCGCATAAGCCCCGAAAGACGACAGCAATACGCCTCCCGCCAAACCGTCGAGCCCATCGGTCTCGTTGACGGAGAACGACGTGGCGACAATCACGAGGATGAACACCGGAATGTACCACGGGCCGATGTTATAGGAACCGACGAACGGTATGCGGAACAGGTCCCAACCTAACTTGCTGTAGAACCACCAGGCACCGACGGCGGCGATGAGCGTATACAGCAGCAGGCGGTGACGCATGCGCAGTCCCCCGCCCTTAGGCCCGATGCGGCGCACGTTCCAATAATCGTCGACCAGGCCGACGACGGCCGAAGCCACCAGCGCGCCGAGCGGCAGCAGGGTCTGCTGGCGCGAAAGGAAGTCGAGCGTGGAAAAGAAGGTACCCCCGATCAGCAGGTTGGCCTCGTGAAAGGCCAAGATGAGCACGAGCGCGGTGCCCCAAACGAGCACGCCGCCCATGGTAGGCGTTCCTGACTTGGCCTGGTGCATCGAAGAGAAGATCGGTGCCGATTCCGCGGTACGGATCTGCTTGCCGAGCTTGTACTTGAAAAGCACGCGTGTCAGCAACGGCGTCCAAAGGATGGCCGTGATGAACGACAGCGTGGAAAGCAGCAATATCTTGATGATGGCAAATGGCGACATACTGATATCTTACTCCTTCTGTTACCCGTTGAGCAGAACGGCGATAATTCCCGAGACTGCCAGAATGCCCTCGATGAAGACGGTCGCGGAAATGACCACGCGTCCCAGTAAACGATTGCGCTTACCGAGCCACAGCGCCAAGGCCAGATTGACGGCGAACACCGCCAGGCCGATTATCGGGAAAAGGAAAATGGCATACCAGACGTCTACCCAATCGATTCCCTGCGCCGCCGTGTAGTGCAGGCGAAGGAAGTGCAACGTGCCGAGGCGCGGCACCACGAAAGCCAAGATGGCCGCCCATTGGATTGCCAACGGCGCGAATGCGGCAACGGTCGCCGCGCGCATGAAAACATCCATGCCCGTGCCGCCCGCGCTCAAGGTAAGCCCGCGTAAGGGATTGTGCAGCCTTGTGAACATGCTCACAGTATACGCGATTTAAGCTTCGATGGTAGCACCCGTGGCCTGATGGTCAACCCCCTCTTATTATGGTAAAATTAGGGCTGTTGAAGAATGTGCCTATCCGCCTTATGTTGAACAACGAACTCCTCAAGAAAATCCTCCGCGAAACGGCCACCTTTGACATGAAGGGCATCAATCAGCTTCTTAAGGAAGCCAAGGAGAAGGATCCCAACATGTCGCTAGAGGCGTACCTGCTCAAGGAAAAAAAGATGCCGGAGGAGATGCTGTATCGCATCGCCGCCCAGTTCTACAAACTTCCGTTCATCAACCTGCGCGAGGTGCCCATCCGTCAGGACATCCTTTTTCTCATCCCCGAACCGATTGCCGCATCGCACAAGCTCATCTCTTTCGAAAAAACCGACGACGAGCTGCGGGTGGCCTCGCTTGAACCTACCGACCTCCAGACCTTCGAGTTCATCAGGCGCAAGACGAACCTCAAGCTGAAAGTCTATTACACTAATCCGAGTTCCTTTGAAGAAGCTCTCAAGCAATACAAGCAGAGCCTCTCGGCAGAACTTGGCGGACTCACGGCCATCAAAAAGAACAAGGCTGGCGAGGAAGACGAGAAGGGCAAGCTCTCCAAGTTGGCCGAAGACATCCCGATCGTGCGCATCGTCGACTCCATACTCGAGCATGCGGTGCTCGAGGGAGCCTCCGACATCCACATCGAGCCGAGCGAGACGGAAGTCATCGTGCGCTTTCGCGTTGACGGCGTACTGCGTCCGGTGATGACCTTCCAAAAAGTGGTGGCTGCGGGCATCGTCGCGCGCATCAAGATTCTCTCCAATCTCAAGATTGACGAGCATCGGCTGCCGCAAGACGGCCGTTTCAAGATCGAAAATCCCAATTACAAGTTCGCCCTGCGCGTTTCCATCCTTCCGGTCTACGACGGCGAAAAGATCGTCATGCGCCTGCTCTCCGAGAGCACCAAGCCGCTGACGCTGGAACAGCTCGGCTTCCAAAAAAAGGCATACGATATCGTGCTGCGCAACATGAAGAAGCCGCACGGCATCATCTTCGTGACCGGCCCGACCGGCTCTGGTAAGTCGACCACGCTGTACTCGGTGCTGAACATGCTCAACTCGCCCAAGGTCAACATCTCCACGGTCGAGGATCCGGTGGAATACCGCCTGGCAGGAGTGAATCAGAGCCAGGTCAACCCAAAAATCGGCTTCACTTTCGCCAGCGGCCTGCGCGCGCTCCTGCGCCAGGACCCGAACATCATTCTCGTCGGCGAAATCCGCGACGAAGAGACCGCCAGCATTGCCGTGCAG
>JAHFIW010000041.1 GCA_023246195.1 bacterium
GAAGTCATCGAGGCCGTCGCCCTGCTCAAAAAAGACGGGCGTAAGGTCAACCTGGTCATCGTCGGCGACGGTCCGGACAGGCGTAGGCTCGAAGCGCTGGTCAACAATCACCAGGTCGCGGATCTGGTGACCTTTTTGGGGGAAGTTTCCGACGAAGATCTGCCCGGCCTCTATGCTGCGGCCAGCGCCTTCGTGATGGCACCGAAGAGCATCGGGGCGGACGTGGAAGGTTTTGGTATCGTCTATTTGGAAGCAAACCTGATGGGTAAGCCGGTCATCGGGTCGCGCGTAGGCGGAGTGGCCGATGCGGTGGTGGACGGCAAGACCGGTCTGCTCGTGGAGCCCGGAAGCGGTGAAGCCATCGCTGCAGCCGTACGTAAGCTGATGGACGATCCGGCGTTGGCTGAGCGGCTCGGCAGCGACGGGCGTAAGCGCGTGCTGGAGGATTTTGGCTGGAAGCGTCAGGCCGGGGGATTTGTCGAGGCGGTCATGAAGGAGTGATCAAAAGGCTATGGATGACCTGCAGAAAAAACCGATCGTCAGCATAGTGATTCCCTCGTATCAGCACGCGAGGGAAATTCCGCTCTGCCTGGAGAGCATCTTCAAGCAGACGTTTTCTGAGTATGAGATCATCGTGGTGAATGACGGTTCGACAGACGGCACGGTCGAGGCGTTGGCGCCGTACATGAGCCGCATCGTTTATGTGGCACAGGAGAATCGCGGCGGCAACGCGGCCCGTAATCGCGGCGCAGCCGATGCGTGCGGGGAGTACCTTCTTTTCTGCGATGCCGACGTCATCATGCGTCCGGACATGCTGGAGACGATGCTCGGCGCGCTTGGGGCCCATCCCGAAGCGTCGTATGCCTACTCCTCATTCAAGTTCGGTTGGAAGAAGTTCCGGATGTGGCCGTTCGATGCCGCCAAGCTTCGCCGGATGAACTTCGTGCATACCACCTCGCTCATCCGTCGCGAACACTTTCCGGGTTTTGACGAGAAAATCCGCCGTCTGCAAGACTGGGATTTGTGGCTGACCATGCTCGAACGGGGACGCATGGGCGTATGGATTCCGGAATACCTGTTTCTTTGCTTGCCGCATGCCGGCGGCATCAGCCTGTGGGTGCCGAAGATCTTCAACGTCATTCCCTGGAGCAAACTGGGGATACGCATGAAGAACATGGAAGAGCTGGAGGAAGCGCGGCGCGTCATGAAAGAGAAACATAAGCTGTAGCTATGGACCTCTCCATCGTCATCGTCAATTGGAAGGTGAAGGACCTGCTTCGACAGTGCCTTGCTTCCGTCTATCGCCAACAGGGCGTCAGCTTCGAGGTGTTCGTGGTCGACAACGATTCTCGCGATGGCAGTGCGGAGATGGTTCGCGAGGAGTTTCCGCAGGCCACGTTGATCGCGAACGACCGCAACCTCGGTTTCGCGGCGGCCAACAACCAGGCGTTGCGGCAGTCTCGCGGCGATTTCGCGCTGCTGCTCAATCCGGACACTGACTGCGGGGACGGCATGTTTGCGCAAATGGTCGCCTGGATGCGGCAGAATCCGCACGCGGGCATCATGGGGCCCCGCGTCCGTAACGTTGACGGCACGGTGCAGCATTCGGTGCGCCGCCTGCCCACGCTGCTCTCGCAATCGCTCATCATCCTTAAGCTCCATCATGTCTTTCCTCGCTTACCCGCGTTGCGAAGGTATTTTGCGGCGGACTTCGATTATGCAAAGGCTGCCCCGGTCGATCAGGTCATCGGTGCGGCCTTCCTGATACGGCGCTCGTTGCTCGATGCCGTCGGCATGCTCGACGAACGCTATTTCATCTGGTTCGAGGAAGCCGACTACTGCAAGCGGGCCAAGGACGCCGGATTTCAGGTGTGGTATGCGCCCGTAGCCGACGTCGTTCATCGCGGGGGAGAGTCTTTCGGCCAGGTGTTCAGTCCGGTGAAGCAGCGCTACTTCGACGCCAGCCTGCGCACCTACTTCCGCATCCATCACGGCATGCCGTCGTACCTGATTCTTACCGCGTTGCATCCGCTGGCCATGGCACTTGCCTGGGTCGTCGGCAGCCTCAAGGCCAAACGCAAAAAATATGACTATTAGCATCCCGTCGTTCTTCACTCGCATCAAGGGATACCTTCGTGCGCTGGTGCCGCATTCCGCGCTGAAGCTCGACGGCACGGCCTTCCGTGCGGCCTACCGTTTTGCGTTGCCGCTGATGGTACTGTACGAACTGGTGTCGTTTTCTTCATGGCTGCTGCCGACAGCGTCATCGCCGATTTTCCTGATTATCATCGGCCTGACGGCGGTCCTCGCGATGGTGCGTTTTGACTTGGCGATGCTGGTGCTGCTGGCGGAACTGTTCGTGGGTTCGCAAGGCGGCTACATGATAGCCTTCGGCGCGGAGTGGGGATTGCAGTTGTCGGTGCGTCACGCCCTGTTTTTGCTGCTGGTGGCCATCTGGTTTGCGGAGCTGCTCGCCGCGAGCTTTGCCGGCGGGGAGCGCCGCAGGGCCGCCTGGGCCTGGCTGCAGAAGCTGACTTCGGCGCGCATCTTTTTGCCGTTCGCCCTGCTCATGCTCGCTATCGCCTTTGGCATCGCGCGCGGCGTGGCCTTCGGTCATCCCTATGACCTGGTGTTCTTCGACGTGGACCGCTCCCTGTATTTCGCGCTTTTCCCGGCGCTGGTGACCGCCTTCGCCGCCCCAAAGATGATCGAACGCGCTGCGGCTTTGCTCTGCTCGGCCGTATCGGTCGCCGTTTTTAAGGCACTAGTGGTGCTGTTCTTCTTCTCGCACCGCGTCTTCGACGTGGCCAAGATGCTCTATCTCTGGATTCGTGACACTCGCGTCGGCGAGATTACCGTCATGGTGGCCGACTTCTACCGTATTTTCTTCCAGTCGCAGATTTTCATCCTGGTGTCGATGTTCCTGGCCGCGCTGTTCGTGGCCTACTCGCGTTCCATGAAGGACCGCGGTGCCAAACTCGCGGCGGCCTTCGTGACTTGGGCGATGGTCAGCATGCTGTTGTCGCTTTCGCGCAGCTTCTGGTTTGGCGGCGCGGTTGCCACCTGCGCGCTGTTCGTATTGCTCGTTTGGGGCAGGGCCGGCGTAACCGCGTGGAAGCGCCTGGTGCTGCTGGGCCTCGGCTCGGTGCTGGTGGCAGTTGGCGTCATCGCCTTGACCTATTCGTTTCCGTATCCCAACAAGAACGGCGGTATCTCGCTGGCCTCCATTTTCAGCGATCGCGCCTTCTCTTTTGATGATGACGCTGCCAAGAGCCGCTGGGCCCTGCTCCCCAAGCTGACCGAAGCCGCCATGCTGCATCCCGTATTCGGTTCAGGCTATGGCGCCACTGTCACCTACGAAACCCATGATCCTCGCCTCAAGGCCGCCAACAGTTCCTCGCGGTACACCACGTACGCTTTTGAGTGGGGCTACCATGACATCTGGCTGAAGATCGGCGCGTTCGGATTTGGCATGTACGTCTGGTTCCTGTTCTCGCTGCTGCGTCCGCTGTTCCTCCGTATCCGCGCATCGCGCGCGGCCTTCCGTCACTCCGACATGGTTTTTGACGGGGGAGACAAGCAGCAGTCAATCGTCGCCGCGGGATTGTTTGTGGGACTCGTCGCCTTATTGGGAACCAACGTATTCAGCCCATACCTGAATCATCCGTTGGGTATCGGCATCCTGTTGCTGGCAGGGGCATTGGTTGCCAACGGCGCGTTTGTCGCAAGGTCGGAAGCGTAAGCTGCAAGCCATGAAAAAAGAGGCGTCCCTATGAGGACGCCTCTTCGTTTTGCAGGATGCTTCCGATGAAATCCTGATAGCCGTTGAGCAGTATCTTTCCTTCCATCGGTTTCTTGCCTTCGGGCTGCACGAGCAGCAGCTTGAGCGCCCCTGACCTTGCGGCGATTGCCGGGAAGCCGTCAACGGTCTTGAATGCCGTTCCCGGGATTGCGCCGGTCGAAGTGCCCGTGATCGCGACATCGAGCAGCTTGATGCGCAGCGGGATGCCGTTGCGCATCCATATCGCATAGAGACCGGGCCACGGAGTGAACGCTCGTCGACGGCACTCGATTGCCGCAGCGTCGTCCGCCGACCAGTTTACAAACCCGTCCCTGCGGTCGATGATGCCGGTGAAAGATGCCTCGGAGTGATGTTGTTCAACCGCCGGAAGCGCGCCGGAAATCACGTCGTCAATCTTGGCAATAAGCAGTTCTGATCCCGCATCCGCCATCTTTGCCTCAAGCGTGGCATACGTGTCGGTTGCCTCGATGGTCACGCGTGCCGTCGCGTAGGTCGGCCCATGGTCGACTTCCTCATCCATTCCCATGAGCGTTACTCCCGTCTCGGTATCGCCCGCAGCTATGGCCGCCTGAATGGGCGATGCTCCGCGATATTTCGGCAGCAGCGAACCGTGCAGGTTCAGGGCGCCGTTTTTCGGCAGGTCCAGCAAAGCCCGAGGAATGATCCGACCGTAAGCCGCTACCACGAACAGGTCTGCATTCAAGGAGGCGAGCATCTCCCGGGTCTCGTCGGTTTTCATTTTGGATGGCTGCAAAAGCGTGACACCGGCCTCACGAGCAGCCTTCGCCACCGGAGAGGAGCTCACGGCGCCGTCTCGTCCCGCCGGCTTATCCGGCTGCGAAACCACTGCCACGACCTCAAACCGCGTCCGATCGGCAAGAAGCGCCTTGAGCGGCTGAACGGCGAATGAAGCGGTGCCGAAGTAAACGATGCGCATGGTGGAAGCGTAAGACGTAAGGAGTGGCGACAATGGCTGGGGGTCGCGGATGTTCAACGGTGACCGCGCTTCTTCGTCTCTTCTTCCTTGGCGTTCTTCTGCTCCGCAACCCGATCCACATACAGCAGTCCGTCCAAGTGATCGAGCTCATGCTGCAATATCCTCGCAAAGAACCCGTCGGCAGTAAACGTGATCTTCTCTCCGGCAATCGTATACGCCTCGATCGTTACGGTCTTATGCCGTTTTACCCGGTCGAACTTGCCCGGCACTGAAAGGCAGCCCTCGTCGTCCGAAAGCATCTTTTTGGACTTCTCCGTGAATACCGGATTTACCAGCGCGATGGGTCCCTTGGCGCTCTCGGCAATGAATACTCGCACGCCCTCGCCGACTTGCGTGGCGGCGATGCCGACGCCATTGGCGGCGTACATGGTCTCTACCATGTCGTCGACGAATTGCCTGAACTTGGGCGTGCCGATCTCCTTGAGGTCGACTTCCCGTGCTTTCGCGTGCAGGACTGGCGTCCCCTTAAGGGTGATGGGTTTGACGGACATAGGTTCATCCTAAATATTCCGGATCACGATCGATGATGCATTCTTCCGGAAGTTGCCGCAGTGCGGCCTCTAATTCCGGAGTGAGTTTTTGCGTCTTGATGACCAGCAGGCTTCTCCAGCTTCCGTGACGGAACGGGTTGCCTGGCCGTAACGGACCAGACACCAATGCGTCAGTGCCGCCCTTCGTCCGGAAATCGCGCGCCAGCTTGGTGATCGTCGCGCGTGCCGCGTCTTCTGAGCGCCCGACTGCCGTGACGGTGAGCAGGGACGTTTTTGGCGGATAGCCAGCCTTATCGCGGCTGGCAAGCTCGCCTGTCAGGAATTGCTCGGGCGACACCAGCAGCGCGCGAATGTCGGGGCTTTCGCCGTCGAGCGTCTGCAACACCAGCTTGCCGCCGCCGGCGCTGGCCACGTCAGCCAGCGTGCGCACGGTTCGCCAGGCGTTTTCGGTGGTACGGAAGCCCGGATGGCCGAGCAGGCTGTCCGCTGAAGTGGCGACCACGGCACCGAAGGCCGGAGCATCGACGGATTCCGCGGCGACATGGAGCAGCAGCTGGGTGCCGATGGCGATGTCGGCCGTTCCGATAGCCGTCTTTTTTCCCGCTTCGCGCGTGTCGGTGTCGAATTGCGCGGCCTTCGCTTCCGGGAAAGCCGCTGCCAGCAGCGGCGTGACGGCTCCCGTGCCAAGACCCGTCATGCGCAGCGAGGCGGATCCGCAACCGTCGCAGAGCAGGGGAAGAGGCTGTTTTGATCCGCAGCGATGGCAATGCAGTTGGTCCGCATGCACGCGCAGGGCGATTTCGCAGGTTGGGCAGCGTTCCAGGCGCCCGCAATCGCGGCAGAGCATGGCCGTGGCAGTGCCCCTACGATTGTGAAAAAGTAGCACCTTTTTTTGGCTCTGTAAAGCCTCTTCCGCAGC
>JAHFIW010000042.1 GCA_023246195.1 bacterium
AAATTGGCGACTATCGTCGTGGCGATCGGCGCGTGTGCCTGTACGGGCATGCCGTCGGCGCAGCGGAACACCTTCAGCGAGAAGCAGAAGGAAGAAATCGATTTCCTGCTGGTGCGGTTTGCGCAGTTGCCGAAGGTCGAGAAGCTGTCGGACATCATCAAGGTCGATGCCGAGGTGCCCGGTTGCCCGATGGATCCGAAGAATTTCCTTGCCGTCGTCAACGCGGCCGTCGCGCAGCTGGCCGCCGGCGCGACGAAGATTTGATCTCATCATTCACTCGGTGACGCCGCGTTTTCCCCCATATGCACACCCTGGATCTCTCGATGGAACATATTACCAAGGTCGAAGGCGCCGCAACTCTCGACGTGCGCGTCAGGGACGGCAAGGTCGAGCATGTGCACTACATGGTCACCGAGTTCAAGCGTTTTTTTACGCGCGCCTTGGAGGGCAAGCCGGTGGCGGCCGTCCCTCAGCTTCTTTCGCGTATCTGCGGAACCTGTTCCAACGCGCATATCATGTGCGCGCTGGAGGCCTGCGAACACGCGCTTGGCCTGGTTCCGTCGGCGCAGACGATGATGATGCGGCACCTTACGATGTACGGCTTGAATATCCGCGATCACGCGTTGCATCTCTACCTTTTCGCGATGCCCGACATTTTCGGCAAGGATGCCTTCCTGGAGTTCGACGAAAACGATCCGCAGCAGCACCAGATGCTTCATGACGGGTTTGAGATCAAGGCCGCCGGAAATTTCCTGGCGGAACTCATCGCCGGACGCTCGGTTCATGCGTCCTATCCGACGATCGGCGGCTTCTATCATTTTCCCGACAAGGCCGGCGTCGCGGAGGCGGTCAAGAAACTCGAAGCCGCACGTCCTGCCGTCCTGCGTCTCATCAAGGTGTTCGAGGACGCCCCTTTTCATTTTGACCGGCACACCAATTACATGGCCCTCGTGCAGGACGGCGCTTTCGGTTTCCTCGAGGGGCAGATCCTCTCGAGCAAGGGTGACAAGCTCCCCGAGGACAAGTTTGCCGAGCATCTGGAGCACGTCGTCAAGCCGTACTCCGAAGCTTCCGCCTATACCTATCAGGGAGAGCCGTACATGGTCGGTGCGCTTGCCCGCGTCAACTTGGCCAAGGACAAGCTCCATGCCAAGACCCGGGAGTCCATTGCCTCGACGCTCGACCGCTTCCCGTCGACCGACATCTTTCATAACAACTTGGCGCAGGCCGTCGAGATTCTCCATTGTCTGGATCACGCCGTCGAGCTGCTGACGACCAATGAGATCGTGAAGGAGCCGCTGGTCAAGGTGCTGATGAAGGCCGGAGAAGGCATCGGCGTCATCGAGGCGCCGCGCGGCACGCTCTATCACAAGGTGGTCATCGACGATAAGGGCATCGTCACCCGCTGCGAGGTCATCGTGCCGACGGGACAGAATCAGGTGAACATCGAGAAGGACCTTCATGCGATTATCGACGGCCTCTTGCCCGACACGGACAAGGAAAAGATAGCTTTCGAATCCGAAAAGCTCGTCCGCGCGTACGATCCGTGCATGAGCTGCTCGGTACATTTCCTCAAGTTGCATTGGAATGAACCGAAGGCCTAGCACGGCGATTGCCGCCTCCGGCCCCTGCCATCGCACGCGTCTCTCAAAGAGTGAGATTCGCGAGCACCATGTGCTTCGTCGTGTACTTGCGCAGCTGCTCGGCTTGTTCCCTCGTGACGACTTCACAGGGGACTCCCCAGTGCATCGTGACGATATCGCCGGGCTTCAGGGCTTCGATGTCGGCGAGGCTTTCCAACGAGCGGATGACGGTCTTTTTTGCGGGCGCGCCGAGATACAGCTTTCCGTCGGCATAGAGCAACGGTTCGGAATCGAGGGTGATCTTCGGTCCGGCGACCGCCGTGACCGTGCCCCAGCTGATGCGGCAGGAATCCATGCTTTCCAGCGTGTGCTCGATGTCGAGGCGGCCGGTGCGCTTCCAGATGTCCAAAACGTGGAATGAGTGGTGCGGTATCGCGCCTTGGCCGATCTTGGCGGCAATAAGGTCGAACGATCGCAGTCCCACCTTTTTCTTGATTCCCATGGTCTCCTCGAGGTGGCGGTAGAGCTGTCGGTGTTCGACGGCCTCGAGCAGGTCGTTGCCGATCCAGTAGGCTTCGACCACGCGGTCGTCGAACGGGTCGCGGATGCGGTTGGCCTGCGCGATAAGGCGAAGATAGGGATACATCGTCTGAAACCCGTTGAGCAGCTTCGTGAGTCCCGGGTCGCTGGCGCCGTGTTCCATGTACGCCGAAATCTCCTGGTTGGCGTCAGGTCCGCAGTAATGGAGCCTGTTCGGGCCGAAAGCGTAGCGGGTACATCGGAGGATGCCGTTCATAGTCTCTTCATGCCGCTCCGGCTCATGAGGATGCGGAAGCGGTTTCTGCAACGGGCGCCGCAGCAGGTGCGGCATTTTTCGCGAAGGCAATCATGAGTGCCGCGCCGATCAGCAGGAGCGCGCCGCTGGCGAGCTGCGTCACGGGCATTTTGCGGGTGATGAAAATCGCCGACAGGGCGTTGGTGATGAGCGTGGCAGGAACGATCAGCGTCGCGACGAGGGTCGCGGGAGCGCGCTTGAGCGCGGCGTACCAGGTCAGGACATACCCGAGCAGGAGGACGCTGGTCAGGATCGTCCAGCCCCACTGCGTGGCGTTGAGATTGGCGATTGAGGCCGCACCGCCGCGAGACAGCGCGAAGGGCAACAGTACCAGCGAGCCGACGGTCATCCTTGCCGCGGCCAAAAGCGTCGAGGAGACGTCCTTGAGCGCCGTTTTGGCAATGACGTTCTCGACGGCCCACAGCACGGTCGCCGCGAGAATCATCAGCTCTCCCGCGTTGAACTTGAACCCCGTGAATCCGCCGACGAGCAGGTTGCCGCCGAACACCGCGGCGATGCCGATCCACTGCATGCGGGTAAGCCGTTCCTTAAGGAGCGGAGCCGCGAGGAGCAGGACCCAGATGAACAGCGACTTTTGGATCATGCCGGCGTTGATGGCGCTCGTGCTGGTCAGGCCGGTGAAGTAGAGAGCGAAGGGAAGCGAACCGCCGATGACGCCGACGGTCAGCAGCTTGAGCAGGGTACGTCGGCTCAGCGAGGCGATCTCGGTGCGGCTGCGCAATGCCATGACGATGCCGATGAGCAGCATCGCGACCAAGCCGTTCTTGAGCGTGGTATAGACGATCGGGTCTTTCACTGCGGTCACCGCAATCTTGGTGAGGAAGTTGTTCGACCCGGAAATGATCGCGGCTCCAAGGGCCAAGAAGACCGCGGAACGCATGAGGGGTCGCGTGCTGTGCACGTCTGGCGTCATATGATGATGGCGAAAAACCGGTATGACTAAGCGGGTGTAGTATATAAGGAACGCGGCATGCTGCCAATGTTCGGGAAAATGCTACGTTACGGCGCGGAGGGCCTTTTCCGCCGCCTCTGTCGCAGTGTCCTCCGCCATGCCCGGCGGCAAACCGATGATCTTCAGCCGTTTCAACTTTCCCAGCTTCTGCAGCAGCCGAAGGTTGGCATAGGCGTCGAAGTCGTGCAGCGAGACCATCGGTCCCGCGGAAAAATGCCGCAGGTCATCGAAAGTTCGCGGCGCTTCGAGGCCGACGACGTTATCGATGATGATGAGTTCCTCAGGAACATCCCACTCCTCATTGGGATCCTTGATTTCGAAACGGCATTCCGGGAACGCGAGGCGAAGTGCCGGGACTATCCGGAGGGGGAGCGAATCAATCGGCACGTCCTCGTTTCCGAACACGAAAATGATTTTTTGCACGTTCTGCATATTGCCTCAGCGTAGCGGTCGGGAGGGCTTTGCGCAATCCGCGTACGCCTCCGCGCGACATCAGCGGCGCCTCTGTCGCTCACGATAAAGAAAAAGCGGTCCGATGAACGGACCGCATATCGCTCTTTACGTCTCGTAGATCGTCACGAGGGCGCGGGAGGGCGTGAGTCGCTTGAGGAGACGTATGACGCTGTCATCGCCCACGGCGATGAACTGCGCCGCAAGTTCGTGGAGCGGAATCAGCCATCCTTCGCCCTCGATGCTCTCGCTGGCTTCTGTCACCACGTGTGCGACGTTCATGTCCGTTCGCGCTATCGCGAGAGCGATTGACTTCCTCTGCCGCGGCAGATGTCGAAGGACGGCGGCGACGTCAGAAAACACTTCCTCGATGGCCTTTCGCGCCCGGTCGACCTTTTCTGGCGCGACATCAGTGTTGACGTAGAACGTTTCGGAATCGCAGTTCCGGCTCACGTCGACGCTGACATGGTAGGCGAGCCTTTCGAGCTCTCGGACCCTGTCATTCAGGGTCCGTGCCAAGCAGTTGCGGAGGAGGACGGATTCGGCACCCGTCGGTCGCATGGCCCAGATATGCGTGACCCTCACCGAAGTCGTCGGCGAACCGTCATCCTTTTTCGAAATGATCTCCCGTTGCGCGGGCGGATCGATATCGAACGGGAGGCGCGATGGCGTTCGTGGCCTAAAGGGACGGTCGGGTACGAACGTCTTTTCGAGAATCGTTCGGAGCACCGTGGTGTCGATGCCTCCCACGACCACCAGGGTCATGTTCGGACATGCGTAGTGGCGTTCGTGCGCGAGTCGCACGTCTTCCTGCGTGAGCGAGAAGAGGACGTCGTCGCATGGCAGGCCGGTAGCCGTCGCTTGGCGTCGGTTACCGAAAAGCGCCAGCCTGACAGCTTCTTCGAAACGCTTTCTGCGAAGCGGCGGGTCCCGGTCGATCCTTTCCGCCCGGATGATGCGGCGGTCGTGATCGAGCATGCCGTCAAGAATGGGGCGGCGAAGGTACGCCTCGAGGAATCCGAAGTACGCTTCCGCGTCCCTGCTCCACGCTCGGCCGCCGAACTTCGTGGCATGCGAACCGGTGCTTCCGTGGTCGAAGTCGAACCCCCGCGCATCCGCCCATTCCTGAAACTCGCCGAAGTTCGTCCATGGCATGCCGTGCGTGCCGGAGTTCACTTGGTGTTCGAGCAAATGCGACAATCCTTCCTTTCCGACGGGGTCGTCGACGGAACCGGCGTGAACGATCATGTTCGCCGCAAACCACGGAAGATCGCGGGGTTGATGGAATACGCGCAGTCCCGAAGACAGCGTGAACAGGTCAAACGATAACGGATCGCGCATGTCCGGCTCCTTTTTCAAAGAACGGCAACGGTGGATGTCACAAAACGGTTCCCGCAGGATTCGAAGAGTGACATGTCAACGTAGCGCAAGGAAACCCGCCTGTCAACGAGGCCGACGCGCGACGACATTGCCATTTTTCAGTCACCAGTCTAAAATAGTGTCATGAATACACTAACTCCTCATTCGGTCTCCGTCATTACCGGCGGCGGTCGCGGCATCGGACGTGCGGTCGCGCTTCGCATGGCGCTCGAAACGGCGGTCATCGTCGTTGGTCGCATCGAAGCCGATTTGCTTTCGGCATGCGCGGAAATCGCGGCGGCTGGCGGACAGGCGGTCCACGTTGTCGGCGACGTGCGCGATCGGGAGACGGCGCAGAGGGCGGTCGCGCTGGCCAGGGCAAAAGGGTGGACGGTGCGCAATCTGGTCTGCAATGCCGGCATCGGCAAGTCCGGACCTTTCGAAACGTTCGATCCGACTTTGTGGCAGGAAATCCTCGACGTGAACCTGAACGGGGCGTTTCATTTTTGCCAAGCGTGCCTGCCGGAAATGCTCGCCGACGGCGGGACGATTTGCCTGATGAGCAGCATCGCCGGTCTCAAGGGCTACGCGCATGATGCCGCTTACGACGCGAGCAAGCACGCCTTGGTCGGCTTGGCACGCTCGTTGGCGCAGGAATTCGGCAAACGCGGCATTTCGGTCGTGCCGATTTGTCCCGGTTTCGTGGAAGGCCACATGACCGAACGGACGGTGCGCGGCGTGATGACGCGACGCGGCATGACCCACGAGGAAGCAACGGCGCGGGTGGCGCATGCCAACCCGCAGCGTCGCATCATTCCCGAAGCGGAAATCGCCGAAGCCGTGGCATTCGTCTGTTCGGGTAAGGTTCCGTCGTTGTCGGGCAATCCGCTCGTCTTGAGCGGCGGTGAATAATGATATGTCTTTACGGACGGAAGAACTGATCGGTTGGATCCGAAAGGCCGCGGCACCGGCCTCCGGACTCCTCATTCCCGTGAGCGGCGGTTCG
>JAHFIW010000021.1 GCA_023246195.1 bacterium
AAGAAGATTCGCGTGTATGCCGAGAAGGATCCCACCAAGCTGCCTTGGGCCGCGGAGAAGATCGACGTGGTGCTGGAATGCACCGGTCGCTTCACTGACGAAAAAGGCGCTTCGCAGCACATCACCGCAGGTGCAAAGCGCGTCATCCTGTCCGCTCCGGCCAAGGGCGGCAACGTGCCCACCCACGTGCTCGGCGTGAATCCGGATGGTGCGGGTGACGCGATTATCATCAATAACGCTTCCTGTACCACCAATTGCATCGCGCCGGTCGCGGCAATAATGCATGAAAAATTCGGCGTATTGAAGGCGCTCATGACCACGACGCACGGCTACACTGCCGACCAGAACCTCGTGGACGGTCCGCACAAGGACTTGCGCCGCGCTCGCGCCGCAGCCGCCAACATCGTGCCCACTTCCACTGGCGCGGCCATCGCCGTGACCGAAGCCATCCCAGAACTCAAGGGGCTGTTCGACGGGCTTTCGCTTCGTGTGCCTATTCCGGTCGTGTCGCTCGCTGACTTCACGTTCTTGCTTAAGCGCAAGACTACCGTTGAGGAAATCAAGGCCGTTTTCCGCGAAGCTGCCGCGCAGCCGCGCTGGAAGGGCATCCTCGACGTCACCGACGAACCGCTGGTTTCCTCGGACTTCATCATGAATCCGTTCTCGGCCATCGTGGACCTCGAACTCACCAAGGTCGTCGACGGCGACTTCGTGAAGGTCGTGGCCTGGTATGACAACGAGTGGGGTTACTCCAACCGCCTCGCCGAAATGGCCCTCTTCGTCGGTCAGACGATGAAGTAAGCGATGTTCACCGCGCTTTTCTTCGATAGCGTCATCGCGATGGTCGTCGGCGCGGTGCCGACCTATTTCGCGGTGACCGTCGTGCGGAAGCGGCGCAAAAAGGGGAGCGGTCCCGGCGTCATCGGCGCGGCGCTCGCGCTGATCTGGGTCGTGGTGGTCTACGGCAGTTTCGTCGAGCCGCGGATGCTGACGGTGGGACGCACTGACGTCAACATCGGCGGTACGCAACATGCGCTCAAGGTCGCGCTTATTTCCGACATCCATCTCGGGGAATATCGTCATCGCGACTGGCTCGAGACGGTGGTCGCGCGCATCAATGCGCTCAAGCCGGATGTGGTCTTGGTCGACGGCGACATCGTTTCGAATGCCGCGGGTTACGAGGAGTTCCAGCCGTTCATGAAGTTGCAGAGCCGTTTCGGCACGTACGCGGTGCTGGGCAACTGGGACTATCGCGCCGGCGCGGTCGACGTGCGCAAGCATCTCGGTTCGTACGGCGTGAAGCTGCTGGTCAACAAGTCCGTGCCGCTCGACATCGACGGCCGGACGGTCAGTCTCATCGGTCTTGATGATCAGATGTACGGTCAGCCTGATGTGGATCTCGCCATGAAGGACGTGCCGCCTGGCGCCAAAAAATTGCTTCTCGCGCACGAGCCGGACATCGCGCCTTTGGCGGAAATGCGCGGCATCGATCTGGTGCTGTCGGGGCATACGCATGGCGGACAGATTCGGCTGCCGCTCGTCGGCGCCGTCGCGCATCTCCCCATCAAGATCGGCCAGCAGTTCGACATGGGCCTGTTTCCCTTCGGTCAGACGCAGCTGTTCATCACTCCCGGCATCGGCGAATCCGGCCCTCGTGCGCGACTCTTCGATCCGCCGCAAATTTCTTTCGTGACCATCACCTTTTAAGCCTATGCCGAATATTCCACGCGTCGTCATTCTCGGTGCCGGTTTTGGCGGCATTGCGGCAGCTCGCACGCTTGCCGCGACGGTTCGCAGCGGCGCCGTCAACGTAACGGTCGTCGATCGCCACGCGTCGCATGTCTTCACTCCGCTCTTGTACGAAGCGGCCACCGGTTTCGTCGAGCATCAGCAGCTCGGCACGTCGAAGCTTCTCGATTCCGGCGTGACCGTCGACGTTCCCGAACTTATCCGGCCGTGGGGTGCCGATTTCGTGCAGTCTTCCGTGGAGGGAATCGACTGGGAAAAGCGTCAGGTGCTGCTTCATGACAAGGAGCCGATCGCCTTTGATTACGTGGTAATCGGCCTCGGCGCGGAGGTCAACTATTTTGGCATCGCCGGCCTGCAGGAGAACGCCTACACGTTGAAATCCGTACGCGACGCCGACCGCTTGCGCCAGCGCGTGCACGACCTGCTGCATAAGCGCGAAGAGGGGACGCAGAAGCGCATGGAGATCGTTATCGGCGGAGGCGGTCCCACCGGAGTGGAACTCGCCGCGGAGCTGACTCTGTTTTTGCGTCAGCACATCGTGAAGGGCCACCTCAACCCCGAGGATTACAACATCTCGTTGGTCGAGGCGCAGCCGCGCTTGCTTGGGGCTCTCAATCCAAAACTTTCTGCTGCGGCCCTGAGTCGATTAAAGACGCTTGGCGTGCACGTGTATCTCGACTCCGCCATGAAGGAGGCAGGCTATCAAAAAGCCGTCCTGGTGCCGCGAGCCTGCAAGCCCGGCGAAACTGCCGATCAGCTTTTGTGCGATTTTAAAAAGGAGGGCCAGATGGAAATTGCCGCTGACATGGTCATTTGGACCGGCGGAATCCGCGGCAGTGCGGCGCTTGAGAAATTGGGCGTGGTTCTTGACGCTCGCGGCAAGCGCATCGAGGTCGGTCCCACGTTTGCCCTGCCTGATAAAAAGAACGCCTTTGTCATCGGCGACTCGGCTCTGCTCATGAATCCCGTCACGAAGCAGCCCGTGCCGTGGCTCGCCCAAGCAGCCGTGCATGAGGGTGAGATTGTCGGACGCACCATTGCGGCGCGCTTGAGCGGAGGCAAGGATTCGTCGTACGTATTTCCGACGTTCCCCGTGGTGGTTCCGCTCGGCGGTAAGTACGCGTTGGCCGTCGTCGGAGGCATGACCTTCGTGGGTTTTTCGGGTTGGGTGCTCAAGGAGCTCGCCACCCTTCGTTACTTCCTCTCGATCATGCCTTTCGGATTGGCGTTGAGGAAGTGGTGGCACGGAGCGTTGATTTATGCGGGGAATGACTAGACTTCCGCAATTGCTATGAGGCATGTTTTGTATATTATAATTGGCCAATCTTAGCCAAAAAACTGTTGTTGGTCGATTCGACTGCGGCGATCGGTCAAACGTGCTATACTGATACGGATTATGAAACTTGCCACTCTCGCAAATCTCAAGTCAGTGAAGGGGAAGCGCGTGCTCCTGCGCGTGGATTTTAACATCCCCTATGGTCCGAACGGCAGCATCGGCGCGGAAGAGGATGGCCGCATAAGAGCCAGCTTGCCGACCATCTTGAAGCTCAAGAAGGGCGGCGCCAAGATTATCCTCGTCTCGCACCTTGGTCGTCCGGAAGGCCGTGAAAAACGCTACTCGCTTGCGCCGATTGCCCTGCATCTTTCCCGACTGCTCGGAAAGAACATCGAATTCATCAAGGACAACCTTGAGGATGATCACGGGGTCGAGAAGAAAATCGGCGCCATGAAGAACGGTGACGTGGTCCTGCTGGAGAACATTCGTTTCTATAAGGGGGAGGACTCCAACAGCCCTTTCCTCGCTCGCAGACTGGCGTCGTTTGCCGACATTTTCGTCGACGACGCTTTTGCCGTGGCGCATCGCGAGGCGGCATCTAACGTTGGCGTCACCAAGTTTCTTCCCAGTTACGCCGGTCTCTTGCTCGAGAAGGAGGTCAGGCAATTGGGACGCCTGTTGGAGAAACCGAAGAAGCCGTTTGTCGTGCTGATGGGCGGCGCGAAGATTTCGTCCAAATTGCCGACGCTGAAGAAACTGCTGGCGGTGGCCGACTGCGTAATGGTCGGCGGCGGCATGGCCAACAACTTTTTCGTCGCGCAAGGGCTGCAGATGGGCAAGTCGCTCGTTTCTCCCGATGATATCAAGACAGCCAAGCTTCTTTACGCGAAGAATAAGAAGAAGATCTTGTTGCCCGTCGACGTGCTGGCGGCCAAACGTCTCGATGAGAAGGCCGAGGCGCGTTACTGCAAACCGAGCGAGCTTACCAAGGATGAGCACGTGGTGGATCTCGGCGCCGAGACCGTGCGTGCTTGGTCCCTGGTCATCAAGAAGGCCAAGACCATCGTTTGGAACGGTCCCGTGGGGCTCTTCGAAGTAAAGAAATTCAGCCACGGATCCGTCAGTCTCGGTCGGCTTATCGCGGCACGTGCAACCGGAAAGGCGTTCGGCGTGGTGGGCGGCGGCGAAACGGTGCAGTGCCTGATGCAGACCGGCATGGCCGAGCACGTCGATCACGTTTCTACGGGCGGGGGAGCGATGCTGGAATTCTTGGCAGGCAAGCCGTTGCCGGCCATCAAGCCCCTCATGAAAAAATAACTTATCGTTTTCGTAACCTCTATGCTTATGGAGAAGGACATGATGCAAGAAGGCGGATGCGGCTGCGGCGGACACGGCGGCAACATGGGCTGCAAGGGACGCTGCGGACATGGCGGAAGGCACATGAAGATATTCTTCGTATGCCTGGCGCTTCTCGCGCTGACCGCATGGCTCGGTTATAAGGCCCGCAACGAGGCCAAACAGTACGGTTTCATCGGAGTGCCAATTGAGCGCAACGTCATTACCGTCGACGGTGAGGGCAAGGTCGTCGGGAAGCCCGACGTGGCCGCAATAGATTTGGGCATGACGATCGAAAAGCCCACCGTCGCCGCGGCCCAGACCGAGAATACCCGCGTCATGAACCTGCTCAATGCCGCGCTTAAGGAAGCCGGCGTCGCCGACGCCGACGTGCAGACGACCGCATATCAGGTCAATCCCAACTACGATTGGAATAACGGAGTGCAGAAGCTCCGCAGCTACAGCGTCGCGCAGAACGTCCATGTGAAGATTCGCGCGCTGGATAAGGTCGGCGATATTCTGGGCAAGGCCGGCTCGCTCGGCGCCAACCAGATCGGCGGCATCAATTTCACCATCGACAATCCGGAACAGCTCAAGGATGAGGCTCGCGCAAAGGCGATCGAGAATGCCAAGCAGAAGGCCATGACGCTGAGTCAGGCTGCCGGCATCAAGTTGGTGCGCGTCGTCTCGTTCAGCGAGTCGTATGGAGGTGTCATGCCGCAGCCGGTCATGTACGACAAGATGGCCTACGGCATGGGCGGCGCGGCCCCCGCGGCACCTTCGCCGACGGTCGAGTCGGGCAGTAACGAAATCAACGCTAACGTCAGCATCACTTACGAGATCCAATAAATCCCGCAGGAGGACAGGATAACAGGAGCGCAGCGGGCTTCGGCACGCTGCGCCCCTGACTCTTGCGCTCCTGATTCTTGCTTCACTTGATTATGCCAAAAATTACCGACGTCCGCGCGCGCGAAATTCTTGATTCACGGGGCAATCCCACCCTGGAAGTACGCGTCACTCTCGACGGCGGCTTTGAAGGTCGTGCCAGCGTTCCTTCCGGCGCGTCCACGGGCACGCATGAGGCGCTTGAATTGCGCGATGAGGATCCCAAGCGTTATGGCGGCAAGGGCGTGCGCAAGGCCGTCGAGCACGTGAATGTCATTCTCAAGAAGAAAATCGTGGGCATGGACTCCAATCAGCATCGCCGCCTGGATGAAGTGATGCTTGCTGCCGATGGCACCGAGAACAAGTCACGCTTGGGCGCTAACGCCATCCTTGGGGTGTCGCTCGCGACCGCGCGCGCTGCGGCCGTCGCCAACGGCATGCCGCTGTATCGCTGGCTGCGGCAGGCGTTCGGTATCACTCGCAAGGATTTCCCGATGCCGTTCCCGATGATGAACGTGCTTAATGGCGGTCAGCACGCCGATTTCGCGCTCGACATGCAGGAAACCATGCTGATTCCGCGCATGCCAAAGTTTCACGAGCGCGTCCGCGCAGGAAGCGAAATCTTTCATGCGCTTGGCAAGATTCTCAAGAAGAAGGGCTTTGTCACTACGGTGGGGGACGAAGGAGGCTATGCGCCAAAGCTTTCGGCAAACGAGAAGGCCTTTGAGTTCGCGCTTGCGGCCATCGAGGAGGCCGGGTATGCGCCGGGTAAGGACGTCTCGCTCGGAGCCGACGTCGCCGCTTCGGAGTTTTATGACGCAAAGAAGGGCGTCTACAGGATGGCCGTAGACAAGGCGGTCCTTTCGTCTGCGGAGATGGTCTCGATGTACGAGCGCTGGCTCAAGAAGTATCCGTTGTTGCTCATTGAAGATCCTCTTGCCGAAGACGATTGGGATGCCTGGGAGTCGATTACCAAGAAGCTTGGCAAGAAGCTCACGCTCATCGGAGACGATCTTTTCGTCACCAATGTCCGTCGTTTGCAGGAAGGCATCTCGCGTCAGGTGGCCAACTCCATCCTCATCAAGCTCAACCAGATCGGTTCGCTTTCCGAGACCATGGATACCATCATGCTGGCGCAGAAGAACGGCTACAAGATCGCCATCTCGCATCGCTCCGGCGAAACCGCCGACACCTTCATCGCCGACCTCGCCGTTGCCGTCAGTGCCGAGTTCATCAAGACCGGCAGCTTGTCGCGGAGCGAGCGTTTGGAAAAGTACAATCGCCTGATGGACATTGAAATCGAGACCGGCGGCGAATAAGGCCGGCGCGGTTTTTGCCAATACAGATGTCCGTTAAAGAAAAGAAAAATCAGGAGTTGCCGGAACCGACCAAGGCCAAGAGCGGGCCTGTGGTTTTGGCCGTGCTCGACGGGTGGGGAGTCGCCCCCAAGAGTTCCGGTAACGCCGTCTACAGGGCAAGGACACCGTTCATGGACCGCGCCCGACGGCGTTATCCCGTCACTACATTGCAGGCACATGGCCGTTACGTGGGGTTGCTGCCGTATCAGGCCGGCAATTCGGAAGCCGGTCACATGAACATCGGCGCAGGCCGAGTCGTCCGTCAGGACGTGGTCACCGTCTCCGAGGCCATTAAGGACGGGACGTTCTTCAAGAATACCGCCTTCCACGAAGCGATCAAACATGCAAAAAAATACGGCACCAAGGTGCACCTGATGGGACTGCTCACCGACGGCAACAGCGCGCATTCCTCTCCCGAACATGTCTACGCGCTGCTCAAGCTTTGCCATGAAGAAGGCGTCGCACAGGTGCGCATCCACCTCTTTACCGACGGTCGTGATTCGTCGCCGTTTGCCGCCACGCGCTTCCTGCACGACCTGGAACATCACATGAATCCGGGACAGGAGATCGCTTCTGTCATGGGGCGTTTCTACGCCATGGATCGCAACAGGCTGTGGCAGCGCATCGCGCTGGCCTATAACGCCATTGTCTCCGGAGAGGGTATCGTGGCGCCTAACGCGCACACGGCCATTCTCCGCGGCTATAATCGCGGAGAGTCCGACGAGTTCATCATGCCGACGGTCATGACCGACGAGGAGCATCGTCCGGTCGGCATCGTTGAGGACAACGACGTGATGATTTTCTTCAACCTGCGTTCCGATCGCGCGCGCGAACTGACTAAGGCGTTCGTGCAGCCCGATTTCGAGGCGCGCAACGAAGGGGCTTTCATCCGCCACAGGAAGCCGGAGAACATACGTTTTGCGGCAATGACCGAATTCGGTCCGGATCTTCCGGACGTGTATACGGCATTTCCCAGCGCTACCATTTCCAACGGTCTGGCCGAGACTCTTGCGGCGTATCGGCAGTTCTACATTGCCGAGAGCGAAAAATTCGCGCACGTGACGTATTTTTTCAACGGCGGCTTTGCCGCTCCGCGATTCGGTGAGGAGCGCATGCGCGTGCCGTCGCAGTTCGTTCCGCATTACGACGCCAAGCCGGAGATGCGGGCACATGTCATCACGTCCGAGGTGGCGCGTCGTCTCAAGGTCGGACTTCATGACTTTATCGTAATAAATTACGCCAATGCCGACATGGTAGGGCATACCGGCAACTTCAAGGCGACCGTGAAGGCGGTGGAGTGCATCGATGAGTGCTTGGGCCTGCTGGCCGAGGCAACTCTTGCCGTCGGCGGTACATTGGTTATAGTGGGTGACCATGGTAACGCCGAAAAGAAACTCAACGAGGAGACCGGCGAAGTCATGACCGAACATACCGATAATCCCGTACCGTTCGTGGTCGTCGGCGAAAAAATGCGCAAGGCAAAGCTCGCCGACGGCATGCTGGCCGATGTCGCGCCCACCATCCTCGATATTCTCGACGTTCCCAAGCCGACCGACATGACCGGTTTTTCCCTGCTTCGCAAGTAACGACGTATGCCCATCGTGCCCAAACCAGTCATTCTCCTTATCCTCGACGGTTGGGGGGTGGCCCCTCCAGGAGAGGGTAATCCCATTGAAGCCGCCGACACTCCCGTGTTCGACGAGATCGTTTCGACGTTCCCGACGGTGACCGTGCGGGCATCCGGCGAGGCCGTGGGATTGTCATGGGGCGAGATGGGCAATTCGGAAGTCGGTCACCTGACCATCGGCGCAGGAAAGATCTTTTATCAGTCCCTGCCGCGCATCAACCTGTCGATTCAGACAGGCGAGTTTTTTCAAAATCCCGCATTTTTGTTGGCTGCTGAACACGCCCGCACGAACAAGTCCACTTTTCACATCCTCGGCATTTTGAGCCCTGGTAACGTCCACGGTTCCGACGAGCATATCTACGCGCTGCTGCAGTTTGCCAAGCAGCAGAAGCTTACCGATGTCGTCGTACATCCCATCCTCGACGGGCGTGACGCCATCTACAACACCGGTATCGAGTTCATTCGCGAACTGCTGGCCAAGATGGCCGAGATTGGCGTGGGACGCATCGGCACCGTCTCCGGACGTTTTTACGCCATGGACCGCGACAACCGATGGGAGCGCGTCGAGCTTGCCTACAAGGCCATGGTCGGTGCGGGCGATGCCAAGCGTTATGAGGATCCGGTGAAGGCCGTGGAGGATTCGTACGCCGCCAAGGTGTACGACGAGGAGTTCGTACCCGTCATCATCACGAAGGACGGCAAGCCCGCCGGTTCCGTCAAGGATGGCGACTCGGTCGTCTTCGCCAATTTCCGTCCGGATCGAGCCCGCCAGATTGCGCAGGTGTTTAGCGTCCCGTCATTCTCCAAGTTCGAGAGGCCCGTCATAAAGGATTTGCTTTTCGTGACCATGATGGAATACGAAAAGGGGACGCCGGTGAAGGTCGCATTCCTTCCGGAGCTCATCGCCACCTGCCTGGCAAAGGAGATTTCCGATGCCGGCCTCAAGCAGTTGCACATTGCCGAGACTGAAAAATACGCGCATGTCACTTTTTTCCTGAACGGCATGCGCGAAGAGGAGAATCCGGGCGAAGACCGCGTCATCATTCCGTCGCCGCACGTGTCGTCGTATGATCAGGCTCCGGAAATGTCCGCACCGAAGATCGCGGAGCGTATCATCAAGGAGATCAATGCGGGCACGTACGACGTGATTATCGCCAACTTCGCCAATGCCGACATGGTCGCGCATACGGGTAATTTCGCGGCGACCAAGAAGGCCGTCGAAGTGCTCGACACGGCCATCGGTAACATCGTTAACGCCGCATTGCCGGCGGGCGGGGCAGTCGTCATCACTGCGGATCACGGCAACGGCGAGGAAGTGCTTAACTTGCAGACTGGCGAAATCGACAAGGAACACAGCACCAATCCGGTGCCGTTCATCGTCATCGGCGAGGCGTGGAGGGCGCAAGCCGCGCCATCGGGCGAGATTTTAGGCGGCGATCTTTCGCTGATGCCGCCGGTGGGCATGTTGGCGGATACCGCGCCGACCGTTTTGAAGATTTTGGGGGTGGCGCAACCCAAGGAGATGACGGGGAGTCCGCTCATATAGTTGCTTGCCATCGAGGGCCGTGCGGACGAGCGGCACGGGGCACGCAGATGCCCGCTTCACCGAAGTGCGCCCGTTGCGCGCAATGCCGGAAGTAACCCCGCGTTTCGCCGGGCATAAATGAATGGCCGATAAAATGGTAAGCTGAATCCAGTGGGACTCCTCGATTTTGGGCGTATGCACGGAAAGCTCCAGGTCCAAGACCCCGGTCGCCAAGCCTCTCGGCGCGGTTTTACGCTGCCCGAAGTTTTGGTGACCGTGGCCATCATCGGTACCATGTCGATGGCCACGACGGTGGCTTTGTCGAGCGTGCGCGTCAAGGCACGCGACCTCAGGCGCATGTCCGATGCCAGCCAGTTTCGGACTGCGCTCGAATTGTATTTTCAGGCTCATGGCGGCTACCCGAATGACGGCGTGCCCGGACCTGGCGGCATAGCGCTGGGAACGAAGGGGTACGATGCGCTTTCTGACGCGGGCTTCGGGCATGTCATCAGCGGTACGGTCTTCATGGAAGGCATGCCGAAGAATCCGGCGCCGTTTGGTTCGCAGTACGTTTATCGCGCTCTTAACGCAGACGGTTCGGATTGCGATAAGCCGGCCTGTGCTTCATATGCCATCCTCTTTTCCCTGGAACAGGTCCAGGGCGATCTCGCTGCGGGCCCTCACGCGATGACTCCCGGCGGCGTGAAGAAAGCCGAAGGTTTTTCTTCGGCTGCGCTCGCGTCCATTCAAGCGGAAATTTCCAACACTGCTTCTGCGCAGGCAAGAGTCGATTCCTTCGTGACGACCTCGGCCGACAGGATTATTTCCGTCGTGAACAGCGAACCGGTGAAGCAGGCCAACGAGCTGGTGGTCGCGCCGGTCATCGCCGTCGCCGCGGCAGCCAACGTGGCATTTGGGACCTCGCAGTTCGGTCAATATCTTTTTTTCTTCCTGACACAGCCTGTTTCGCTGTTTGGCAGGAAGAAGCGCAAGTCATGGGGAACCGTCTTCAACGCGATTTCGCACATGCCCGTCGATCTGGCCATCGTGCGCCTGCGCAGCGACGTCAACGGCCGCTTGCTGCAAAGCACCGTTACGGACAGCGAAGGCCGTTATTCGTTCCTGGTCCCGGCGGGAAACTATCGTATCGAAGTCGCGAAGGTGGGCGTGGTGTTTCCCAGCGTCATCGATATTGCCCGCGAGGAAGACGGAGCCCTTGTCGACCTGTATCACGGCAATCGCATTGCTGTCGAGGCCGGTGGTACGCTGCTCACTCCTAACATTCCGGTAGATCCTGACGTCGCCGATCTGCCCGACGAGGTCATTCTCAGGAGCCAGTCGCATAAGCTGCTGGTCAGTGCGGTGGCGTTGGTGAGTCCCGTGCTCGGAGGCATTGTTTTCGTGATGCGTCCCACGCCCTTTGTGGGGCTGCTCTTCGTTGCCGAAGTCGTCGTGTACTTCCTGTTCTTGCGATTGGCCGAAACGTCGGCGCTCAAGAATTGGGGGACCGTCTTTCATCAGGTGACGCAGGTCCCGGTGCCGAAGGCCATCGTGCGCATCTTCTCGCAGCGGTTCAACAAGCTCCTCGAGGCGCAGGTTACCGACCTGTTCGGCAGATACCACTTCCGCGTGATGGATAATGTCTTTTACCTGACGGTCAGCAAGAACGGATTCCGCAAAACCGAGACCGAGCCGATTGACCTCGTCGGAGGCACTTCCCCGGTCATTATCGCCTCAGACCTGCCGCTTGCTCCGATCAGCGGAGGAATCATCGTGGCATCTCGTAAGCCCGTTGCGGCTGACGGAAGGCAAAAACCGTCGGTTCTCGTCGCTCCAAAATCGTTTGGCACGCCAGCAGTCCGCGACGCGCATGTGCTTCCCGATTCGATGCTCGGACCGGCCGAGCCTGAAAAGACCGTTGAGAAAAATTCGGGAGCGCCGCTTGTCGTTCCCGAGGTGCCTGATTTTCTGAGAGGCGCGGCGGAGGTGATGGCGCAAAAAAAGGAAGGGGAGCCGGAAGCTCCGCCGGCGGCACCGCCGACACCGGATTTTTTCCTGGAAAAGAGTCCGGATGATGAGAAAAAAACGCCGCCTTCCAGCGCGTGGTTTCGTGATTCCTAGCACATGCATACCGATCATTTCGAACAAGTCATGAGGACGTTGAAGCGCCGCTACGTGGCACGGGCGGAGTCGGCCAAGGACACCCCGTGGGAAAGCGTCCTGTTCACCATGCTCACCGCACGCTCGCGTGATGAGCAGGTCGAACCCGCGTTTCGCGCCCTGATGCGCGCGTATCCGACACCTGCGGCGCTGTCACGCGCTCGCGTGAGTGACGTGGCGCATATCATACGGACGATCGGTTTATATCGCGGCAAGGCAAGGAACGCGGTGGCATTGGCGCACGCGTTGGTCGAACGTCACGGCGGAAAAGTTCCGGCCGATCTCGATGCTCTGGTCGAACTTCCGGGAGTGGGTCGCAAGACGGCCAGCTGCGTGCTGGTGTACGCCTTTGACATTCCGGCAATCGCCGTAGACACGCACGTGCTGCGCGTCACGAACCGCCTGGGTTGGGTGAAGGAGACGACGCCGGAAAAAACCGAGCGCGCGCTCCGTGAGGTGCTTCCCAAGAAGCACTGGCTCGACCTGAACCGCGTGATGGTCCAGTTTGGCCGAGACGTGTGCACGCCGGGCACCAGGCCGAGGTGCTTTGCCTGTCCGGTGGCCACATGGTGCGGTTTTCCCAATAAAACAAAGACCTCTCGTTGATTCTTGGCGATTTTTTGACTACAGTACGGCTATGATCCGATTCGACACTGAGGCTTTTCGCAGCATCAACAATCTGGCGGGACGTTCTCCGGTTCTCGACGCCGCCGGCATATTTTGCGCGCGCTGGCTCATCGTGGCGATGTTCGCGGCGGTAGTGCTTCGGGCAGTCATCGCGGTCCGTCGTCCGGAGTCGCGCGGTCTTGCCGCGGTTTTTGCCGCAGCGGAGGTTCGGGCGCTGATTGCCGGCGCGTTGGCATTCTTGGGCAACTGGCTGTTCAGCTTGCTGATCTTTCGTCCCAGGCCGTACGTCTCGCTGATGGACGTGCATCTCATCGTTTCGAAACCGCTCACTCCGCAGGCGTTTCCGTCAGGGCATTCCTCCGCGGCCTTTGCGCTGGCCTTCACGATACTTCTGGTTGATCTTCCGTTCGGGCTGCTGTTGCTGGTCTGCGCCTGCGCGGTGGCAGTCGGGCGCGTATTCGTGGGCGTGCATTATCCGCTCGACGTGGTGATGGGACTGTTCGTCGGCCTGTTCTGGGCGCTGGTGCTGCACGGCGTCGGTGTCCGCGTGCACGATATCGAGTTCCTGACGCGTTACCTGAAGTCACGCGCCGTTCGCAAGACCTGATATGAAAGCCATCATACTCGCCGGTGGCGGGGGAACGCGCCTTTGGCCCGTGTCCCGCAAGAACATGCCAAAGCAGGTGGAAGCCATCATCGGCGATGCCACGCTTTTGCGCGCCACCTATGACCGCATCCGCGTCGGATTTGCGCCTGAAGACATTTACGTCACCATTGCCGAGGCCCACGCGGATGTGGTTCGCGGACAGTTGCCCGATTTGCCGATCGACAACCTGGTATTGGAACCGTGCCGGCGCGAGACCGCCGCGGCCATTGGCTACGCATTGTCGCGTATCGCCAAAAACGACCCGCAAGCCACTTTTGTCACGGTCAATTCCGACGCCTTCGTACGTGACGTTCCTGAGTATCATCGCGCGTTGCGCGCCGCCGAGCAGGCGGTGCAGGCCGACCCCACGCGTACCGTGCTGGTGGGCATTCCTCCCACGTATCCGGAAACCGGTTATGGCTACATTAAGATGGGGAGCCCCGCGCATTCCGTCGAAATCGGCGGTAAGAGCTTCGCCGTGCACGCCGTCGAGCGTTTCGTCGAGAAGCCGGATCTTGTCACTGCCGAAAAATATCTGGCCGATGGAGGCTACCTTTGGAATCCCACGTTGATTGTCGGCCGCATCGATCACTTCCTGTCGCTGTATCGTTCGCTCCTTCCCACGCATGCGCTGTATTTTGACCGCATTGCCGCCTCTTTTGGCACCGAGGATGAAGACGAGACCGTCCGTTCGCATTTTGCGCGCATTCCGGCCATCAGCATCGACTACGGCATCCTGGAAAAGGCCGAGGGCATGTCGGTCATGCCTGCAAACTTCGGCTGGGCCGACGTAGGCCACTGGCGCGCGGTCTGCGATATCCTCGCGCCTACCCCGGAGGAGAACGTGGTGAAGGGCCGGCATGTGGGCGTCGACTCGCACGGCAATCTCATCTACGGTTTCGGCGACAAGCTCATTGCCACTGCGGGCGTCCGCGACATGGTCATCATCGACACCGGCGACGCCGTGCTGGTGTGCGCGAAGGACCGCGCCCAGGACGTGAAGAAGATCGTCGGCGCGCTCGAGGAAGACCTTGAACTTCAAAAATACCTTTAACGCCATATCTCGCATGAGACGCTTTTTTGTCCCGCTCATCGCCGCTCTCGGCTTGCTCGCCGCGACGGCTTGGGCAGGCGCGTGGCTTTCCACGCCCGCCACCGATGACGCTTCATCGTTCGTGGTGGTGGCCGGCGAAAAGACCGACGTCATAATCGCGCACCTCAAGGAAAAGGGCATCGTGCGCAGCGCCACGCTGTTCAAGATGGCGCTGGCCAAGAGCGGCCTGTCCACCAAGCTGCAACCGGGTACTTACGACCTTCGCTACGCCGTTGATTTCGACGGGGTGATTCGCAAGCTCGCGGCCGGCGGCGTGGCGGCCAATGAAAAAGTGCTGCTCGTCAAGGAGGGCTGGAATTTGCGCGACATCAATGACGCGCTGACCAAGCTCGGTTTTGCCGGCGGCGACCTGTATCGCGTCACTGGCATGCCTGCCGTTGACGCGCGCACCTACAATTCTGACAAGGCCCCGCGGGCCAAGGATTTTTCTTCGGATTTCCCGTTCCTCAAGGACAAGCCGCTCTACGTGAGCCTGGAAGGCTTCCTGTTCCCCGACACCTACCGTCTCTTCAAGGATGCCACTGCCGAGCAGGTTACTCGCAAGATGCTGGAGAACTTTGACCGCAAGCTGACGCCGGAGCTTCGCGAGCGCATCGCTGCGCAGAAACGCACCGTGTTCGAAGTGGTGACCCTGGCCAGCGTCATCGAACGCGAAGTGCAGGCTGACGACGATCGTCGCAAGGTTGCCGACATTTTCTGGCGTCGTCTCGAGAGGGGGATGGCGTTGCAGGCCGACTCCACCGTGAATTATGCCACCGGCAAAGGCTTGGCCTCGGTGACGCTCGATGACACCAAGTACGTTTCGCCATATAATACGTACAAGTATCCCGGATTGCCGCTCGGCCCCATCTGCAATCCGGGTCTCTCGGCAATTGAGGCCGCAGTGTCGCCAACGCCAAACGACGCCTGGTTTTTTCTCACCGGCAAGAACGGCAAAGTCTACTATGCGCGCACGCTCCAGGAGCATGTGAGCAACAAGGCTAAGTACATGCGTTGACGTCATTATCTTCTTGCGCCCATGAGACTCATTAGGCTTCGCGTCTTCCTCGCCATCTTGGCTTTTGCGACCTGCGCCTTCGTCGCACCGTCAGCTTTGGCGCAGGATATTCAGCCGCCTTCGGCTGCCCCTGTCGGCGTGTTCTCGCCCGTTCCGGACGCCGAGGAGATCCAGGCGTTCTCTTCTCATGTCACCGTCATGAAGGACGGCACTATCGATGTAGTCGAACAGGTCGATTATTATTTCTCGCAGCCAAAGCACGGCATCTATCGCGATATTCCGGTACGTTTCAACGTCGGCGGCAAGATCGTGGAGATGTCCGTTACCGTGACCTCGGTGCACACTCCCGAAGAGATTCCCTGGCCGTACGCGGTAGAAAGGAACCGCGACAGCATTCGCATCAAGATCGGCGACCCCTCCTCTACGCTGGAAGGAGCGCAGTCCTATGTCATTTCGTATTCCGTCTCCGGCGCGTTGCGCTACTTTGCCGATCACGACGAACTGTATTGGAACGTCACCGGCAACGGCTGGACGGTGCCTATCCGCAAGTCGGCTGCTGAGGTCAGCCTACCCGAAAGCGTCGCCAAAAAGGCGGTGACCGCCCGTTGCTACACGGGCGCCGTCGGCTCGACCGCGCAGGACTGCCTTGGTCGTGTCGAAGGTAACGGCGCCAGCTTCGTTGCCAACGGCCCGCTCACCGTCGTCGTCGGATGGAACAAGGGCGCGGTGCAGACGTTGCTGCCGAAGGAAATCGGATTCTTTGAGCGTTACGGCTCGTTTCTTCCGTTGGTGCTGCCGCTGTCGGTACTCATGGGCCTCGTGGCGATGTGGAACAAGAACGGCCGTGATCCCAAGGGGCGGGGGACTATCGTGGTGCAATATGAACCGCCTGCCGGCCTGTCGCCGGTGGAAGTCGGCGCAGTTTGCCGAGAGGACGTGCGCAACAAGGACCTTTCGTCGATCATCGTGCACTTGGCCATCCGCGGGTACTTGCGGATCGTCGAGGTCGAGAAGAAGGGGTTGCTCTCCAGCCGCGACGATTACGAATTTCAGCGCCTCAAGGAATGTGCCGAGGACAAGTCGTTGCAGCCGTTTGAGACGCACGTGCTCAGAACCCTCTTTGACGGCGACACGAAAACCGTTCGTGTTTCCGAGATAGCCGAACAGCATTCGTTTTACAAGGAGATGGAACCGATTAAGGCCCAGGTTTTTGACACGTTGGTAGCGGATGGTTATTTCCCGGCCAGCCCGTCAAAGGTTCGCGGGGCGTATTACGCCATCGGCATCGCGGTGCTGTTCGGCATTTTCTTCTTTCTCGGTCCGGCTGTCGCGTTCTCGGGCACCGTTTTCGGCAATCTCATCTTGGCAGCCGCGATATCCGCCCTGTTTGTCATGTTCTTCGCGCACCTGATGCCGCGCCGCACGCCAAGAGGCGTTGTCGCTTACGAATTTGCCATAGGTTTCAAGGAATATCTTTCCACGGCCGAAAAGTACCGGATGCAGTGGCAAGAAAAGGAAAACATCTTCGAAAAGTTCCTGCCGTATGCCATGGTCTTCGGAGTCGTCGATAAGTGGTCCAAGACCTTCGAAGGCATGAATCTTCCGTCGCCGCAGTGGTATCGGGGGTCAGCGATGAATTCCGGCATCTTTAACTCGATGGCCTTTAGCGGAGCCGTCAACTCCATGGACAGCGCCATATCGTCAGCGATGATTTCGGCGCCGGCAAGTTCGAGCGGCGGCAGCGGCTTCTCCGGAGGCTTCTCCGGAGGCGGCGGCGGAGGCGGCGGGGGAGGCAGCTGGTAATCAGCGCATCATATGAATGACGAACAAATCAGGAAAATCCTTGAAGAGAATCGTGTCATCGCGTCGGTTGGGCTGTCTTCCAATCCGGAGCGCCCCAGCTATGGCGTCTGTTCCTTCCTGCGGCTGAAGGGCTATCGCATCATTCCGGTGAACCCCAACGAGACGCAGGTGCTCGGCGAACGTTCGTATCCGGACCTGCTCTCAATTCCCGAGAAAGTCGACATCGTCCAGGTTTTTCGTAGGCCCGAAGCCGTTCCGCAGGTCGTCGATGATGCCATTGCCATCGGTGCCAAGGTAGTCTGGATGCAGGACGGTGCCGGCAATCTGGAAGCGGCAAGGCGCGCGGAAGAAGCCGGACTCATGGCCGTAGTCGACGATTGCCTGTTGCGCGAGTATCGACGGCTGGATGCCGAGAAGTCGATTACGGTGAAATCGTGAATTAAAAAGGACCGGGCAATCGGTCCTTTCGCGTCTTACGCGTCGATGACGTTTTCGGGCTCGACTCCGAAACCGATCGTCAGACCGCCTCTTTGGCTTTTCGGACTTTTTGGGTACAGTACCGCCATGTCGCATCAAGCCCCCACGGAATCACTGTTCGGCTCTTCGCGCATCGACTACGAGAAGGAGCTCAATGAAGGTCAGTTGGCCGCCGTCCGCGAGGGCGACGGTCCCTGCGTCGTGCTCGCCGGCGCCGGTTCGGGAAAGACCCGCACCATCGTCTACCGCGTGGCCTGGCTCATTGAGCACGGCGTGTCGCCCGACGCCATTTTATTGCTGACCTTCACCAACAAGGCCGCCTCGGAAATGATGGGTCGCATCGGAAGCCTTCTCGGTTCGGCACTGCCGTTCGGTTCCGGCGGCGTGTGGGGCGGTACTTTTCACTCCATAGCCAATCGCATCCTGCGCGCTTTTGCCGACCGACTTGGTTTTACCTCGTCATTCACCATCCTTGACGACGAAGATTCTCGCGATCTCATGAAGGCCTGCATGCGCGAGCTCGGGTTCACTTCCGCCGACAAGGATAAGCGCTTTCCGTCACCGGCCGTCGTTCGCGATCTGGTGAGCTATGCCACCAACGCCATGAAGCCGTTGGAAGACGCCGTTGCCAAAAAGCATCCCAAGTTCGAGCCGTTGCTGCCCGACCTCAAACGCATCGCCGAGGCCTACGACTTGAAGAAGCGCAACTCCAACGCCATGGACTTCGATGACCTGTTGTCGCGCTTGTTCAAGCTGCTCGCCAACGACGTCTCCGCCCGCGAACGCATCGCCGGCCGTTGGCAGTACGTGCTGGTGGATGAGTACCAGGACACCAACCCGCTGCAAGCCTCGCTGGTACGCCTGATGGTCGGCACGCAGCGCAATCTTCTGGTTGTCGGCGATGACGCCCAAAGCATCTATTCCTTTCGCGCCGCCGACGTGCGCAACATCTTGGATTTTCCCAAGCAGTATCCGGACGCCAAGATGTTCAAGCTGCTCGTCAACTACCGCTCCGTTCCGGAAATTTTGGACCTCGCAAATGACGTTATCTCGCGCAATGTCGACCAGTTCCGCAAGGAACTGGTCAGCGTCAAAAAGCCGTTCCAAAAACCGGCGGTGGTGCCGTGCCCGTCCGCTTTCCAAGAAGCCGACTTCGTGGTCGGCAAGATCCGTGACCTGCTGGAAGAAGGCGTGAAGCCCGAAGCCATCGCCGTCCTGTTCCGGGCTACGCATCATTCGCAGACCGTGGAATTCGAATTGATGAAGCGGGGCATTCCCTATGACTACCGCGGCGGCGTGAAGTTCTTCGATCGCGCCCACGTCAAAGACGCCCTGTCGTTCCTGCGCATCAAGAACAATTTCAACGACGAGGCCGCCTGGTTGCGCATTCTGACCATTCAGCCCGGGGTGGGGGAGGTGATGGCTGCCAAAATGCTGATGCTGTTTCGCGCCGCCGGAAGCCTTGCGAGCGCCGTCCTGTCTCCCGTTGAGGCGACGTTGGGCGCTCGGGCCGCCAAAGGCTGGGTCGAACTCCGCCCCTTGTTGGAAAAGACGGTCGAACTGGAAAAGCCGATGGACATCATCCGTGCCGTGACCAAGTCCAGTTACGTCGACTACCTCGAAAACGAGTACCCCAACTGGCGTGAACGCCTGGAGGACATCGAACAGCTGGCCGTCTTCGCCGAGGAGTACGAGTCAACCTCAGAATTGCTTGCCGATATCACCTTGGATTCCGGCGTGGTCGAAAAACCGGCCAATCGCGGACGTCAGCGCCGTGATGCCGCAGATAAGGTCGTGCTTTCCACCATTCACCAGGCCAAGGGCTTGGAGTGGGAAGCCGTCTTCGTCATCCATCTCACCAACTCCGGCTTTCCCAACCGCAAGGCCGTCATGGAAGAGGGCGGCATCGAAGAAGAGCGCCGTCTGTTTTACGTGGCCGTCACGCGTTCCAAAAAATATCTCCACCTGTCCTATCCTGCCACCGCCGGCAGGGACATGTTCACCCTGGAGCAGCCGTCGCTGTTCTTGGAGGAAGCAAATCCAAAAATGCTGGACCTTTCGCTGGTCGAAGGCAGGCTCGGTTTCGGCGGCAAGTCATCCGAGGATGACGGGGACGGTTTCTTCGAGGAGGACGCCATCTCGGTGAGCGAGAGCGTTCCGGAAGATCCTTTTGCGGAGATGAAATCGAAGGTGAAGAAGATCAAGCGGAGTTATTTGCGAGACGTCTAAGGACGTTTTTGCGGTTCAAAACGGTTCCCGGCACCATTGACAAAACCCCTCTTTTGTGCTATGTTTCTTCTTGTACCTAAAAATGGCCAAAGTACGCGATTCGTCAATTTTGAGCCTATTTACGATGAAATAATTTGAGAGGGGCTGGTGTAATACTAAGTGCGGACGTGACGAGACAGATGCAATGCATGGTCTGCCAGACACTCCCCGCAAAGTTCTCCCTAATCCAATGACGACACTTCGCGTGCGCTGCATGTCGCATGCGAAGGCTCGTTATCCGACGTTCCTGTCGCGGGAATTGCGAATACCTCTCCCGTGAAACTCGCGATGGGATCTCGGCATTACCTGATTAGCGGGCGTTCATTCTTTCATTCTTAACGCTTGTTCGCCGATGAAGCATTTCCTCTCATAGGCAGACAATTCGTCAACAGATATTGTCCTCGTCCGATTCACGTCCGGATGAGGACTTTTCTTTTTGGGCGGCGAATCTATGCGTTCAGCGACACGATGCTTTGGCGAATCGTCTCTGCGGATTTTTGGAAAGCGGCCCTTTCATCCTCCGTAAGATCAAGGGCGATCTGCTTCACGAGTCCCTGACGGCCGATGACGCAGGGGACTGAGAGGCAGATGTCGGAGTGTCCGAGATAGCCGACGAGATCGGCTGACATCGGCAAGACCAATCCTTCGTTGTAGAGGATTGCGCGGACGTAGCGGCTGACGCCGAGGCCGATGGCGTAATTCGTCGCGCCCTTTTTGGCGATGACATCGTACACGACGGTCTTGGCGCGCTCATACAGCGCTTTGACGCCGGCCTCATCGTATTCGGGAAAGCTCTTGAGAAGGGCTCCTCCGATTTGGGCATGACTCCAAATTGGCAGGGAGGAATCCCCGTGTTCGCCGATGATCAGCGCGTCGACGCTTTGCGGGGCGACATGAAAATAATCCCCGATGAGCTGTTGGAAGCGCGAGGAATCAAGCGCCGTCCCCGTGCCGAATACCTGACCCCACGGAAGCGCGGCGGCCTTGGTCGCCACGTGAGTGAGCACGTCCACGGGGTTCGTTACGATCATGATGACCGCGTCCTTCGTCTGCGCGACGACCTTGCCGACGATGTCCTCGATGATTTTGGCGTTCGTCGCCGCAAGCTCCAGTCTGGACTGTCCGGGCTGCTGCGCGATACCGGCGGTGATGACGACGATGTCGGCCGTGGCGCAATCCGCGTACTCTCCCGCCCAGACTTTTGCCGGCCTGACGAAAGACAGGCCGTGCTCAAGGTCGAGCGCCTCGCCTTCCGCTCTGGCCTTGTTGGCATCGATGAGGACCAGTTCCGAGCATATTCCTTGGGTGAGGATCGCGTAAGCGGAGGATGATCCGACCGCTCCGGCTCCGATGATGACTACGCGCGTCGATTCCAGGATTTTCATACGTCATTCGAAAGGTAATTCAAGATCGTTCGTTTCCGTTTGGGTATTGTATCGAAAATGCGAGGGAATACATAGGGAAAATAAAAACCCCCGACATGCTGTCGGGGGAGAGCCGTCAAGCCTTACGCTTGACGGTGCGGGTCGACTTGCGCCTGGTGGGGCGGGTCGACTTGCGCTTCGTCTTCGTTGACGAAGTGCCCGGCGAGCCGAGACCCGCGCTCTTGGGACGCTGCTTGCGCTGACCGTGCCACGCGCCGTTCACGATGTTGATCAGCTGACGCTGACCGTTCTCGAAGATGAACGCGTGGGTGTGGGTCCATTTCGTGCTCGGACCGTTCACGTAGTGCTCGATCAGGTGCGTCATCGTGCCGACGCGCCAGGACGGACCCAGGATCGCGGCCGAGTGGCCGTGACCGGTGATCGTCCACTGGTTCCATCCGCGGAACGACTCCAGGGATGAGCGAGGGCCGCCCGGTCCGACGTCGCCATGGAAGGAGCAGTTGATCTTCTTGCTGTCCGGACCTTCCGGGAGAAGGAGCTTGTCCTTGCGGCCAAACGTCTTCGCGAAAGGCGCGTGCTTGTCGATCCAGAAGTTCACCGGATCTTGCGCCTCGACGTCCTGCGGCTCCAGCTTGCGCCGGATCATGTCCTGCTGCAGGTCATCGAAGAGGTCGGCGCAGAAACGCAGGTTGGGCGGATCGTCCACCCAGCGCTTCCGCTCGAGGTAACCCTTCAGGAACTCGTTGTGGTTGCTCGCGATGACGTCGAGTTCGGCACCCGGCAGCTGCGCATGCATCCACTCGAGCTCGCTGATGAGCAGGTTGAGCTCCTTTTCGACGAAGTTCGTCCCCATCGTGGACTTGTAGGTCCGACGGGAGGCGTTCGTCTCGTCCCAGTGCGAGATGCTGTCCCCGTCGAACAGGTCGCCGAGGATGACGTGCTTCGGTTTGAGCGTCTGGAGCATCTGCCCGTCGCCGAAGGTGACTTCCTTGACGTCGGGATGCGTCTTGCCGGCGTGATAATCGCCCAGATAGGCGGTATTCACGGCGTCAGGTCGGTGTTCGATCTTCTCGGGCGTCACGTAGAGCGCGCCGCCACGAATCGGATCGATGTCGTAGAATTCGCCCTCCTTGGTCGCCAGCAGCTGGCGGAAGTGGAACGTCTTCTTGCTGGAGAACTCCAGGACAATCGCCGCGTAGGTGTGTTCCGCCGCCGCGATCGCGCCGGTGCGATCTTGCTGACCGAGATTGTCGACGTTGTAGCTCGGGTGCGTCACCGCGCCCGTCGTCATCGCCGCCTTCGGGTAGTCGTGCATCAGCCGTGGCAGGTGCACGAGCTCCAGCTTCGGCGCAGCGAAGATCTGCGAGACGTTGTAGCCGCGTTGGCCGACCGCTGCCGGGATGAAGCAGGTGAGCGTCGGCCGCAGGCGCATCGTGTTCAGGTTGATCATGCCGTCGGCGAGGAGCGTATCCTCGAACAGCATGTAACCCTTCAGTTCCTCGTCGAACGTCGAGGTCAGCACGCGCTTGTCGAGCTCCTTCTGGTAGACGGTCTTGATCGGACCGTACTTGATCGGGAGCACGACGAGTTCGTAGCCCATGTACTCGGCGTAGCGCTTGAGGGCGTGCCAGACGCTCGTGTTCAGCACTGCGCCGAACTGCGCGGCCGTCACGATGATGCCCTTTGCCTTGCGGATCTTGTCCACGTCGGTGCGGAATTCCGCGAGCTGCTCGAGGACTCCCTCGGGCACGCCGATCATGGTGCCGTCCTTGCCCTTGCGCAGGATCAGCTCCGGGAGGTTGAAGTCCGGATGCTCCTTTTGGAACATCTGGTACTTCTTGATCCTCCTGCTCAGCACGCGGCGCTTGTCCTTGATGGCGGCGCTGGGGTAGAGCACCCGCAGCAGATCGTGCATCAAGGGGCACATCTTGTGGTTGTTGTAGACCTTGGCAAAATCGCGCAGAGCCCGCGCGATATGCTGCAGGCGCTTGGCGCCATGCTTTCGGGTCGATTTCTTTTGCATCGTAACCTCCGGGTTGTGAGAGGGCGGTTGTCAGCGGATGAGGGCGGCGCGGAATGCGTGCCCGTCTGCTGATCGAAATGAACGTGCGTGCGACCGCTCTCAGTATGAGAGGATGACATTCATCAGTGCAATGGTAGCAGTCGGGGAAGTGCCGTCAACGAAATCGCGAAAGTTGTCAAGTGTCATCAAATCGGAAATGGGCTTGCCGCAAAATGGACGATGGGCTAAGGTATGCGCGTATTTTTTGCCTTGAAAAAGGCACAAGAAAGCAATGAAAACGGTCGAATCCGTAACTGAAGGTCATCCCGACAAGGTTTGCGACCAGATCGCCGACGCGATTTTGGACGCCTATTTGTCGCGTGACCCCGCCAGTCGCGTGGCTATCGAGGCTTTTGGCTCCCATGGCGCGCTCATGATCGGCGGTGAAGTTTCGTCCACGGCCGAAGTCGACCCGGCCCAAATCGCGCTTCGCGTATATCGGGAGATCGGTTATCAGGACGACCTCGACGTTTTTACCAACATTGAAGAGCAGTCGCCGGACATCTCGCGGGGCGTTGATACCGGCGGTGCCGGAGATCAGGGCGTCATGTACGGTTATGCCACGGCCGAGACGCCTGAATTTTTGCCGATGCCCGTGGTGCTCGCGCACCGCCTCGCCTGGGGACTCACCAACCTTCGTCGCAATCATCCCGAATTTTCCTGGTTGCGTCCCGACGGCAAGACGCAGGTCACCATGGACGGCAGTCGCGTCACCACCGTGATCGTTTCCGCCCAGCACCGTGAAGACATGGCGCATGCAGAAATGCGCAAGCTCATCGTCCGGCATCTCATCAGCCCTGCCGTCGGCGACATGGCCGACGTGAAAGTCCTCTTCAATCCCACCGGCGCCTTCGTCCGTGGCGGCTTCTCTGCCGATACCGGCCTCACCGGTCGCAAGCTGATGGTCGATACCTATGGCGGCCTGATTCCTCACGGCGGGGGAGCGTTCTCCGGCAAGGATCCGACGAAGGTCGATCGCTCTGGCGCGTACATGGCCCGTTTTGCCGCAAAGAATCTGGTAGCCAACGGCATCGCCAAGAATTGCCTGGTCTCGGTAGCCTACGCCATCGGCAAGGAAGAACCGGTCATGCTCCGTGCCGTTTCGGGCGAAGGCAGGGACGTCTCCGACTATCTCAGGCAGCATTTCGACTTCCGTCCGCGATCCATCATGGAGCGCCTGTCGCTTAGGCGTCCCATCTATAGGCCCAGCGCCGCCTACGGCCACTTTGGCCGAGACGAGTTTCCTTGGGAACATATCGCGCTGCAGTAAAAAGCCGGTCCGCATGGGCCGGTTTTTTGCTGTTGACATGGCGATACTTCCGACTACAATGACCGCCTGCCACCGAGGCAGGTCGTTCTTTTTTTTTGTCGGAATAGGGAGAGCCTCATGTGGTCAAATATCGTCCTGTGGACTGTCGGACTGTTGGAGTTCGTAATCTGCTGTTACGTTTGCCTGTACGTTCTGCTCTACGTCGTCCCTTGGGGCGATATGCGTGCAAAGCGTGAAATCAGCCGTGGCATCGCCTTGCGGTTGCCTGCGTTGTGGGCGCGTACGCGACATGCGACAAGGCTGGCTGTCGATGCGCCGCAGTTTCGGAATCCGGTACATCTCAGGGACGTGTGCAGGCGCATGACCGAAGACGCGGTCCGGTTGACGGCGTCTTGCATAAGAATGGTGAAGGCAGTCGCTCGCGAGCGCCAGAAGTGGCCGCGTGAGGTGTTGCAGATCGAACAGGACGTGAATCATACGCTCGACGTCATCGAGCAGATGTGCGCGATGCGTAACGAGGAACTGCCGGCATTGGTCAGGGTGTACGTGGAGATGGCCCTGGAACGCATCGCCAGCGTGGATTCGCTGCGGAACCGGATCTGGTCGCGTGCCACCGAGCTGTCGTCGGGAGGCGCGTCGTATGCGTACGAGATCCGATGCTTGCACATTCTCGGCACGGCGCTGAAAGCGCATCGCATCTTGGCCGAAAGCGATCCTTCAAGGGTCATCGAAGTTTCGGCGAGATGGTTTTCGCGGCTGGCGCTGATCGCGGAGTCGGTGGAACTTCGCGGCGTGACGCAGCAGCGGATCCTCGAGGTACGTGCGGACTTTATGGATCGCGCGGAATGCATCCGCCGGCAGTTGCTCGCGGCACGTTTGCACCTGCCCATGTTGCGAGAGTCGTCTGCGCATAAGAGCATTGCCTTCCGGCTGGTCTCGCTTGATTCCGCCGATGAGTGCATCGCCTGCCTTGCGCAAGAACTGCTGCAAGCCGAGGTCATTTGCCACACGGACGGCACTGATGTCGGCACCGCAGGGGAGAGCGGGCGAAAGCTTGCCGATGCGCTGCGGTCCGTCGAACGGGTGAATGTCAGACTGGCAAGTTTTGAGGAGGACCTGGCATTCATCGCCGCAACCGTGGCTGAGGTAAGTGCTGAGAATTCCAAGAACGTGAACTGAAGAAAGGGGACGCTTGTCTTCTTTTTTTTTGCGTAAAATCAAAACCGCCTCGTCATATGCGAGGCGGTTTTCCATTTAGGCGAATGTGAGAACGCGGGAAATCTCATTACACGGTTCGGAGCGTTCCGCCCT